>JBOFGX010000099.1:0-11631 GCA_051649345.1 Leadbetterella sp. | reverse complement strand
ACAATATCCGAGATATAGTAAGTATTCTTCAAGGAAAAGATGCTAAGAATAACCTTGAGGATAGCATTTTAGATCAATAATTTTGGGGTGGTCGAATTCTCCCTTGCTCTAAGCCCGCTATTCTGTTGAATATTTACCTAAATCAATCCTTCGTATTCTTTCTGCAAATAGTTTTCAAATTATACATATAAAAAGTTATTAATTTAGAAATAGCCCTATTTGATATTTTCTACTATTACCTATCCAACAATTTCGTAATTTTGTACATACAGTACCTGTTTTTGACCTCATGATTCAAAAGACCATTATTTTCTATTTATTAGTACTCTTTGTAGTTTCTTGTAAAAAACCCCAAAACAAAAAGGCCATCGAATCCATAGATGTACATCACGCTGTATTGGAGAAGGTTACGGATGTAATAATACATGATATTTTTTCACCACCTGTTTCCTCTCGGATTTATGCTTATACGGCACTTGCTGGATATGAAGCCATGGTACCTGGCTACCCTGAATATCAAACCACTGCGGGTCAGCTAAACGGTCTAGAAGCTTTTCCGAAGCCGGAAGCTGGACAAGAGTATTGCTATCCATTGGCATCTGCAAAGGCTATGATGACCATTGCCCGAACCCTTACTTTCTCGGTAGACAAATACGATGAATTTGAAAAACAACTATATGAGAAGTTTGAGAATGCTGGACTACCGAATGATGTTATTGATCGATCCAATAGTTTTGGAGAGGCCATTGCCAACCATGTACTTGCATACTCCAAGAAAGATAACTACGCCCAAACTCGAGGTTTGCGGTATTCTGTGAAAGTGAAATCTAATCTTTGGGTGCCTACTCCTCCTACTTACGCGGATGCTGTGGAGCCTTATTGGCAGACCATCAGAACATTGGTTATGGACTCAGCGGCTCAGTTTAAACCCTCTCCCGTGATCCTGTATCAAAAACAAGAAGGCAGCCCTTTCAAGAAAGAAGTAAGAGAAGTATATGAAATTGTAAAAAATCTTAGCCAAGAACAAAAAGATATAGCCTGGTTTTGGGATGATAACTCCTTTGTCATGAATGTACAGGGTCATGTATCTTACGCAAACAAAAAAATGACTCCTGCAGGCCATTGGATAGCTATTACTAAAACGGTATGTAAAAACAAAAACACATCCTCCATTCAGTCTGCAAATGCCTATCTGCATGTATCTCTAGCATTGTTTGAAGGGTTTATTTCATGCTGGCATGCCAAGTATAGTACACAAAAAGTACGACCCGAAACGGTCATAAATGCCGAAATAGATCAAAAGTGGCAGCCTTTTCTACAAACACCTCCTTTTCCAGAGTATACTTCGGGTCACAGTACGATTTCGAGTGCGTCTGCGGAGGTTCTTACTGCACTTATAGGAGATAATTTTGCTTTTACAGACTCTACTGAACTGAAATATGACCATGGGGTACGCTCATTCAAATCCTTTCGTGATGCCGCTAAAGAATGCTCTGTTAGTAGGGTGTATGGTGGAATACACTATACCTCCGCCTGCAATGAAGGGCTAAAAGTAGGAGCACAGATTGGACAATATACTGTGACGAAAATTAAAACGCGTAAATGATCATTTATTATTCCGTACGAGAGATAGCACGTTTTACACTCAAAATATTTGCAAAAAAAATTGAGCTCCTCGATCTTCATAATATTCCAAAAGAAGGCCCCGTCCTATTTGCCAGTACGCATAGTAATTCCTTTTTGGATGCAATAGTTTTGTGCTGTACATTTGACAAACCCGTTTGGTCCTTGGCTCGAGGGGATGCATTCAAAAACCCGAAAATTAACTGGCTTCTAAGAAAGTTTGCCATGCTACCTATTTTTCGGATTTCTGAGGGAAAAGTCAATATGACAAAAAACCAAGATACGTTTAATGAGGTACTGGAACTTCATAAAAAAAATCAGCACGTACTAATTTTTAGTGAAGGATTGTGCTCGCATCAAACCCAATTGATCCCGCTCAAAAAAGGAACCGCTCGTATGGCCAAAGATACTTGGCAAGCAGGTATACCCTTACAAGTTGTACCCATAGGCATTACATACAATTCTTTTAGTGGATATGGCAAAGAGATACGAGTTCAAGTGGGTAAACCTATGTACCGTGAGGATTTCGATTTAAATCATACCGAGATATCCTACATAACAAGTTTCAATACACGCTTAACAGAAGAGCTGAAACGTATTGGATTTCAGAAACTTTCCCCATTCAGGGTACTGGAAAATCCATTGTACTACGTTTTTAGGATTATCAATTTTCCAGTCATACGTCTGGCAAGTTTTTTTCTTTATAAAAAGCTAAGAAAAACAGTTTTTTATGATTCTGTCATGTATGCAAGTACTCTCATCTTGACACCCATTTGGTTGGGAATATTGATTGGGGTTGGATATCTTATTTGGGGATAATTTTTATTATTCAAAAGTTCATTTTTTTCTTAAACGCGTTAAGAAAACGTATTCTTTATTTATACGAACAAATTCAAAACTTTTAGGATTTCATTGTGTTTAACTATAATAAGAACTAAAACTTTGAAAAGGTATTTACTATACTTCTTATTCCTGTTTTTTCAATCCTGTGTAGATCCTTTTGACGTAGAGTTTAGTACTAAAGACTCCTATTATATTGTAGACGGAAGAGTAAGTAACATTATTGATGAGCCGTCTCTTATAAGTCTGTTTAAAACCTCCGATTCTTCAAATTTTAAAAGTTCAGAATTTACGTCCTCCCTAATCCCCAATAAAAATGATATTTCTGTTGTTAGTAATGCCGAAGTTATAATAGTAGAAAACAATTCAAAGGAAATTCGTTTTGAAGAAACTAGCCCTGGAAATTATACTGCCCCCTTTGGATTTATAGGTACGGAAGGCAATACATATAAACTTAAAGTACGATTACCAGATGGGCAACAATTACAGTCTTCGGATGAAAAAATGCCCGCTGCGGTACTATTTGACGCTATTTACGATGATTTCAATATAAAGGAAGTTGACGATAAAAACTATAAAAGTGGGAAGTTTCCAACTACAGATGTATATGTAGATTTTGTTGACCCAAGCAATCAAACGAACTTCTATCAATGGAAATGGACGTCATTCGAAACCCAAAAAATATGCAAGTCATGTAAACAGTCGTACTTAAATGGAACAACACAAAATTGTGATCCTGATCGAGAACTCATACAAGGTAGTTTTTTTGATTACGAATGCAGAGCCATCTGTTGGGATATATTAGAAAGTAATCAAATTGATGTTTTGACGGATAAATATATTAATGGATTACCCCAGAAAAGGAAACAAATCTGTAACTATCCAGTCTATCAAAGTAATCCAGTTATGATCTATGTTTATCAGTTTTCGATTACGCCTAATCAATTTAGATATTTACAGCTACTCAAAGACCAGTCTGTCAATACAGGTACTTTGGCAGACACGCCTCCAGCACCTATTCAAGGAAATGTACAGATTGTTGATAAACCTAAAGAACTCGTAATGGGATATTTCTCGGCAGCGAGTGCCGATGTGTACAGGTATTTCTTAGAACGGAAAAACGTGGGAGATAATGTAGGTAGAGACCAACTTTTCAAAATTCAAAATCGTAGAGATCCTATTCTTGAGGTTGGGACAAATAGACCTATACCTTATGGTAACTGTACAAATTCTAAAGCTCGTACCTCCATAGCCCCCATTGGGTGGCGGTTTGGATTTTAATTGATGCCTATGAAAAATATACTACTTCTATTCTTTATACTCCTAAATCTTGAAACACTTGCTCAGAATCTGAACTTAAGGATCCGAGATAATTATACGCAAAAGCCTTTAGAAAATGCATCTGTCGTTGTGGATTACAAAAGAAAGGCACAAGGATATTTGTCTGATAAAGAAGGACTTGTGTCTATTCCTAATATCAAGGAAGAAAATATTATTTCTGTTAAATATTTAGGCTATGTTCCCGTTTGGCTTGAATCGAGCAAGTTATCCAAAAAGGATACTACAATAATATTCTTGAAACCCGTAGCCAAAGAACTTGAGCAGGTGATTATTAGTGCTAAATCGAGTGAAAACAATTTCAGAAAGCCTTTGCTTGGAGTTAGTACAATCGATATTAAGACCCTCAAAAAAATACCGGCAGCTTTTGGAGAGGTGGATTTTCTGAGAAGCATACAAATGCTACCGGGAGTGTCTAGTGTTGGAGAAGCTTCTAATGGTGTGAATATTCGCGGAGGAACTACGGATCAAAATCTACTTCTTGTAGATGATGCTCCCATATTCAATCCAACCCATATGTTTGGCCTGTTTTCTGTCTTGCCTCCTGATGCTATTCGGTCAATCGATTTATACAAAGGAAATGTCCCTGCTCGATTCGGTAGCCGATCTGCATCCGTTATTGATATTGCCATTCGTAACCCTGATCTAGAAAAAATACAAATTCATGGGGGTGTAAGTTTTATAACAGGTAAGCTTCAAATAGAAACACCTATTGTGAAGAATAAACTTGCCATTTTAGTTTCTACACGAGCTTCTTATTCGGATTTTATTTTACCAAAAGTATCGGATCAGTTTGAGGATGTAAAAACTTCCTTTAATGAAACATTGGGTAAATTGCTTTGGCGTATAAACGACAAGAATACGTTTACTTCTACTAATTTTTTTAGTCAGGACTACTTTCAAACCAATTTATTAGCGACCCTTCCGAATGTAATTGGATATGCTACGTTTTTTGAGCATGAGACATTTAATTCTTCAAATAAATGGGTTCGTGTTCTTTCTCCAAATTCAGATATTTCGACCCAATTTGTGTATGCTAATTATACTCCCACAATTGGTACAATAGAAACTGAAAACGATAACAAAGTACGCTTGAATTCGGGAGTGCTACAGAGGCAGGGTAAAATCAACTATAATTATGAAACTGAGAAAAAAACGCTTGAAGTAGGCCTTAGTTTCTGCCACTATACTATATCCCCTGGTAGTATTTCTCCTGGTGTTAATAATACCGTAAACCCACAAACCTTACCCGTCGAAAAATCACTTGAATCAGCTGTTTTTGCTGATTATGAAGTTAATTTCTCTAAGCGATTTTCGATATCCACAGGTCTTCGGTACTCTTATTTTGGTCAGTTGGGGCCTTTTACTTCTCGAATATACACCCCTGGTGAGGCTAAAGACGACATTAGTTTCATAGATTCTATTTCCTACTCAAAAGGACAATTTTTCTCGCCATATTCAGGCTTAGAGCCTCGAATAGGTATAAAATATCTCAATAGACGGGGCGATATTTTTAAAATAGGCTTCAATACCATGCGTCAATATATACAGATTGTTTCGAACACAACAACACCGATTCCAACATCGCGTTGGAAAACCTCTGACCAACACATAAAGCCACAAATTAGCTATTTATGGAGTGCTGGATACTACCGAACATTTAATTCCGCCATATTTGAATTTTCATCTGAAGTATATTACCGCCTGTCACAAAATATTGCTGATTACAAGCCTGGAGCAGACTTTTTGCTTCAGCCCTACCCAGAAACGCAGCTTGTTCAAGGTGTAGGAAGAGCATATGGAATGGAATTTATGCTCTCCAAGAAGAAAGGGAATTTTAAGTTTTGGGCAAATTATACCTATGCTAGAGCAATAAATCAAGTTTACCAAACGGATATCCCAGCAGATCGAATTAACAGCGGAAACCCATATAGAGCTAATTATGATCGCCCGCATTCCTTCAACACATCACTCGATTTTACAGTAGACGAGCATAACTCGTTCGATTTCAATTTTGTGCTGAGTTCGGGTAGGCCATATACTCAGCCCCTAGGGTTTATTTCATATCAAAATAATTTTTACCCTTTCTATAATGAAAGGAACAATGAACGCGTACCTACTTACCATCGTTTAGATTTCTCATGGAATATCTACAATCCATCCATGAAAAAAAGCAGATATACAGGTGACTGGTCGTTTTCGATATATAATGTATATGCGAGAAAAAATGCATATTCAATATTTTTTAAGACAGAAGATGAACGTGTAAGGGCTTACAAACTACAAGTTTTCGGAGCTCCCATTGTTTCCTTGGCTTACAATTTCAGGTTTCAATAGGTTCGTGTAAATGCTATTCAAATGCTAAAACAATAGCCTTATCATTGTTTCTTACTGCAATAATCCTTGTTTTACCTTGAATTTCTATCTCTTTTACTTTTCTAAACTGCCCTTTGATGGGAACATTGCCAACAGCCTTGGGATAAAATCCTCCTCTTCTATCGTTTATCCACACCTGAATATAATCACTATCAAAAAGCCCCATTTGGATGTTACACTCATAAAAATTCCCCAACATCATTAGATCTGAGTACCCATCTTTATTCACATCCACTACATGTCCTGTTTTATATAAAGCTCTTTGGGCAAATCCTGGAAGATCTTTTTGAATAAAACTACCTTTTCCATCATTTACTAAAACTACGTTTGAAAACGTATTCGCTTTCCAGACTTTTGCATCAGAAAATGAGGCTCCCACTATTTCATTCACGCTTGCATTTGCAAATTTTCGTGCCTCAATGTATTTCTTTTTTAAATAAGGCAATTGCTTTTCTAATTCTCTTTTGTCAGCAAAAACGGTTTCATTGCCCAGCAAATAATAGGTGAGAATATGATCGAGACGCTCATTTTTGTCGAAGTCGTTGATGTACATACTTACGGGCTCTTCATTGGAAGCTTGTAATCGTGAGTTTTGACCCATATTACCACATATAAAGTCAACATCTTGATCCTTGTCAATATCCATAGGAATGATACAATTCCACCACCCCTTTGCAGGTGTTAAATATGATTTTTGTAGTTTTTTATCTTTCCATGTAAATGAAAAAATACCGTCCCACTCTGTAGCAATAATGAGTTCATTTTTCCCGTCCGAATTTATATCCTGCCAAAGGGCATCTTTTACAAAGCCTATTTTTTTTAATTCAGAGCTATATTTTTGTGTCACATCCAGAAATTGTCCTTTCCCATTGTTCAAGAGTAAATACGAGTCGGGGACTTCACCATAAAACCAAGATTTGCATCGTGCACCCAGAAACACATCAGGAAATCCGTCTTTGTTGATGTCTTCTAAAGCGATTGATTGAGCATTAATGGTAATACCTGAAAATGCATTTCCTTCTTTAAGAAAATTACCTTTACCATCATTTTTATAAAGTCTAGGGACTAAATTCTCGTGTTTGTCTGGAAACTCGCTCCCTCCCGATGCCACAATTAAATCCAAATCCTTATCTTTATCTATATCTACAAATTGTGCATCTATATCTTCATAGGAACTATCGGATTTGATCCCTGGAGAAGCTAGATTGATAAATTTTCCAGCTTTACTTTGAATAAATAGCCTTCCGGGTTTAGATCTAGATCCTCCAAAAAATACGTCTTCCCTACCATCCCCATTTACATCTCCTACAGCTAACGCGGGGCCCTCTGAAGACATCATATTGGGAATAAGTGCATCTCTATCAAATTCGTTGAAATCATTCTCTTCATGTACAATTTCTAAACCCACTTCTTTGCTTATGTTTTTGAAATCTAGCGTTTCAGGCTTCAAACGCTCATAATTAAACTTGGGTAGACCCTTTTTATAGACAAATTGAAGCTGATTTTCAGAGGTCGGGGCTTTCGAAACCGTATATGTATTGTCGGGCCAAATGACCCAGATAGAATCAGGCTTGTTATTATTAATTCCAAAAACCATATCCTCTTCTGATGAAGATAAAAATCCTCGAACGGGAAATTTCTCTTGATAGAATTTTTGCCCCCCTGCAAATATCACACATTTAGCTCCTATGGCATTCTTATTTAGTTCTGATCCCTTGAGAGTAATTTTAAACGAGGTACGTTGAGGATAAAGAGAATTTGTATGGTTCTCATATAAAAAACAAGCTTGATTGATATTGTTAGTAACAATGTCCAAGTCTCCATCCTTGTCTAAATCCAGCGAAATACATCCATTCGAAAATGAATTTTCATTGCCTTCGATCTGACCAGCTATATCTGTAAATTTTAGTTCGTTTCCATTCTGATAAAACTTATTAGGGATTTTTATTTCTGGCAAAAGATCAATCAAGGATTTATCGGATTCATTAAATTCGTTTTTCGCTATTTTGTTTTGAATTTCATCACTCGATACAAAATTTATATAATCGAGATCATTCATCCTCTTATTTATGCCATTGGATATAAAAACGTCTTTCTTCCCGTCATGATCAAAATCAAATAGCAAGGTGGACCAAGACCAATCTGTGGCATGAATTCCACTATACATACCTATTTCACTGAAATATCCCCCTTGGTGATTGACTTGAAGGTTGTTTCTTGCAAACTGCGGATTGTACCCTTGGGCTAGCTTGAATTTAAAATTATAAAACACATCTTCCCCTTCGGATCTTTTTAGTATTTTAGGATCATAGGGAAGCATGTCCAATGTAAATATTTCTGGGAAAATATCATTATTGAGATCTGTAATATCTACACCCATCGTAAACCGGCTGGTGTGATCTATTCTTTGCATAAGCTCATCTTTGAACTTTCCTCGTCCTTGATTTATGTATAAATAATCATTTTCATGAAAATCATTACCGATATACATATCTGGTTTGCCGTCTAGATTCACATCGCCAAGGGCAATACCCAAACCATAACCTATAGCAGAGCTATTAATTCCTATTTCTACAGTTTTTTCAACATATTTCCCGCCTTGATTCTCAAAATAACGATCACCTGCCAAAGGATGATAGGTGCCTAAAAACTTATCCCGATGTCCAAAAGTGCCGTTTTGATGCACACTATGATTCAATTGATAAAAATCCAAATCACCATCTTCATCTTGATCAAAAAATGCTGCTTGTGTACCAAAACCTATCAAATCCAATCCGTACTCTTTTGATTTTTCTTCAAAATGAGGAATCCCTTTAGTGTCTATATTTTTACAAACAAAGAGAAGATTATGACCCTCTAGGGTCTCAAATTTTCCCACTCTACTAATATACAAATCTAGCATTCCGTCCTGATTGATATCTATAACACTAACCCCGGAAGACCAACCTGCTGGTGCAACAAACCCAGATTCACTGGTAATATCTTCAAACTTTAGGTTTCCCTTGTTGATATAAAGGTGGTTGTTGGATTGATTAGCCGTAAATACCAAATCGGGTAGTCCATCTTTATTGAAATCTCCCGAGCCAACTCCACCCCCATTATAAAAGTACATATAATTGAAGATATTGAGATTAGAATCTGATTTCAAAGAATTTACAAAATCCAATCCCGTGTCTTTTCGAACAGAGAAAAGAGGTTTTTCTACGGATTTTTTACATCCTAATATCCATAAAAGACTGAATAAAAAACCCCAAAGTTTCATTTCTTTAGATTGTTTAGGGTATATAGCTGTGGTTCTTGGTTGATAGCTGTAGCAATAAGCGTGGGTACATTTTCAAGATTTATAACCTGCAAATCTCGGATCGAACCTTTGAAATATAAGCCAGATCGCAAATTGGGGATATACTGAAAGACCCCTTTCCCTTTATTGATAAATACACGACCCTTGCAAGCATCTAATCGGCCAATTTGAGGGATCAAGTCATCTGAATTCCCCCCACAAATGATATCTAGTTTTTTATCCTTGTTTATGTCCCATAAAACCAAAGAACTTACGTTTGACCATTGAGCTTGAAAAGGTAATTCTATGATTTGGAAATTCCCTTTTCCATCATTTAAAGCCACACAGGATTTAAGATAATTTGTTTCTAGGATAGTTTCCGCTTCTAAGGTTGATCTTTCAAACAAGTCATAAATACTTTTTTCAGCGTATTCACTATGCTTTAGACTCGTTTTTTTAAGAATAGGAAACTGCTCCATCATTTCTCGTTTAAGGAAATACGGAGAGTCGTTTTTAAACGCTGTTTTTGTGAAAATTTTATCGAGCATTTGATTTTTGTCAAAATCCCCAACAAACAACTTTAAAGGGGATTCATTGCTTGCATGCAAGTTTAAATTCTGGCCAATATTTCCCAATACCAAATCCATATCTCCATCTGCATCGAGATCCTCGGCTTTTACGCTTGACCAAAAACCAGAATAAGAAGTAAGATTTGTTTCATTTTCGACTACCTTCTTGTTTTTTATCTTGAAGACTTGCGGATATTGCCAATCACCAACTACAATTAATTCTTCGATCTTATCACCGTCTAAATCTTTCCAAACAGCATCCCGAATAAGACCTTTGTTTGGAATTTCTTGTGCTATTTGAAAATTTCCTTTTCCATCGTTTTTGAGAATAAAACTAGTAGGAAGTTTACCATATTCCTTAGGATACGATCGTGCACCTACAAATACATCCAAATCACCGTCTGAGTCTATATCCTTGGGACATAAAACGCCAATATTGTATCCTAAATAGGGAACTGCACCTATAGTGATTGTAAAATTTCCTTTCCCGTCATTTGTATATAATCTATCTACATACAAACGCTCGTCGTATGCGTTTTCATTTCCTCCCGTGGCCACATAAAGATCTTGATCACCGTCTTTATCCGCATCAAAAAATACAGCATATGTGTCTTCAAAAAAAGCAGCATTCTGAAACTCTTTGTTTTCTTTTAATACAAAGCCGTTTGTGCTTTGTAGATACAATTTAGAGGCTTGATCCCGTGCTCCGCATACAAACAAATCCACCTTGCCATCTCCGTTTACATCGGCTTGGGCTGTTTTGAGGCCTTCATTGGAAACCCGAAAAGGTATATTTTTTTCAAAATAAAAGTCAGCGTATTCATTTTGATAAGTTGTATCTAAATTGCTTGATTTAGGTGTAAAAAATGCTAAATCCAAGGGTTTATTGTCGATCACTTTAGGATCAGTTTCTGCATATACGATGTTTATTTTTGTATTTGATTTGACAGTTTTGAGTGTTTTTATTTTGTCATTGGGCCAAAAGACGTTTAAAGAATCGATCTTGACATCTTTTCCCAGTCCAAACAAAACTGGATATTCGGATGAGCTCTGAAATCCCCGTGCACAATGAATCGTTTTGGTCAGAATTTCACCAGAATTTAGATAGAGTTTTAGTGTGGTACCTATCCCAAATGTATTTTGGGGAGGCCCTTTTACTTCAATTTTTAGGAAGTTATTTTTCTCTTTTTCAATCGTATTCTTATAGACGTAACAGTCCTGATTTACGTTGTTGACAACCAAGTCCAAATCCCCATCATTGTCCAAATCGCCATAGGCAGCACCGTTAGAGAAAGAGCCTTTCGTAAAACCAAATGTTTCCCCTTCTTCATCAAAACGAAAATCACCTTTGTTGTGAAAAAACTGATTTACTATCGGTCGCGAAGGCATGTTTTTGATGATGTTTTCATACTTTTCTTTTTGTCCTGATAAAGCCATTTTTTGGTTGACTTCGTCTGCAAAAAAGTCAATAAAATCCTGATCGATCACATCGTGATGAATACCGTTGCAAACATAAATATCATTTTTGCGATCATTGTCTGCGTCAAACAATAAAGCTCCCCAGCTCCAGTCACTAGCGGCAACATCGCTATAATAGGCCGTTTC
>JBOFGX010000098.1:0-2581 GCA_051649345.1 Leadbetterella sp. | reverse complement strand
CTCATTCTACAAATGCCAAAGCAAAAATTTTACATTCTTTACACATGGGATCAGATCCCTCAGAATCTCAAGAAGGTGTTATTCTTCTAATGCGACAGTTGTTAGAGACTACAAACATTCAAATCGAAGAAATTGACGCTTTTGAAGTAGGCGATTCTTTTGCTGTAAATGCCCTCGCCTTCCAAAGAGAATTTGGAATTTCTAAAGAAAAAATTAATCAAATGGGTGGGATTTTAGCTTACGGACACCCGTTTGGAGCTACAGGAACCATTAATTTCATACATTTACTGGCAGCTTTGCAGCCTAAACAAAAAGGATGGATAACACTTCCTGGAGCTGGGGGTCAAGTAAGCGGTATGCTAATCGAAAAGTTATAAATGTTACTTGAGCGTTTTGATCATATAGAACCTGACAAAATAGCCTTAATCTATAAGGACTATAGGCTATCTTATGGTACTCTCAAGACAATAGCTACTGAAAAAGCAAACCAATTTGCACATATTCAAGAGGAAATCATTCTTAATAAATCTTCTGAATTAGATAATTTTTTAGACCTTCTGGCTGCCATGTATGCTGGCAAAAGAGTGATTTACGGAGGAGGGCGTTTGCACGATACTCTCAAAGAAACGTACAGCACCAAGGGCTATGTTTTTTCAGATGATTTAATAATCCAAAAGAATAACGCTGAATCAAATAAGGCGAAAATTACTACATCGACTCATTTTTTGGGGGTATTAAGCTCCGGTACTACCGGGGAAAGCAAGGTGATCTGGAAGGATTACCAAAGTTGGTTTTCTGCATTCCCACATATGAGTTCGGTTTTTGGGATATCCTCAACAGACATTGTATTTGTTTTAGATGCATTGGCTTACTCTGCTAATCTCAACACCTTATTGCATGGTATTTGGCAAGGCTGTACGGTTGTTTTAGAATCACTACAAAACGCTACTAACTGGAGTAAAACTATTGAAAACAACAATGTAAGTTCTATTTTTTTAGTTCCCTCTCATTACGAATTACTTGCCTCAAACGGAATACAAAATACGAATCTAGGATCATTAATTTCTGCTGGTGAAAAGTTACCTGTGGATCTGGCTGCAAAGCTGATGGGTCTTTATCCAAACGCTATCCTAACGGAGTATTATGGAGCTGCTGAACTTGGCCATATATCCTATATTCAAAATCAAGACATCCTCAATCATCCGCAATCTGTCGGCAAAGCATTTCCCCAAGTAAAAATCAGCGTACAAGAAAACAAAATATGTGTAGATAGCCCTTACATTTCTCCAGAATATCGTAATCAAAACACAGTAAATGACCTAGGAGAAGTAGATGAAAACGGTTTTCTAATTGTATTAGGAAGAGAAGGGAGAATGTTTAATAGAAGGGGTTTAAATATATTCGCCCAAGAAATTGAACAGGCAAGTCTTATACATCCTTTCGTGAAAAATGCTTTGGTATTGCCTCATCCAGAAATCCATCATAAAATTGTACTTTGGGCTGAGGTTTCGCAAGCTATGACTTCCAAAGTGCTTCATAGGCACCTATTGCAAAATTTACCATCCGCAAAACTTCCCAACTTTATATACATCCTTGAAAATTTCCCACGAAACATAGCCGGAAAAATAGATATCTCTGCCTTACGAAAAACTCCCGAAGAAATTGAAATTTTGTAATAAATTAATATTTATATAATTATTTAATTTTACAAATTTATTCTCAATTAGTATGGTATTTTTTTTATCTTTTATATTTTCTTTTCCTATTGCCTCCATTGATACTTCCAAAGATCTGGAAGAAGTAATTGTCACATCCAATATTATCCGTCAAGACATTCGTTCTACAGGTAGAAATGTTTTTATCATTGACAAAAAAACAATTGAAGCTTCACCTGCTAGAACCATAGATGCTTTACTCCAGTATGCTCTGAATGTGGATGTTCGCTCTCGATCCTCACAAGGAGTGCAAGCAGATATCAGTATTCGAGGTGGACATTATGATCAAACACTCATTATGATCGATGGCATAAAAGTAAATGACCCGCAGACGGGACATCATGCGATCAATTTTCCGATTAGCATTCAACAAATAGAAAAAATAGAAATCCTACAAGGAGGGGCTTCCAGAACGCTAGGCCCCAATGCCTTCTCAGGTGTAATCAACATTATTACCAAGAAAGTCACCGAATCTAAACTGCACCTAAATGGATCTGTTGGCGACCATAAACTCCTCAACTATATGGTAGGCACGGATTTATACCTAAAACCCAAGAAACTTTACCTGCAAACGTTTTTTGACAAATCTAGCTCAAAAGGATTTCTGGCAGATGGCACAACAAAATACGATAAATGGGCATTCAACGCCAAAGGAGGCGTGGCTTATAAAACTGGAGAATTCCATATGAGCTTTGGCATGTTTGATAATGAATTTGGGGCAGCAAATTTTTACTCAAATAGTAGCTATCAGCAATATGAAGAAGTAGCTTCTAATCTACTTTCTTTAAACTGGTCACACATTATTTCTAAAAAAATAACGGGAACCCTTCTCGGTACACGTAGAGTTCACTACGATTATTTTGATT
>JBOFGX010000097.1:0-2863 GCA_051649345.1 Leadbetterella sp. | reverse complement strand
GCCTTTGATATACACCATTCGTGAAATTAATAAGGTCTGTTTCAGACTTAAGAGCATTAGTGGTAGTTAAACTATCAAGATATTCTTGTTCCAAGCTACAAGAAGATCCCAAAAGCACTAGAATAGATAGAATATATTTATTAAAATTTTTCATAATTGTATTGATTAAAATCCAAGGTTAAATCCAGCCGAATATGTTCTAAACAAAGGTATTGTACCCAAATCTATCCCTGCAGTAAGTGCATTAGAATTACCTGTATTTACTTGTGCATTTACCTCTGGGTCATAGCCTTTGTACTCTGTCCAGGTGATTAGATTAGTACCTGTAGCATATACTTTGATAGATCGAAAATACTTTAATCGTTTTACTGGAAGATCATAGGAGATTGTAACATTCTTTAATCTTACAAAAGATGCGTCTTCAATCAAAAACGAGCTCATTGAAGTATATGACGGCGAAACTATACTTCTAGGAGCTGGGTAATAGTTTGATGTACCTTCACCAGTCCATCTGCCAGCATAGGCTTCACGACTCACGTTGGCAAATGTTAGATAATTGAGCCCATCTGTAGCGAATCTATTGAGGTTTGCTACTTCTTGACCAATATTACCCATTAAAAAAATAGTAACCCCTAGACTTTTATATCTAAAATCGTTATTCACACCAAAAGTAAAATCGGGAAGGGGATTCCCAATTACAGTACGATCATCAGCTGTGATTTTTCCGTCTGGCTTGCCTTCTGGGCCACTTATGTCCTCATATTTAAAATCACCAGGAGCAACTGTGGCTAGAATAGGCGTTGGTCCATTCTTAATCTCTTCAGCGTTTTGATAGATACCAATATGTTTATACCCAAAGAAAGAACCAATTGGATATCCCACTCTTGCTAAATTTATGGGTTGCTGCAATCCATACTGAGCATAAAAATTTTCCCCATAAAGTATAACCTTATCTGGTAATTCAGTTACCCTATTTCTATTCCGTGAATAGTTTGCACTTAGATTCCACTTGAGGGTCTTTTCAAGAATAGATGCATTTAAGTTAAATTCATTACCCTTGTTTTGTACCTTACCAATATTACCATTATAGTTTAAAAAACCTGTAGAAGCGGGTATCGTAAGATTGATAATCATATCCCTTGTATTCCTCACGTAATACTCATAACCTAACTTGATTCTATTCTTTACGAACCCCAAATCAACCCCAAAGTTGCTTTGCTGTGTAATCTCCCAGTTAGCGTCTTCATATGCAAGTGTACTTTGACCTAATGTATTACCTCTCGCTTGGTTTATTACGCCGCCTTCTGCAATTACTCTACTTTGCGTAGCGTAAATTCCAATATTTTGATTACCTGTAAGACCTGAACTATATCGTATCTTCAACTCAGAAATTGGTGTCGATAGTTTTTTAAAGAATGATTCATTGTGGACATTCCAAGCAATTGCTGCAGAAGGGAAATAAGACCACCTATTTTTAGACGAAAGCCTAGACGAACCATCCGCTCTGCCTGTAAGTGTAAAGAGATATCTATCCTTAAGAGAGTAATTTGCTCGAGCTAAAAAAGAGGACAAGCCTGTGGTTTGCCTGGTAGTGGGTGCATAATTTGAACGAGTAGGATCTCCAAGCTGCCATTGGTTGTATCCTAGATTTTGTGCTGCGAAATTTTGCACGCTTACACCAAAACCATCAGACAAAAACTTCTGAAATGTATATCCAGCGACTGCACTCAGCCTATCTTTATTTTTAAACCCATAATTCAAAGTAGCCAGATTTTCCCACAGATAATTTACGTTTTGGTTTTCTCCATGATAGGCAAATCCATTGGATTGTGTACCTTGACTTGTCCCTACAGGTTGAAATGAATCTCGCTTAGAGTTGTTGTAATTTGTACCCACTGATGAAGATAAAGTCAAAAATTTCAATGGCTTATACTCAACCTTTAAGTTGGCTAAAATGCTTTGATTTTTTTGTAAGTTTTTGGCTAGATTAATTATTGTAAGTGGGTTGTTTTCTACTGACAAGTCGGGATCTTCAGTATCACCCACATAAGGTTGTAATATAGGTCTAGAAAGTAGAGAGCCTAGTACAACCGATCCTTGTAGAGATCCGCTTTGATTACTCTGTTGTGCAGCTCTTTGCTCATTAAATGATCCAGAAATATTGGAGATTAACTTGATTTTTGGACTTATGTTTCGCATGATATTCGCTCGTAGTCCACCTCTATTATAATACGAGTTTTTGACGATTCCAACATTATTTAAGTAATTTCCTGATACCATAAATTGGGTACGATCATCGCCACCAGAAAATGATAAATTGTGTTCGTAGGATTGCGAATCTTGATAAATCAAATCTTGCCAATTGGTGTTGACCCCTCCAATGTTGACAATAGCTAACGAATCAAATGCGGGTGATTGATTGTTGTTTCTACGAGCTTCGTTGGCATACTGTACAAACTCATCAGTAGATAGTACGTCTATTTTCTTTCTTAATGTGCTATTATCTACTCTAAACGAGTAATTGATTTGATCTTTTTTTACCTTTCCTTTTTTAGTAGTTATGATAACTACACCATTTGCCCCCCTTGATCCATAAATAGCCGTAGAAGAAGCATCTTTTAAGATTTCTATAGACTCTATATCATTGGGATTTAGAGAAGCAATAGGATTGGCAGGAGGAGCGGATCTTGTGTTGTCACCACTAACAAAAGCAGTAGCACCTGAGGTTCCGAAGCCCGACTCAACTGGAAAACCGTCAATGACATAAAGTGGTTGTGATGATCCAGTAATCGAACTTACACCACGAATCTGGAAACTCATCCCTGATCCAGGTGCACCTGTATTTTGGGTAATGGATACACCA
>JBOFGX010000096.1:0-9760 GCA_051649345.1 Leadbetterella sp. | reverse complement strand
TTTGTGGCACTTCTTCTTCAACAGATACCCTTGCATATGCTGAAGCACTATTGGTAATGTTGACAGTAGAGGTTTTGGTGCTGCCATCTGTATAAAATCTTGAATTAGATACTAATGTAATGGTGGACGATTCCGTACTTTCTGATACATCATCCGCTAAGGCATTGATCAATACATCTGCAGTAGTAGAAGCTGAGGTAATAATTTTGGCTGTATTGATATAAGCATAGTCAAGTCGATTACTTGCCGTTCCAGAAACGCTGTATTTGATGGGAATAGGCCAACTCGTATTACTAGCAGTACGAGTCATTCTCATGATTCCATCATTAGTTGAATTCTCCGCTGAAGAATTGTCATTGGTAGAGAAATTAATTGTTGTAGACGGAAAAGTGGAAAAATCAGTCTTAGTTACTGTTACGTTGCTCGTTAAACCAGTAGAAACATAAATAGCTTTGTTTGTACCTGAAGTGGAATTTATTAAAGCTATACTCCCCGTAACGTTTGCTAAAGACTGCATGTAGTCTTTGCCATTTACGGTACGTTGACCAAAAAAATACAACCAAGGTCTATCTTCATCATCCCAAATTGAGCAAGTCGTAAAGGTTACGCCACCCGATTGTATATTTTCAGCTAAATACTGTCGTTCAGGAATGCTTTGTGGTACAGCAAAGTAATGCACGAAATCAAAAGGTCCAATTCTAATACCATTCTTAACGGCAGTTTCTTCGACTAAACCATAATGTGTTGGATTACTAGTGTTATTGTTACAATTTTCCCAAACACAATTGATAAAAGATGTTGCCAATCTGTTGGCAGGTTTTTTAATGTAAAGTCCAGGTCCAGGACAATTGCGGGTATAGACTCTCCTAAAGACTACGGTACCATCGCATAAGTCAACATCCGTATTGGCTCCATTTGCATCACTGAAATATCCATCTACTACTCTCAACCCTCCACGTATACAATTGTCCACATATACATCTTCTACTGTCACATCATGGTCTTGCTGATTTGATTCTCCTACCCCTAAGGTGATTCCATAACCGGTACAATTGGCAATTCGAACATTGCGAACTGACCCTCTTATCTTATGACTACTTGAATAAGGTTCAAGATCAATTCCACAAGAAGGATCCGTTCCATTAATACTAAAAATCTCACAGTGTTCTATCAAAAAATTGGTACAAGCTGTAACCGAAATACCCTGCCGATTGTGATTGCTGATCGTGCATCCCGTAATCGTAACTTGGTCGGAATTTGATCCTGTAGAATAAGGTCCTACACTTATACCATCCCCGCCAGAGCCCGTAATTTTGAGACCCTTAACCTTGACATTGGTACAGCCATTAATAAACAAGCAATGTCTGAATTGATCCCCCTCACCATATGTTTCTCCATCTCCTTTATTCATTTTTAGTTCACCACCCCAACCAACAATTGTAATATTGGTGCAGTTAGTAAACTTTAGTAGACTTTGATTACTGGTATAACCTGTCTTGGCCCTGAGAATAGCCCCTCGTCTAAAAATAATCACATAGCCGGTTCGATTTGAAACGGTTACAGGCCCCGTAATCCATACACCTGGATTGTCAATGATTAGTGTATCAACATCTTGAGAAAAAGCACTGGCCAATTGAGTGGTGGCATCTGTGCTATTATACCCATACGAAGAAGCAGTCACCTTGGATGCATACGCAAGGTCGTAAAGACAAAACGTGAAGAACGCGATCGTTAAAATTAATTTTTTCATAGTTAGAAATTTTGTTATTAAAATTGAAAAGGTTTATTAAAAAAAGGTATAATTAAAACACAAAACCAGTAATTATACAATAGTATTATTCATGCGTTTTATATTACTATTTCGATGTAATTTTACGTATTTTAGATATAATATTTTTTATATCACTATTGCATCATGTCCCTAGAATTTATTTTTCTTAGTTTCATATTCTTAATTAAAAAAATATGCGATTTACTCATCTAATTTTAATATTTCTTGGCTCTTTACAGCTTG
Source organism: Leadbetterella sp. (assembly GCA_051649345.1). Taxonomy (GTDB): domain Bacteria; phylum Bacteroidota; class Bacteroidia; order Cytophagales; family Spirosomataceae; genus Leadbetterella. Next base: position 7,746 of record JBOFGX010000096.1, on the reverse strand, counting down.
CATTATCTCAAACAAATCCCGAACTGTCGACCAAAGGAAGGTTTATGTTTGTCAACAATAAGCCGTTTTTTGCTATAGGTCTTTATGATTTTCCTTCAAAACGCACCGATGATGCTATTTGGAAAGAAGCCGCAGAAGCAGGTATCAATTTCATGATGAGTTCGTCTGAAAGCAAGTACGGAATTAAAGTATCGAGACCTATTCCTAAAATCAAAGGACGTTCTTTGATGGAGGTACATCAAGGTAAAGATGTTCAGCAACAGTTAACAGCTTTTTTAAATAAATACGAAAACGATACCTCAACCATTTGCTGGCATGCCCCAGATGAACCCAGTTGGTTTGGTCCCACCCCTCAAGTGCTTATAAATGGATACGATTTTGTAAAGAAAAATTCGAAAAAACCCGTTTGGTTAAATGTAGGCCCCTCATTTACTTCTTCCGTAGAACATTACGGTAGACCAGAGGAATACTTGGAAAGCTGCGACATCATCTCCGAGGATATTTATCCTTTTCCCGATTCTACCACAAAGAATGGACAAGGATACAATCACAGAGCTTTTTTAGTAGGTGAGCATACGGAGCGTTTGGTAAATATGTCTAAAGTCAACTACGTGCAACAAAAACCCGTTTGGATGGTGCTACAAGGTTTTGGATGGGCTTCTCTGAATGGAACCTTTAAAAATCCCGAAAGCTATGTTCCGCCTACACGCAACGAAATGCGTTACATGGTGTATGATGCCATTATCCATGGAGCAACGGGTGTTGTTTTCTGGGGTTTGTCTTTTGAAAATACAGATAAGCCAAGTGGATTAGCCATTTGGAATACGGTTAAAAATGTATCTTCGGAGTTGAAAAACAGACAGGCTATTTTGACGAGCTTAACATCAATAAACCCAACTTACCTGACTGTAAAAACGAATAAAACCGAAAATCCCATAAAATATGCACTTAAATTGGTGGATAAGGAAATCTATATTATTGCGGTAAACACCCGAGCACAAGCGGTTTCTAATGCTCAGTTTTCTGTTGCGGATGTGTATAAAGGAAACGTCAGTAAAGTTTTAAACGTAGATACAAACAAAACCTTGGAGGTTTCTGAAAACAAATCTTGGAATGACACGATCGAAGGCTATGGTGTACGAATCTATAAAACGGATATGAATTTTGCCTTTATGAAAAAGTAAAGGCGTATTCTTTGGATGAATACATGTAAGATAGCGAATGTGTTTGTTCTGAAAAGAACCGTTAAATACTTTAGGCTGTAAGCCATAGGCTTTATGTTTTTTTAATCGCTACACTTTTTGAATCTAGCAAAATTCCCATATTGGGATCACATGAAGTTTGTGAACACTACTTGACATCTGAGTACTAATTTTCAAGAATTTATATTTTTAAAAAAGTGCTACTTGTTTTTACAATTGTTAAATGTTCAAAAAACCAACGAAAACGAACGCGAGTGGATTTGTGCGATTTATTGACAGCTTACAAAGAAAATACAAATAAAAATCACTCAAGGACAATAAAAACAGCAAAATCCCACGTAAGTGAGTGGTGCGTAGCATTCGCCTTTTTTTGAGCTTGAGATTTGCGGGAGCTGCTGCTCTTACTTTTTACAAGCGGTGCGATGTCTCGCAAAAGTAAAGAAAACCCCAATCGAGTTACAATTGTCTTAATCAAGACAGTTATTGAGGAAATTCGATACTTAATATCCTTCCCACTAAATGGATCTGAACCAGAATTCTTTTCTTTTGTAGCCTCTATAACCGAATAGCTTCCCATATAGCTTCTTAGAAATTCTTTGATTTTGAGAGCTGCCCTGTCACCAAAACTCGCACTTTCCCTAATGCCTTTCGCTTTAGAAAAATAGTCATGGGTAAGATATATTCCAATATGAGTTCAACGACACTAGTATAACTGACCTGATTTAGAAAATAATCTTTCATATGTACGTGGACATAATCCGTATAAAAAAGTTTTAAAGTAACCAAAACGAGATTCATGGAATAATACCATTAAAGTACTAATTTCAGAATGCGTTATTTTAGGGGGTTTGTTTTGTTTTTTTAAGGTCTGAAAAGTTTTCTATCCAACGCTAAAAAAAAAACCTTTCTGAAGTCCTCAATTTGACAAAAATTTAAATAATCTTACTTTTATTAAGAAAAACATATATTAATATAAGTAATTGAATTTCATAATTTTAAACCATTAAAATGCCTGCTATTTCCCCAATTATTTGACCACTTTTTTTTTGCTTCTTATTTCGAACTCACGTCATTATACGTTTGATCACAAAATCTATCACAATTCTAGGATTATAAAAAAAATACACTTTATTTTGACCTACTATTTTGACTTTTAATAAACTTAACAAGTATAGGATACAGATTTTTATAAAAATGTGGTTAAAATACCAATTTTAAAGATACAAATATGAAAAGACGAGATTTTGTAAAAGCAAGTAGTACACTATTTGTTGCTCCCAGCATAATCAAAAATGTTATTGAAAACAAACCAAACATTCGTCTAGCATTTATTGGAACAGGTATGCGAGGCATATTGCACTTAAAGAATGCTTTGGAAAGATCAGATATTGAGGTGACTGCTATTTGTGATATACAAGAAGCCTCTATTCAAAATGCATTACACCTTATAAAAGCAAAAGGTCATAAAGTGCCTGCCATCTACAAAGCATCCGAAAGAGATTTTGAAAATATGGTTCTTAGAGATGATATTGATGGGGTAATCATCTCAACACCTTGGGAATGGCATGTACCCATGAGCCTAGCTTCAATGAAAGCAGGAAAATATACAGGCGTTGAGGTTTCTGCCACAGTTACATTACAAGATTCTTGGGCCTTGGTTTCTATGTATGAAAAAACAGGATCACATCTAATGATTCTTGAAAATGTCTGCTATCGCAAAGATGTGATGGCGGTATTGAATATGGTAAGAAAAGGTGTGTTTGGAGAAATGCTCTATGCACACTGCGGATATCAGCATGACCTCCGCGATGTGAAGTTTAATGATGGAAAATCATTTGAAGGCAAGGGAGTAGAATTTGGAAAAAATGCTTTTTCAGAAGCTAAATGGAGAACTCAACACAGCTTGGATCGAAACGGAGACCTCTATCCTACTCATGGCCTAGGTCCCGTAGCACATTGGCTAGATATAAACCGTGGCAACCAGTTTACATATTTGACCTCTATGGCAACAAAATCACGAGGTTTACATAAATATATAGTTGATACTGCTGGCAAAGAACACCCCAATGCAAAATTCAATTTCAAACTGGGTGATATAGTGACAACAAACATACAATGTGCCAATGGTGAGAATATTGTGCTCGTTCACGATACGAATAATGCCCGTGCGTATTCTTTGGGATTTAGAGCACAAGGGACAGAAGGCATTTGGATGGATGACAATAAGAGTATTTATCTAGACAAAATAAGCCCTAAACCTCATAACTGGGAGCCTTTTGAATCGTATCAAACCCAATACCAACATCCTTTATGGAAAAAGTACGAACAAAACGCGAAAGGATCGGGACACGGAGGAATGGACTTTTTCGTACTTAATGCTTTTGTAGAATCAATTAAAAACAAGACATCACCTCCTATAGACGTATACGATGCAGCGGCTTGGAGTGCCATCAGTCCTTTATCAGAAAAATCAATAGAAAAAGGAAGTAAACCCATTGCCATACCTGATTTTACACGAGGAAAATGGAAAACCAATAAAAGAATATTTGGTTTGGATGATAAAGCCTAGCCTTTTTGGGCTATAAAAGGATAAGTAAATAAAGAATGAGTTATAAAAACCTATCCTTTTCAACAAATTACTAATATATCATTTAGGTTAAAAATTCCATTCATGAACTGGTGAATTTTGGTGACTTTCAGCCATTTTTTTTGTTAATTTTTTTACTATTTTTTGGTGACTTATCGATACATCCAATTGCTCCGATCCATCAATATCTATATTATACAATTGCATTTTAGGATTCGCATTTTTCACAAGGTCTGTAAATACTCCCTTCCATTTTCCCATTCGTATCGCTTTTTGACCTCCATATCCTGCAAATTCCCAATAAAATGTTCTCTTGTTTTTATATTTTTCACCTTTGATCAATGGCAAAAGACTAATCCCATCTGTTTCGATTGGAATGGAAGACTGTATTAAATCATGAATTGTGGCCATGATATCATAACTTATTGATGGGATTGAGACAACCCTATTTGCCTTTATATTATTACCAAAATTGACAATAAACGGTACTCTAATCCCCCCTTCATATAGGCTACCTTTAAGCCCTCTTAGATTTTTCACACTTTCAAAAAACTTTGCATCTACACCGCCTATATCATACGCTGCTCCGTTGTCTGATGAAAAAAATAGGATAGTATTTTCTAAAATTCCTTCTTTTTCAAGTGTCTTTATCAGATTACCGATGTGTTCATCTAGTAAACTAATAGATGCTGCATAGGCTGCTTTAGGTCTATTGTGAGGAGTATACCCTTTATCTGCTAGGTAAGGTAAATCTTGGAAATCATACCCAAATTTTTCAATTTCTGAATCTGGAATTTGTAAAGCCAAATGAGGTGCAACTGGTGTGTAATATAAAAAAAACGGTTCTTTTTTATTATTTTCTATGAAGCGGATGGCTTCTTCATTGATTTTATAAGGTGCAAACTCATTTCCAATAAATTTTTGATAGATTTTAGAATCCAATTTCTCTTTTTCGGTTAGTTTAGGATGCGGATTCATATCAACATTGTCTAGCGTATCCCAAGATTCATTTCTCCACAAATGGGTGGGGTATAAATTATGGGCTTGTTTTTGATCTAAATACCCATAAAAATAATCAAAACCATTTTTTCTCGGAATACCGTCTGTCCCTGGCCCACCCAGTCCCCATTTGCCTATACAAGCGGTTTTGTAGCCTTGATTTTTTAACATAGTACCTATTGTAAAGGTATTAGCAACTAAGGGGAACTGCCCCTGTTCATCGGTTAATCCTGTTTTTATTTCTTTATTTTGACGTACTTGTGAATGCCCAGAATGCTTTCCAGTCAATAATATGCATCTAGATGGTGCACATACTGGACTTCCCGAATAAAAATGTGTAAATCGTACTCCTTGAGCCGCCAGTTTATCTAAGTGAGGTGTTTTAATTTTCTTTTGTCCATAGCAACCAAGTTCAGCCCAACCCAAATCATCTGCCAAAATATAAATTATATTGGGCTTAGAAGATTGAGCTATGATAGGTAAATGACCTAGCAATACGAAAAGCAGGGCTACAAGTTTACCTTTCTTGTAAATAGGTATGTTCATAATTTTATTGTTTTTCAATCTGACTTTTTCACCCTCAACAATACCACCTGATGCGGCTTAACTGTTGCCGTAAATTTAGATTCAAATACACCTAGATCTTTTTTTGCCCAAAGATCACGTATCATCGCTTTTTTTGATTTAAAGGGTCGAGGATCTTTTTTTACGCCTTCTTTCCAATCGGCATTATTGGTCGAAAGGCTCAGTTCATTCAAGTTCAACACTACATTGCTTGTATTACTATCGTCCCTATTTAGAATACCAACGGCATAATCACCGTTTTCGAGGGGCTTTGCCCATATTTCGTTCGAACCTTTTTTATAGATACGTGTAGCTTGATAGCCCAGAGGGTCTTGATTGATGGCTATGGCTTCCTTGTTTGTAAGGATACGCTTGGTATCTGGCTCAATGTTTCGGATATCACATGTCACTAACAATGGAGCCGAAAGCAAGCACCAAAGACTCATTTGTGATTCATATTCTCTTTCTGTACAGCCTTTTGCTCCACTGTGAGAAGATGAAGTTCCTCTCCCTTTTAGGCCAATAACGAGCATATCGGGGTCATTCCAATGGCCAGGGCCCGCATATTTTTCAAGTCCTACTTGCTGATCTAAGGCTTCTAATACCCCGTTGTATTGGTTACGGTATTTCCCATGTTCCCAAGTGTCCCGTAGATCCCATGTAGTACGCCAAAGCTGAGCTCCTATTTTTTGAGCCCATGTCCATGGAGCCCTTTCACCCCATTCACATACGGCAAACAGCATGTCGCGTCCAGTTGCACGTATGGCTTTTTCAAATTTACTGTATCGTTGAATGGCCGTTTCGATGTCTTCAGGGGAATGGCAATAATCTACTTTTACATAGTCAACCCCCCATTCGGCATAGGTTTGGGCATCTTGGGTTTCGTAGTCCAATGAACCCGGCTTTCCTCCACAAGTCGTAGGAGCTATATCGGTATAGATTCCAAACTTAAAACCTTTGCTATGCACATAGTCTGCAACGACTTTCATGCCGTTTGGAAACTTCTTGGGGTCAGGTTGTATACGTCCTTGTGAATCACGCTCGCCATGCCAAAGGTCATCCAATATTATATACTGATAACCAGCCTCTTTCATGCCATTTTTGACCATGGCATCAGCTAAATTCTTCACTATTTCTTCTGAAATATTCCCTTCAAAAAGATTCCACGTGATAAAACCCATGGGAGGTGTACTGGCAAGGATTTTCTTGGGTTCCGATTGCCCAAAACATACTTTTACAGCTAAAAAAAGCAGTAAGACGATTTGTTTTTTCATTTTTTTATATGCTGATCAGAGCTAAATATAAGTAGGTATTTATTACAATTTCGTAATTTCATCAATCATTTGTGCAATTTCTTTTCTTCGGGCTTCAATCAAGGCATTGTTTCCCAAACAACGAACCGTCTTCTCCATTCGTTCCTGTATAGAAGGTGGATATTGATTGATAAAATCATGACTGAGATCTAACAGCTGGTTGATCTTACTTTGTTGAAATTCGCTAAGTTTACTTTTTTGAGAAATACTGAGATCCTTAAGTATTTTCATATATTCGTAATCGTCCATCCCATCTCTGAATATAAGTAGACGCTGAGAAGCGTAAATTTCGAAATCCTTTCCAGGATAAACGAGCTGTCCCTCTCCATTAAAGTCCACATAGCTACGAGAATCCCAAGGCTTATTGGGCCATTTTTCGGAAAGTGGTTTGCCTTTTTTTACATTCCTCCAAAAGAAGTTCACCCCCCAGTGTTCAAAACCATCCACTTCGGCATTCCAACAAAACCAAGGCAACAACCTTTGTTGTGTAGCGGGAGCTTCAATATGGAAATTGGGTCCGTCTGTCCGTCCCATGGTGGCTACATAACACCATACTTGTTTGCCCTCCTTTTTGATATGTGGAGCATCTACCAAACTTCCGGGTGCCCATACATCAATCAAATCGTACAGCCCATGCTTTTTGCACACTTCAGGTTCATAGAATCGAAATGGCTCTTCTGTAGGATTCATAAAAAGTTGAAGGCGTATATCTTTGTTAATTTTTTTGATTCTTTCTGCCCTTTCTTTTACAAAAGGAGCATGAATGGCATTGGGCTCATCCCATAGTTCTAAGACGGCTTTTGATAAGTAGCCTTTCTTTTTTAGAAACTCAGCATATTTACCAATAAATCGAAATTCGTTCTCTAATTCGGCTGGGCTATACGTATTTTCACCTTTTCGCATTTGAACCATCGTAAATTGGTTAAGCCCGTTGGTAAAGCAATAATCCAATACTTTTTCAACCTTCGAAAAATCATACTCTCCTTTTTCATCGGCTGTTTTACTTACGAAATTTACACCTGCAAAACCGGGACTCATATTGTTATCGAGTAGAGTCTTACAAAGTTTGAGGTAATTTTCG
>JBOFGX010000095.1:0-25406 GCA_051649345.1 Leadbetterella sp. | reverse complement strand
AGGCCTCCGCCTTCAGTTCATTGTTGTTGTATTTAGAAGGGCATTTGAGTAGAATTTCGTTTGCTTCGAAGATATTATTGCTAATATTCATAGAGCCTACAATAACGATTTTTTCAGACTTATCTAAATCTTGAGGTTTGGGTTTGCTATATACAATTTTCTTAGTATTATCGAGAGAATCCTTCATTGTAAATTCAAAGCGATTGGGGTCTATTTTAGGTTCATAGACCATACCCGTAATGTTTCCTTGAGAGTCCTTGGTAAGCTCACCCACTACATGTACTAGAGATTTGTTGCCATTTTTGGCCATTTCTTCAGCATCTTTGAATGCCACATATGTGCCTACATCGTCTACCATTGATACAGCCATAAATACTCCTACGGCCAGTACCAATAGTGCTATGATATGTGATTTTTTCATTTCTAGTTGTTAACTTAATACTTAAATGATTCGTATATTTTATTTGTTTTTTTCTAAGTTCGAAATTTTTCTATCTAAATAGATTAAATATCCTAAAACACCGATTAAAGAGATAAGCATTACCCCTACGACTATATATATTTTTCCTTCACTACGAAGTATATCGGCCATTTCGGGAGCTTGAGATTGTAAAAAAATCATAGTGCAATCAATTTTGATTTTCTAAATGTTTATATCTGATTTTGATGGTAGAAATCCATACTCCGAGCAAAATCCAAGCGATAACTGCTGGATAAAAGACCATTCGCATTGAATTATCCATGTCGTATTTTCCAAAGGCTGGATTTCCACCATTCCCAGGATGCAAAGAATCGGTAACCCGAGGTATAATCCATACTAAGGGTATAAATGCTGCTACAGCAAAAATATTATATACAGCAGATAGACGAGCTTTGGTAAGGGGGTCTTTGATTCCACCTCGTAATATAAAATAAGCCGCGTAGAGGAGCATCCCTACTTCTACGGCTAGAATTTTAGGGTCATTGGGTAGGGCTGTTCCCCAGGTGTATTTTCCCCACAATGCACCCGTCAAAAAACCTAGAAATCCAAAAATGAGGGCTATTTCTGCAAAACTTGATGCATACGTATCCAGCCTGTTTTCAGATTTGCGTAAATATAGGATGGAATAGTAAACAGAAGCACCCATAAGTGCCATCATAGCAAACCAGAGAGGTACATGAAAATATACATTGCGTATGGTTTCGTTTAAGATCTCGCGACGTGGAACGTTTCCCATAAGACCATACCAAAAACTATACAGCAAAAGTGCCACACAAAGGAATTTCCACCAAACCTGTCGAATCAACTTTTCCATATAAACGGGAACAATATAAAACTTAACGCAATTACAGCCAAATCAATTCCCAAAAGATAGGCAATTTCATCGTATGATGAGGACAGATTGAGTCCATCCATTGCATTTTTGGAGAATCGTATAAGCATAATGATAACGGGTAAAATTACAGGAAAACTAACTACACCCATAATACTGGCTGAATTGTCAGTCTTAGATGCCAATGCTGCCATGAGTGTAAGGGTACAGCTGAATCCTATACTGCCTAGTGCCACTGCTAATAAATATTGAACAAAATTTTGAGCCATTTGACCCATAAAAAAGGTATAAAAAACAAAACCTAAAAGTCCCAAAAATAGTAGTAAAACGATATTGTAAAAGATTTTCCCTAGTATTATAGATTCAGGCTTAGCTATCTGGTACAAATAGTAAAAACGACCATCTTTCTCTTGCAAAAAGCTTCTAGATATGGAGTTGAAAGCGGTAAATAACAATATAATCCAAAACAAAGTGTTCCAAGTTTGAATATCAATTTGTTGATTTTTTAGTCGAAAACTCATGTAGCATAAATACACACTGGCAATCATGTAGACTACCATACCTGACAAGGAAGATTTTTGTCTCCACTCTAGCGTAAAGTCTTTTCTTATGAGAGCGATTATTTGACTTAAAATATACAGGTTTACTTGATTTTCAAGGTAAAATTAGATCATTTAGACTGATTTCTTATCAAGTTAAGGATAAATGTTTTTTCGGTGTCTTTACGTTTCAAAAGGTCTGGATATGTCTGGGTAACAAAGTAGTCTGGTTGGACAAAAAATGATTGTGTTACCCTATTAGGCTGATTATGTACAATTTTATAAAGGGGTATACGTACCTTGAATCCCGATTCTCTTAGTTTTAACATTTTCCAATTACCCGCATAGCTGCCCCAGTTTGCTCCACCGGGAGGTGTTCCTACGAAGGTCGCTCTGTTCATGTCTTTGAGAAGGCCTATCGTAAACGTGGTTGCAGAATAGGATCCACCGTCCATTATTACATAGAGGTTCTTGTCATAGTGATATCTTTTACGAGGTTTATGGCGAGTTTTATTTCTAAAGACATGTGAATAAAACCCTTCCTTGTTCTTTTTGTAGTAAATATGCCCAAATATTCGAGGAAAGATAAATGATACAGGATATAATTTTCGAAATGCAGCCGGAGAAGAAACTGTTGAATCCATAAGCTGAAAAGGCTTGTTTGCTACATATCGAGTCAAACGACCAATATTCGGCACAAATCCACCTCCATTTCTACGAAAATCAAGAACAAGATGGTTGATATCTTGCTTTTTTATTTCTTTAAACGACTTTTTTAGTTTTCGTTTGAATTTTAATTGGAGAAAGTCCAATTTTCCATAACTAGCCATAAAGCTATTGATGGATAGAATGGCGACTTTATTTACAGAGTCAGCAATCTCAAACTTGAAATTTGGAATAAATGCATTTTTGTATCGCTTTGATAGAAAAGCATTTTTTTCTTTTACGGACAAAAACTCCAATCGTTTAGTGAAGCTACTATCGCGAGCTGTTTTGAAGGTAATAGTAGCATTCCTTTTTTCTCCATATGCGTAATAGTAAAACGTGTCAAATCTACGATAGGTGTAGTATTCTTTAGATACGGGATTTCCATTGTCAGGTCCATAGTATATATAGAATTTTGAAACTATATCATCTATGGATTCCCCATCAACATGCGTGACCCTGAGTCCTCGTACAAGTGTTGTGTCCTTTGAACAATTATAATTTAAATAATAGGATGAGTCGATTTTTTTTAAAACTAAAGGAAATGTACGGACGCCCTTTTTTATTTTAATGTAATGTGGCGAAGTATGCAAATCTTTAACGGAGGTAACAACTTCCGAGAGTTTTCGAAATGCGATCTTCTGATCCAAAGAATCGCCTTTTATGGAGCTATGAACACTCAAATACACGGAATCAAAATGAGATTTAGTTTGATAGCGAAATAGACCCAAATGATATTTTTCTAAGGATTTTCGGGTTTTTTCTAAATCCTTCTTAAAAACTTCAGAGGATATTTTAGTTTGTCCAGTGAGGGTAGTATGAAGCAGGTGAATAATTAAAATAAAAATGTATTTTTTCAAGCTAGGACATAAAATATTTGCCAAAATTACAAAACGTTTACCTTACCTTGCATATTTGATAGTAATTTCGCAAAAAAGTTCTTTGAAACCCTATGCTCAACCGTAGATTGGTAAGAATCAGAGTCATGCAAACTTTGTATGCTCTCGATAAATCCGAAAAAGCCAATTATTTGCTAGCTCAAGATCTTATTGAGGAGCAGTTTGCCCCAGATTTGAATGCTGTAGTTAGGGAAGATAGAAATTTATTAACAGGTCAAAAGAAAATTGCTCTTAGTTTATTCGAAGATCAAATTTTAAATAGAGAAAATCCACAAGAAGAAGATCTTAATCCTCGGATTTCCAAGGCTCTTCGCTCAGCAAAAGAGTTTTTAAAATTAAAAAACAATAAGGACAAAGTATATTTTCAAAGGCAGATAGTATCAGATGCAGAAGGCACTTACGAGCTATACCTATATATTTTTAAACTTATAGTTCTGATAAGAGACAAGTTTGACACGAATTCCAACTTTAGCAAGAACAGATTAATAACGGCTATTTCTAAATCAAAAGTTCTAGAGTTTAATCTTCTGAAAAGAGGAATTGATTATACAAATGATGCTAGTTTTATAAGTAAGGCTACAAAGATTTTTCTATCTAATCCACACGTAGAAGAGTATAACAAAAAAATCAATGTAACTACGGAAGAAGATATAGCCATTTTTAAATACTGTGTGAAAAACATTGTTTTTAAGAACGAGGAGATATCCGAGTATTTCGAGAAGCAAAGCTTGTATTGGGGTGAAGATACAGATATATTGAGAACTATGATTTTTCATAGTGTGAATGACTTCGCTGACATGAATGAAGTACGAATTGAGGAGCTAGATGGTCTTTGGGAGGAGACGAAGTCATTTATGTCGGATCTTTTTACGTATGTTGTAGATAATACCAATGAAATCATGAGTATTCTTTTGCCTAAATTGAAAAACTGGGAGTTGGATCGTGTAATCGATACAGATCTTATTGTTTTGAAAATGGCCGTGGCAGAATTGAAATCGTTTCCGAGCATACCTGTAAAGGTCACAATAAATGAGATTGTAGAAATTTCAAAAAATTATGGTTCCGAAAAAAGTGGGTCATTTGTAAATGGACTATTAGATGGAATTGTAAAAGAACTTCAAGCACAAAATCAGATTAAAAAGTCGGGCAGAGGAATGTTAGATAATAAATAATTCTCGTTCTAACAGAAAAAATGTAATTTTGGGGATAATTTAGAACGAGTTTAGCAAACTAAGGGATTATGAGTAATAAAACGTTTATGGCATTTTTAGCGGGCGTAGCTGCAGGCACCGCTATTGGTATCTTGTATGCACCCGACAAAGGAGCTGTTACCCGAGATAAACTAGGGGGGAAGTTGAATCAATACCGTGATCAGCTACAAACTTTTATAGCAGACCTAATTGAGAGAGGTGATGAGGTAGCTACAGAGATCTCTGGTGGAGATAGCGAAGCCAAAGTAGAAGGTCAAAAAGTAGTAAACGAAGCCCGTAAAAAAGCAGAGCGTCTACTAGAAGATGTAGAGAATTTAATGAATCAAATTAAGTCTAAGTAAGTATACAGTTAATCCAATTTCCAGCTTTTGTGTTAGTGATGAGAAGAGTTTTTTTACATATTTTGTTTTTAAGTTTTTTGGTTACTAATTTCTCTTGTAATACTGCGTATAAAGACGCTCAAGGAAATGAAATAGAAGACAGAGATCAGCCAAAAATCAAGTTTTTTGAGCCTAATCATGATTTTGGAACTATTGTAGAAGGTGCGGAGGTTAGTCATTCTTATTTGTTTCAGAATGTAGGAAGTATGCCTCTAAAAATTACAGATATAGACGTAACATGCGGCTGTACAGTAGTTGAAAAGCCCGAATATGAAATAGGTGTTGGCAGAAGAGCGAGTATTTTAGTGAAATTCAATAGTAATGGTAAAGTAGGTGTGAACAACAAAAATGTAACTATTCACTCCAATGCTAGTAATAATGCAGAGGTGGTAAGTTTTAAAGTAGAGGTTACACCCAAATCCAATTAATAAACCAAGTAATGATTAAAAGTATGATTTTTCTACAAGCAGCAGGGGGAAGTAATTTTAGCTTCTTGTTTTTGATAGTGGGTATGTTTGTTGTGATGTATTTTTTCATGATACGTCCTCAACAAAAGAAACAAAAAGATCAGCAGTCCATGATAGAAGGGCTAAAAGAAGGCGATTCTGTGGTTACAGTTGGTGGTTTGCATGGGAAAGTAATGTCAAAAGACGATGCGACAGTTACTCTTTCGGCGGGAGGTGGTGCTAGGCTTACATTTGACAAGGCTTCAATCGCCAGAAAAGTATAATACACTCTTGTCATGGCTAGAAAATCTCATGCTCAACCCATAAAAGAAGCTTTTGAGAATTTTCTTAAGGCCTACAATTTAGATAAAAAATTTGACGAAACATATATCATTTCTCATTGGGAGAAAATGATGGGTTCTACAATTGCATCTAGGACAAGCAAGATTTATATCCGCGAAGGTGTATTGTTTTTACAGATTACTTCTGCTTCATTGAAACATGATCTCGTTAAGTCCAAAACCCGGATCATTGAACTTCTCAATGGCGATATGGGTAAATCAGTCATCAAAGAAATTGTTTTCTTGTAATTCCTGCTATTTTTGAATGCGGTTTTACAAATTCTAAAGTATACAATTCATGTTGATCTCTCCACCTTTTTTGCGGCCAGGTGATAAAATTGGAATTCCTGCCACATCCAGCCAAGTAAATAGAGAGGATGTACAGCGGGGAATAGATATTCTTATCTCTTGGGGGTTCGAACCTGTACTAGGTTCGAATGTCGGAACGAACTTTTATAACTTTGCTGCCACCAAAGAACAGAGGAAAGGAGAACTTCAGACTTTTATTGATTCGCCTGAAATAAAGGCTATTCTATGTGCTCGGGGAGGATATGGACTTACTCAATATATAGATGAGATAGACTTTTCTCGTTTTCTTTCCAATCCAAAATGGGTGATTGGGTTTTCAGACCTGACTGCTTTGTTAGCTAAGATCAACGGTTTGGGCTATCAAGCGATACATGGGCCTATGCTAAAAACTATGAGCTTTAATGCTGTTTCTAATGCGTATTTATTGGATTGCTTAACGGGGAATACTACATCTTACACATGGGAAAATGATAAAAGCATTAATGGTAGTGAAGAAGGTCTTGCTATTGGTGGTAATCTGTGTATGCTGTCACATAGTGTTGGTACATCATCGGACCTTGATTATACTGGTAAAATCTTGTTTATTGAAGATATATCAGAGCACATGTATTCGATTGATCGCATGCTAGGGCATTTAGATAGAGCTCGTAAACTCGAAGGTATGGCAGGGCTTGTAGTTGGTGATTTTACAGATACAATAGGTACAAAGAGTAGCTATGGATATTCTCTAGAAGAGATCGTAAACTCATATACCTCGAAATATAAGTTTCCAGTTGCGTTTGGATTTTCATTTGGTCATGAAAAAGGCCAAAATCATCCAATCAAAATGGGGGCTCAGTATAGACTAGATATACATTCGGCTAAAGTCAAATTAGTTGAGATAAATGATAGTATAATTTCGTAATTTTATAAGTATTTAAATATTTAACTTAAATTTCTATTAATTTTAGTTTTGAATAGATTTTTAGAGGGTTTTATTTTGTAATTTTATAAATAGAGGATTTAGTTATAAAAACAAAGGTGTCATGAAGAATATTTATATCCTGATTTTAATTTTTAGTATTTTTACAAAGTGTATTTGGGCTCAAACAAAACCGACACAATCAAAACCCGCGGCCAAGACTACTCCTGCTAAGCCAGGGACATCATCTAATACCAATCCAAAGAAAACAACCACCACTCCTGCCAAGCCAGCAGCAAAACCAAGTCCTTCTACTGGATCTAAGACACAGAATTCTACAAAACCAGTCAATAAACCAAGTCCTACCGCACAGCAAAAAAAAGCGACGAGTGTCACCAAAGTAGCACCTAAGACTCAAACTCAAGTAAATTCATCTAAGCCAGTTCCATCCAAAACACAGCAAACTGAGCAATCAGAGAATAAGAACACTGTCAATAGTACTTCTTCAAACAATGAAGAAGCTCCCAAAAAGCCCATGTATAAGCCTAATTCTGAGCTCCCAACTGCGAACACCAACCTATTGCAAAAGAGGGTAGTTGACAAAAAGCCCAAAAGGAGTAAAAGAACACACTTTATAGGTCTCAAAGGGGGGATCAATTTAAACACAATGAGCACAGACTTGGATATATCGAATTATATCGGGTCACCCAACTCCTCGGTTACGCAGATTGGTTATGCCAGTGGCCTAGTTTTTGATTTTTCGGTAGGAAAAAAACTAAGTCTTCAAACAGAAGTACTTTACTCTCAGCTTGGCTACAAGAAAATTTCGTCGAATACAAACGAATCGTATAACGAAAAATACAGGGGTTTTATGTTGCCTGTTTTAGGAAAGTACGATATAGTATCAAAAGAGAATATGACTTTAGGTTTATTCACAGGACCCTATTTTATGTATTATGGATCTAAAAACATATATTTTCAGAATCCGGAAACAGGCAGTTTCAAGCAAAATATCGTGTATAGTAAATCCTATGACTCGTTTGGAACCAAAGAAAGTAGATATGATTATGGTATGATAGCGGGAGTGCAGGTTTCCAAAACAGTATCTGTGGCTCGAATCTTTATAGAAGGGAGGTATATTTATGGATTGAAGAACTCTCTTAGCTTTGAAGAGCAAGTTTCTCCCGAACTAAAATATTCACAAAAAAACAGATCTATTTCTTTATCAGTAGGACTAGTGTATCCTATTTTTAAATAATCATTACTGAGAAATTGCAATTTGCTTCTTCAATCTTTTCGAATCTAAAAAATCTGCTATTCGATTACAAGCGATGTCCAAAGTGTCTGATTCAGGCAAAAATACTGCTCTAAAATGTAAATCATCAATGTAGTTAAAGCCTTGTCCTGCCACGATAAAAACCTTTTGTTCAATCAATAGATCTAAGGCAAAAGATTCGTCATTTGTAATGTCAAATTTTTTAAAATCTATACGAGGAAATACGTACAAGGCACCTTTTGGTTTCACACATGTAACACCAGGTATACTTGAAAGCTTGGAATGAATAAGATCTCTTTGCTTTTTTAACCTACCACCTTCTGATACTAGGTCATGGATAGATTGGTATCCACCTAAAGCAGTTTGAATAGCGTATTGCGTAGGTACATTGGCACAAAGACGCATGCTAGCAAGGAGTGTGAGTCCCTCTAGATATGATTTGGCTCTATGTTTCGTACCACTAGGAATAACCCATCCACCTCTGAATCCCGCTGCCCTGTAGTTTTTAGATAGACCACCAAACGTCATAAAGAAAACTTTGTCTGATAGGGTAGCAATCGGAACGTGAACATTGTCATCAAATAGAATCTTATCATATATCTCATCTGAAAACACGATAAGGTTATGTTCTTCTGCAAGTTTTACGATTTCTTGTAGAATGTGTTTTTCATATACAGCCCCTGTTGGATTATTGGGGTTGATGATTACGATTCCCTTGGTTTTCGAGGTGATTTTTGATCGAATATCTTCAACATCCGGATTCCAGTCTGATTGTTCGTCGCATATATAATGAACGGGAGTACCAGATGATAAACCCACGGCTGTAGTCCAAAGCGGATAATCTGGAGTAGGAATTAGAATCTCGTCGCCGACATTGAGCAAGGCCTGCATACACATCACAATAAGCTCACTTACTCCATTGCCAATGAATATATCCTCTATTTTTACCTCCTTTATGCCAATTTGTTGGCAATAATGCATGACGGCTTTACGAGCCGCAAAAATACCCAAATGATGAGAGTAGCCCTGAGCATTCCTCAAATTGAGGATCATGTCTTCTACGATTTCATCGGGTACGTCAAACCCAAAGGGTGCAGGGTTCCCAATATTAAGATTAATGATTTTTTGTCCAAGAGCCTCTAATTGTTGAGCTTTTTCAAAGATGGGTCCACGAATAGCATAGCTAAGTTTTCCGAGTCGGTCACTTTTTTTATATTCCTGTTCCATACTAATTAGAAGATTTTAAAAAGGAAAGTACATTGGATTCTATTCGGGAGAGTAAACTACTACTGTCGCTTTTTACGAATTGTTCACCTGTGAATTTCTCATAAAGTTCTATATAGCGGGCACTTATTTCTGATACTTTGGCATCTGTCATTTCGGGGACAGCCTGACCTTCTTTTCCTTGAAATCCATTTTCTATCAGCCATTCTCGCACAAATTCTTTGGAAAGTTGCTTCTGAGCAATACCGTTTTTTTGATTTTCAAAATACGAGTCGGCATAAAAATAGCGAGAAGAATCTGGAGTATGTATTTCATCAATTAGGTATATAATTCCTTCTTTTTCGCCGAATTCGTATTTAGTATCAACAAGGATCAGACCTCTTTCAATAGCCAGTTCGGATCCTTTTTGAAATAGATCTTGTGTGTATTTTTCTAAAAGTAAATACTTTGATTCGTCTACAATCCCTTGTGCAATTATTTCTTCTCTTGATATATCCATATCATGCCCTTCGGAGGCTTTGGTAGTAGGCGTAATTATAGGAGAAGGAAGCTTGTCGTTCTCTTTCAAGCCTTCAGGAAGTGAAACGCCACAGATTTCTCTTTTACCTGACTTGTATTCTCTCCAAGCATGTCCAGCCAAATATCCGCGAATGACCATTTCTATCTTAAAAGGCTCACAAGCAATACCGTAAGAAACATTAGGATCTGGAGTAGCAATTAACCAATTGGGTACAATGTCACTTGTAGCATTCAAATTTTTGGCAGCAATCTGCGTCAATACTTGTCCTTTGAAAGGAATGGGTCTAGGTAAGATTACATCAAAAGCCGATATTCTATCACTTGCAATCATCAGCAATTTATCCCCCAAGGTATATACATCTCTAACTTTGCCATTGTACAAAGCTGTTTGATTAGGGAACTGGAAGTTGGTTTGACGAATGCTGTCCATATAGAAATTGCTTGTAAATTAAATTTAAAGGGCAAAGGTCGCTTATATTACCAATTTTTTTCAGATTTTTTTGAAGTATTTTTTTGAGATGGTTGGTAAAAACTCTCTTGATTTTTGAGTGTGTTTAGCATTTGTATAGCTCTCTCTTTTGAAATTTTTTCAGATTTATAAGCTTCCAATTCTTGATCCTTATTTATAGAGGATACCACTTGGCCATTTTGTGTACTGTTTACTGGAGGTGTAGGATTGTATTTTTTTTTGTATAGTTTCCTTAGCAATTCGAAATTGAATCTAGATTCTTCATCTTCTGGATTTTTTTCTATGGATGATTGCAAATATCGGAGTGCTTTCAAGGTATCTTTATTATATGTAGCGAGTACGCCTAATTGATTGTCAGTAAGAGACGCGACTTTTGGATTTGAGTTATCACGAAGGACTTGATAATTTATACGAGAGTTAAGAGTGTCTTGAATAAAAAAGTATGCCTGAGCAGCATTGATTCTTAGTTCAGGTTCAATACTCCTTCCAGACTCCTTGATACCCGTATATATTTTTAAAGCCTTTGTATAATCGTTTTTTGCGTAGGCTTGATTAAACAGTACTCTGGTATTGTTTTTTTGATCAATTTGAGTAAAATACTTAGGGTTGAAAACTAAAAAAATCAAATAATAAATATACTGAACCATAGCATTATAACTTTAAGACATTGATGGTCAACAAAAAGTCAAGCAAAATTAAGAGTAATGCAGGAAAAAGGAAATAAACGTACTTATTATATGTGATGGCTTTTTTTGCTTGCTTGTTTAAATCCACAATATTTTCTACATATGTTCTGACTAGCTGGGATTGGGATTGAGAATTATCAATAGCGAAAATCCTTCCACCTGTCGTATTTGTAATTTGTAAAGGAGTGTTTCTGTCTACTTTTGTGAGCACAATATCGTCATTTTCATCATTCAAGAATCCACTCCCATCTGGGATTTTTCCACCAATGGTTGTGCCTACCAAAAAGAAGATTATATGTATGTTTTGAGCCTTTAGTTTTTTTAAGAGTAATTCATTTGGAGGGGTATGGGTTTCACCATCTGTACAAATTATAAGCACTTTATTTTCTTTTGTATATCTAAATTTTTTGAGTACCAATTCAAAAAGTCCGTTGAAATTAGTACTTCCATTCTCAAAAAAAGAGGTTTTCAGGTTTACC
Organism: Leadbetterella sp.; assembly: GCA_051649345.1. Lineage (GTDB taxonomy): Bacteria > Bacteroidota > Bacteroidia > Cytophagales > Spirosomataceae > Leadbetterella. The sequence goes on along the minus strand of JBOFGX010000095.1, from coordinate 13,709 downwards.
ATTTGGACTTTTACTCTATCATGATCAAAAGTCAAGGGAGACAAGACTTCGGCTTCAGAATTGAATACTAAAAGGCCAATTTTATTCAAATGGAATTTTTCAAGAAGAGCTATAGATTCTGTTTTTATGATTTCAAGGCGAGAAGGCTCTAGATCTGTGGCATCCATACTTTTGGATAAGTCAAAAGCAAAAAATATATTTTTACTTTCCGATCGGGCTTCAGTCTCGGTGGTGCCAAAATTAGGTCCCATTAAAGCAAACAACAACAGCACAAAATAGCTAAATCTAAGTAACAACTTTGAAATAAAGGAATTGGTGTTTGTTTTTAGTTTACGACCTATGATTTTTATTCTTAGAATATATATGACATATATCAGAATAAAAAGCCCTACAAAAATCCATTCAGTACTCGAGAATGACCGTGTCCAATTCATGTATAATAAGGTCTATAAACCTACACTTATAAGGTTTGCCATTAATCTAAAAGCTCCAGGTACTCCAGCAGGCAGTTGTCGAAAAAAAGACAAGCCCGTAAAAACATAATAGCCTTTTCCATAAGGTGTATAGAGTAAAGCACCTTCTTGATCTGTTTCGCCTTGATCCTTAATACTAAAAACTGTTTTGTATTTATCAGACCATTTTTCAGCAAAATAAAGTCCCCTTTCTTGAACCCAATTTTTGTAATCACTTTCGTTGATTTTATTGGGGGAGTTCAATATGGGCTCTTCGGGTTTCAATACTTTCATCTCTGCATTTTCGTCAGTTATCCGTCCACGACCGATAGAAAGTGAATAAGGGCCTAGTTCTTTCGTCTTTACAGTACCATAAAAAGCCTGTGTTTGGTACTGAACAATCATCCTACCCCCATTTTTAACATAATCAAAAAGTAGATTCTGAGCATTTACAAGCCAATCTTCCGTATTATAAGCTCTGACTCCAATCAGAATTGCATCATACTTAGCTAATCCACCTTGAACCTCTTTTTCTGTTAACAAGTCAACTTGATAGCCGATTTGCCTCAAAGCATCGGGTACCTCATCGCCAGCACCCGCTATATAGCCAATAGCATTGCCTTTTTTTACTAAATCCACTTTGGAAACCTTTGCTTTGCTCAATGGAAATGTATTCAATTCAGGGATGTGTTCATAAGATATGGTTTTTAGTCCCCTTGAATACTCTTTACCCTTGTATTTTACAATTGCTTCAATACTAGCATCCGAGCTGTTTGGTGGTGGTATTAAAGAGAATTCTACTTTCAACTCTTGGTTTTTTTCAGTAAACCTCAATGGAATAGATGTGGGAGAATATATCCATCCGTTTGGAACCTGTAAACTAACGGAAGCCAACGTATCTGGATTCACACACCGAACCGCAACCTTCACTTTTTTGGCTTGCGAATCGGAGAATAAGTAAACTTTTTGATCCAAATTGGCCATAAATGGTGGACGAACTTCAAAATACTTATAGATTTCACCTCGTGAAGGTTCTGTATATTTATATCGAACCGGGTGGGAATAGATTAATTTTGTGCCATTTATTGAAAATTCAAAACTAGCATTTAAGGCTGATGGTGCCATGGGTAATCCATTCAAATCTTCATTATCAATTGTATAAATTCCATTTTGGCTTTCATTTATCATCCAATAGGGTTGAGAGATTAAAGCGTCTGGATTCATTTTTACATCTACATATTTATCAAATGCTTTATTGTTTTCTAAAACTTTTGAATAGAGACTATCCGCAGAACCTTGTCCACGCATAGATACTTTATGAAGCGTGATTTTATTGTTGCTTCTATTCACTGCGGTGAAGAATACTTTTGAAACATCACCCGGAGTAGTATAATATTGCTGCGAAAAAGCTTCAAGATAAATGCCAGAACAAGCTAAAATGAGATTCAGACATTCGTTCAATTTATTTTCTTTAAAATGGTTATCGGGCATTTTTTCTATACTTGAGTACAGTTTTATCAAATCACCCGTGCTATTGTTGGGCATTTTAAAATTAAAATTCTTAACTATGGATTCTAATTGCTTGGCTATTGCTTTTCCTTGAGGTACTCGGTTCCATGTAAGATCTATACCGTCCAGTACATCTTGAGTTGCATTAGTCCCTTTAATTGCTATGGCAAAATCCGATCGATCATTGCGAGTAGGGGCACTACCAAAACCTTGACTTCTATGCTTACTTCGAGCCTCAGCAGCAATCTCGGGGTATGATTTCCCTAAAACTGCATTGAAGTCGCCTAATGGAATAGGAACATATGAACCTTCTTCCGGTTTGGTATTTGTAAATCCACGATTATAACTATTCCATACCACACGTTTTACCTGCCAGATCCCATATTTTTTAACTTGATCGGGGAATTTAGTAGGATCGTTAGCGGCGTCAAATGCTTCCGCCGAAAGGACTGCAGATGCAGAATGATGTCCATGTCCCGCCCTTGTATCTGTAGGAAAACGATTGATAACAACATCAGGCTTAAACTTTCTTATACGTAGCACGAGATCCGATAGTATTTGTTCTTTTCCCCATTTTTGCAAGGCTTCGTCTGTGCTTTTCGAATATCCAAAATCCACAGCTCGTGTAAAATATTGCTCACCACCATCAACTTTTCTGGCTTCTAACAACTCATGCGTTCTCAAAAGTCCTACATATTCTGATTGCTCGCTACCAATTAGATTCTGTCCACCATCTCCTCTCGTCATGGCAATATATGCGGTACGAAGTTTGCGTTCTTTGGATAGATATGATATCAAAAGTGTATTTTCATCATCTGGATGTGCAGCTACATACAAAGCATTTCCTAGAGTATTGAGTTTAAGAATATTTTCGTATATTTCACTACTTGTTTGTGGTTTGATTTGTGCAAAACAAACGTTTACAAATAATGTTAAAAAAAGAAGGAGTCTTGAAATATGTACTTGGGACCTAAAGAATAAAATCATTATGATAAAGATGAGGGTTATACTATTTATTTTTTTTATACTTTTTAAGTTTCAGAATTCACATTCTCAATCCATTACATATCTAGAGGGAGAATTTTACGTTAAAGTTAAAAAGAATAACCTAGACCTAGTCAAAAAGTTCAAAGATAAAAATGGAAGGACGCAGATTCAGATAGATGGTTTGAATGAATTTCTCAAGAAAAAGAAATCGCATGTAGCCAATGGGTTTAATCCAAACAGAAAAGACAATGTCGGGATTTCACGTTTGTACTCAATTAAAATAGACGGTAGAGAGGATGAAGACAAAGTTATTGAAGCTCTCAAGAATTCTGGCAAATTTGAATACATAGAAAAACGTAGGCAGTTAGAAATAGTATTCACTCCCAATGATACGATGTATGCTTTGCAGCCGTATTTAGACAAGATAAAGGCACCGCAAGCTTGGGATTATAACCCGGGTGGTAGTAATGTCGTAGTAGCTGTGCTTGATAATGCTATTCAAACCAATCATATTGATCTCGCAGCTAACATGCTTCCTGGATACGATGTTGCAGATAATGATAATGATCCTACTTTGCCGCCTGGTACGCTTTGGTCGCATGGTACTTTAGTTGCTGGTATTGCGGGAGCTGTGAATAACAATGTCACGGGCGTTTCGTCAGTAGCCAATAACAAAGTGAGAATACTCCCTGTGAAATGCACCAGGAATATAGACTCACCAGGCACTGTGAATTATGGTTTCGCTGGGATTATTTGGGCTGTGGATAATGGTGCACAGATTATCAATGCTTCTTGGGGGGCTCAAGAATATTTTCAAGCAGAGCAGGATATTATAAATTATGCCTATCAAAATAATGTAATCGTTGTAGCAGCAGCGGGTAATAGCAATAATACCATTTTGTTCTACCCGGCATCTTATGATCACGTTGTAGCTGTTTCTAACTTATTGGTTAGCGATGTAAAAGCAGCTACTTCCCAGTTCAATGAGTATATCGATATTTCGGCCCCTGGAACATCAATCAGAACGACAAACGTGATTGATAAATTTAATGGTACAAGTGGTACCTCTATGTCATCACCCGTTATTGCTGCTAGCTTAGCATATATAAAATCCTGCTATCCATCTTTGGGTTATGATGACTTGGTAGGCTTAATGAAAAATACAGCGGATGATATTTATGGTCTTAATCCCAATTTTGTTGGTAAACTAGGAGCAGGTAGGGTGAACTTATTGAATGCTCTCGCTTGTAAAAATGAAGGATTGGATGCGTTGAAAGTTTCTTTACACCCTTTGGGGATGCTTTGTAGTGGAGATTCTAGTAAATACAGTGTATCCAATATCAGTGGTGCTAGTTATAAATGGTACAAGGATTATAGTATTGCTGTTGATTCTAGTTCTAATCAGTTTTGGGCAAAATCGACTGGGGCATATTCTGTTCAAATTACGAAAGGGCAATGTTCCAGAAGAATATATGGACCTAGTTTATTTGTCAATTCAATCAAAACACCTACTCCTAGTACGGCAGATAAAAATTTGATGTATTGTTTTGGAGCAGATGCTGTCTCCGCTACAAATATAAATTGTGTAGAAAAAGCAGTTTTTGAATATCAAACCTCTAATTCCATCATTGGATACGATAAAGGCAAAACTACTTCTTCTCATCCCAAAATAGATGTAGCCGATGCAACCGGGAAAATAGATTCTCTCCAAGTCACGATTGTCTGGGAAAAGAAAAACTCAGGTAACCAAACTACTTGCTACGGAGCAGACCTAGGAGGTAGTCCTCAATACGATGAGGTGCAGTTTCGTCTACGATCTCCGAATGGGAAATTATTTGATTTGATTTCTGAAGGTACTTTCGGCACAGGAGCGAGTAATTTAGGGACAATTACAACGGTCTTCAAAAGTTCAGGTGCAAATATTATAGCAGGGACATTGCCCTCAAGTGGATCCTTTCTACCAGAAGATAGTTTTAGTGAATTTGTTGGGGAATTTCCTTTGGGGACGTGGGAGTTAGTCGCTTGGGATACATTTTTGAATAACCCATTGTGTATTTCTAGTTTCGGATTAAAGTTTTATACCAATTCTAAAAATCCAAATAGCCAGACTTCCTGGTGGAATGCAGAAACGGGTGGAAGTATAATTTCTTCGAGTCCAACATATACTTTTACAAATTTGCCTTTGGGTCAAAATGTGTTTTACGCCCAAAACCGTTGTTCGTTTCAATGTCCATCCTTCAGAAGAAAAACTATTGTTAATGTACAAAATCCACCTTTGATTTTAGCATTTCCAAAATCTAAGATTTTACTTACACAAACGCAGCTTAATGAAGTTTCTGCTGCTCAGACTATAAATTATTCTGTAAATGCAAGTGGTTTTTATACTGTAAGTGGATTGAATATGAGTGGTAATTCGTATACATATTTGATTGCAAATGAAGCCCCTCAGAATACAGTTGTCTCCTTGTGTTCTTCTACGAACTATGTATTTTTTGCTCAATCGTGCTCAGGAAATATTACTTGGCAGTATAACAGTAATCAAGTCACAAATAAAGGGGTTTGGGAAAATGTATTGGTTCCAGGAACACAATTGTCTGCCCAATGCAATCAGTCTTTTTCCTGTGGGGCAATAGGGCCAAGTATTTTAGGTGCTTTCTCAAATACTACCGCAATGTCCCTATCTCATGACATAAATAATGGTACTCAACAAACGTTCTTTGGAAGCTCACTTTCATCAACACAAAAAATCTTTCCCAATTCCCAAATCCTTTATAAAGGATCCCAATCCGTGGACCTTCAACCTGGTTTTTTTGCAGCTCAAGGCAATGTGTTTAAAGCCGAAATTGCTACATGTCCTTGAAAATATGCTTTTTAAGAACGGTTTTTATATTTGAAAGTCTTTTCTTAATTTTGCACTCTTTTTAAAAATTAATAGTATTTAACTTAATTTATCATTTATGAATAACATCATATATTTAGTGCCATTATTTGGACTAATTGGATTGATTTACACCGCTGTAAAATTCAGTTGGGTTTCCAAGCAAGATGCTGGAGACGCCAATATGCAAAAACTTTCAGGTTATATAGCTGATGGAGCGATCGCATTCTTAAAAGCTGAATGGAAAGTGTTAGCATATTTTGCTATACCTACAGCACTTATTTTGTTTTGGTTGGGTAGTGATAAGGGTACCCCCGAAAATCCCATTCATTCTTCACCATTAATAGCAGTAGCCTTTATTATTGGAGCTGTATTTTCAGCACTAGCAGGATATATAGGCATGAAAATAGCCACAAAGGCCAATGTTCGTACGGCTCAAGCGGCTAGAACATCCTTAGCCAAGGCTTTAAATGTATCGTTTACAGGCGGTGCGGTTATGGGTATGGGAGTAGCAGGTTTGGCAGTTTTAGGACTAGGTGGACTCTTTATTTTGTTTTATAATATATTCGCACAAGGTCAAGGGTTAACTTCTGTAGGCATGAAAACGGCCATCGAAGTATTGGCAGGTTTTTCTTTGGGTGCCGAATCAATTGCCCTTTTTGCAAGAGTGGGTGGAGGTATTTATACCAAAGCTGCTGACGTTGGTGCCGATTTAGTTGGTAAAGTAGAAGCAGGTATTCCTGAAGATGACGTTCGCAACCCTGCAACCATTGCAGATAATGTAGGTGATAACGTAGGTGATGTGGCAGGTATGGGAGCCGATCTTTTTGGTTCGTATGTGGCAACTATCCTTGCTACTATGGTGCTAGGTCAAGAGATTAGTGTAACGGATAATTATGGTGGTTTTTCACCCGTGTTGCTTCCTATGCTAATTGCGGGCGTTGGTATTCTTGCCTCCCTTGTAGGTACATGGTTTGTACGCGTTAAAAATGAAACAGATTCTGTTCAAAATGCTTTGAATATCGGTAACTGGTTATCGGTGGTTATTACATTGGTGACTTCGTATTTCTTGGTAAAACAATTACTTCCAGATACTCTCAACTTGAGAGGGTTTGAGTTTACATCAATGGGTGTTTTTTGGGCAATCGTAACAGGTCTTGTTGTAGGTACATTGATGTCTATTATTACCGAGTATTATACTGCTATGGGTAAAAGACCCGTTGATTCTATCGTTCAAAAATCAGGTACAGGTCATGCTACAAATATAATTGGTGGTCTTGCTGTAGGTATGGAATCAACCGTATTACCAATTTTGATTCTTGCAGCAGGTATCATTTTTTCATACTCTTTTGCAGGTTTATATGGTGTGTCTGTTGCAGCGGCTGGAATGATGGCTACTACGGCGATGCAGTTGGCAATCGATGCTTTTGGGCCAATTGCAGATAATGCAGGAGGTATAGCAGAGATGTCACAATTGCCTTCTGAAGTACGTGAGCGTACCGATAATTTGGATGCAGTAGGTAATACAACTGCCGCTACAGGTAAAGGTTTCGCAATTGCATCTGCCGCTTTAACCTCGCTTGCTCTATTTGCTGCTTTTGTAGGTATTGCAGGTATCAAGCAAATTGATATTTACAAAGCTCCTGTCCTAGCTGGATTGTTTATTGGAGGTATGATACCCTTTATATTTTCTGCACTAGCAATTTCCGCAGTAGGTAAAGCTGCCATGGAAATGGTGAATGAAGTAAGAAGACAGTTCAGAGAAATTCCAGGTATCATGGAATATAAAGCGGAACCAGAATACGAAAAATGTGTTCAGATATCTACACAGGCTTCTATCAAGCAAATGATTGCTCCAGGAGCAATCGCAATCTTGGTTCCTGTGATTGTGGGTTTTGGACTAAAAGGGGTATTTCCAGATACGAGTTCTCCTGAAATACTTGGTGGTCTTTTAGCAGGGGTGACCGTTTCGGGTGTATTGATGGGGATTTTCCAATCCAATGCTGGCGGTGCTTGGGATAATGCTAAAAAGTCTTTTGAAAAAGGAGTTTTGATCGACGGGCAGAAATACAAGAAAGGTTCTGAGCCTCACAAAGCGGCCGTTACGGGTGATACTGTAGGGGATCCATTCAAAGATACGTCGGGTCCATCTATGAACATCTTAATTAAATTGATGTCTATTGTTTCTTTGGTAATTGCTCCTTACATCGCTGTAAAATCAAGTGGAGATCACACTGGTCACATTGAGCCAGCAGCTACAGAGGTATTAACTAATAACGATGGACTTCAAAGCAAAACGCTTACGTCTGGCACTACATTATCTTTTGCAGAAAACGGCATTGAAGATCAAATGATTGATTTTATCGAAGATACGTCAGCACCAATTCGCAAAGACAAATGGTTTAATTTCAAGAATCTTAACTTCCTTACGGGTTCTTCTCAATTGGATACTACCTCTGTTCAAGAAGTAAGCAATATAGCTGAGATTCTAAAAGAATTTCCAAAAGTAAAAATCAAAGTAGGCGGATACACAGATAATGTAGGAAAGCCTGAAAGTAATCTGAAATTATCAGGAGAAAGAGCTGCAGCTGTAAAAAGTTCCTTGGTTTCACTGGGTGTAGATGCTAACAGAATAGAATCGGAAGGATACGGAGATCAACATCCCATTGGTGATAATACAACAGAAGAAGGTAGAGCTCAGAACCGTAGAATATCGGTTTCTGTAAGAGAGAAGTAATATCGATTTATAATCGTAAATTGCCGTTCCTATTTTATGGGAACGGTTTTTTTATGGACTATTTGCATTCACTTGTTTTTTATCAGTGGGTATTTATTGGGGTTTCTGCATTTTTAGTGGGGATTTCTAAAGCGGGTATCCGAGGATTGGATGCCTTTCATGTCGTATTAATGGCATTGGTTTTTGGAGGAAAAGTATCTACGGGTGTTATTTTGCCTTTGTTATGTACAGCGGATATTTTAGCAGTCATATACTATAAAAAATCGGTTGAATGGCGATTGTTTTTAGGGTTATTGCCTTCTATGCTGCTGGGTCTTGGTTTGGGTTTGGTTTTCGGAAAACAAATGGATGAGGTGCTCTTTAAAAAAATCATGGGAGGGATTGTAATTGTCACCTTGCTATTACTGTTTCGGTCTGAGATACAAAAAAAACCAATTGCTTCCCCTAATTCGAAAGTTTTCACACATTCTATGGGCTTAGTAGCTGGGTTTACTACAATGATAGGTAACTTAGCTGGTGCATTTGCCAATATCTATTTTTTAGGTCTAAAAATTTCAAAAGCAGCATTTTTAGGGACAGTAGCTTGGGTTTTTTTGGTGATTAACCTCGTTAAAGTCCCCCTTCAAATATTTGTTTGGAAAAATATTAGTTTTTTTACTTTCAAAGTCGATTTAGCTTTGATACCTGTAGTTGTTTTGGGATTTTGGATTGGGGTAAAATTAGTCGGTAAAATAAACGAAGAGCTTTTTAGAAAAGTAGTATTGATATTAACAATCGTTGGTTCTGTTTTTCTTTTAGCATCAACATAAAAACATGAATGTAGGTCAAATAAATAAACTCAAAATACTTCGAGGGACAAGCGTAGGTATGTATCTTTCTGATGAAGAAGGAAACGATGTCTTATTGCCCCACAAGTATATTCCAGATGATGCCGTTGTAGGTAAAGAAATCGATGTTTTTATTTATCGTGATTCGGAAGATCGATTGATAGCAACCAATCTAGATCCTTTGATCAAAGTAGGAGAATTTGCCGTTCTTGAGGTAGTGGCTACCTCTAAGTTTGGAGCTTTTTTAGATTGGGGCCTAGAGAAAGATCTTTTTGTGCCTTTTAAAGAGCAGAACCATAAATTACAAGAAGGTCAATATGTGCCTGTTTATATGTATTTAGATGAGCAAACAGATAGGCTTGTAGCTTCTGCGAAGGTAAATAAATACTTTAAGAATCTTGAGAATATAGATCTTGAGGAAGGTCAAAAAGTAAGCGGTTTGGTTTTTGAAAAAACAGATTTGGGATACAATATTGTCATCAACCATGCTTACAAAGGACTTTTGTATCAAAACGAAATTTTTAAGAGCTTTGCTTGGGGCGATACGATTGAGGCCTATGTTAAAAAGATACGTGAAGACGGTAAAATAGATCTTTCTCTTACTCCCTTGCGATTAGTAGAAAATTTGGAAAAAGATGCTCTTTTTATCATTGAAAAATTAAAAGCAAACGAAGGTAAATTGATGTTGACAGATTCCTCTGATCCACTTGAAATAATGGATCACTTACAAATGTCAAAGAAAGCTTTTAAACGAGCTTTGGGGACGTTGTATAAAACCCAGAAGGTTAAAATAAACGAGAATGACATTGAATTAATAAGTTAATATTTATTCCCTCTTATTCAGGTATGAGAATTGTTTTTAGTACTTTTTTATTCATCATTACGAGTGTATACCTTTTTGGGCAAGTACCTAATCAAGAGCTTAAAATCAGTCATTTAACGGGTGATTTTTATGTTTATACTACGTACAAAATGTTTGGGTCAAAAAAACAAAATGCAAATGCTATGTATTTGGTAACCAATGAAGGGGTTGTGCTTTTTGATACACCATGGGATACCAGTCCGTTTCAACCTATTTTAGATAGTATAGAAGCTCGACATAATAAAAAGGTTGTGATTTGTATTGCTACACATTCACACGAAGACAGAACATCGGGGCTAGATTATTATAAGCAAAGAGGAATCAAGACTTACACTACAAAAATGACCGATGATATTTCTAAAGCAAATGGACGCCCCCGAGCGGAATATTTAATGATGAAAGATACAGTATTTAATGTAGGTCAATATAGCTTTGAAACGTTTTATGCGGGTGGAGGGCATACCAAAGACAATTTGGTTGTTTGGTTTGAAGAACAAAAAATCCTTTACGGTGGGTGTCTTGTCAAAAGTATCGAAGCCAAAGATTTAGAGTATATCAAAGAAGCGGATATTAAAGAATGGCCCAATACTATCAAAAAGATACAAGCAAAATGTAAGAACCCTAAGTTTATCATTACTGGTCATCATGATTGGAATAGTACCGAATCCTTAAATCACACGTTGAAATTACTAGAAGAAAATGCAAGTAAAAAAGTTCCTTAAGAAAGTGTTTTTAATAGTGAAAGTTTTAATGATACAATAAAATTCTTCAAAATGAAGCTAAAAGAACTGACAAATTTTCTAGAAACTTGGGCACCTTTAGCATACCAAGAGGATTACGATAATTCGGGTTTATTAGTGGGAGACCATCAAGCCGAAATTCTAGGAGTGCTCGTTAGTTTAGACGTTACGATTGAAGTTATTGAAGAGGCGATACAGAAAAAAGTCAATGTAGTAGTTGCTCATCATCCTTTGATTTTTAGAGGGATAAAGAAAATACAATATCAAAGCAGTCTTGGAGCTATCATATTTAAAGCCATCCAAAATGGTATCCATATATATGCGATTCATACCAATTTGGATAATATTATAGGTGGCGTGAATACTCACTTTGCCAATCGTTTGGGCTTATTAAATCAACAAATATTGCGTCCCAAAACAGAGATGTTAGACAAGTTGACCGTATTTGTGCCCAAAGAAAATTCGGAAAGTCTTAGAAGAGCCCTTTTTGAGGCAGGTGCAGGAAGTGTAGGGCAGTATTCGGAATGTTCTTTCTCAACAGAAGGAAAAGGTACATTTTTGCCTTTGGATGGGTCAAATCCTACTTTGGGGCAGATAGGAAGACAGGAGACCGTATCAGAGGAAAAAATCGAAGTGGTTTTTCCAAAATACCTGACGTCTAAAGTTTTAAAGTCCATGTTTGCCGCACATCCTTACGAAGAAGTAGCATACTTTCATCAATCGGTTGAAAATGCCCTCCAAACGGTCGGTTCTGGAATAGTGGGAGATTTAGATGTTTCGATGTCAGAATTAGATTTTTTAACCTTTCTTAAAAAAAGTATGGGTTTGAACGTTATCAAGCATACGCAACTTTTAGATAAAAATATTGAGCGAGTAGCTGTATGTGGAGGAGCCGGAGGGTTTTTGTTGCAAGACGCGATTCGATCTCATGCTCAGGTGTTTATAACGTCTGATTATAAATACCACGAGTATTTTGATGCCGATAAATCCATCGTAATTGCGGATATTGGGCATTTCGAGTCTGAGCAATACACAAAAGATTTGATTGTATCCAAAATATCAAAAAAATTCACTAATTTTGCATCCTATTTATCGGAGGTAAATACTAATCCAGTTAATTACTTCTATTAATTTATTCCAAAAACGGTTTTTAAAAGCAAATGGAAATTACAATCGCAGACAAGCTTATAGTTCTTTTAGAATTACAAGATATAGATTCCAAACTTGATTCGCTACACAAACTTCGTGGAGATTTACCTGAAGAGGTTAAAGATATGGAAGACGAAATTATAGGTTTTGAGACGAGAGTTTCGAAATTTTCGTCGGAGATAGATTCTCTCAATGATGAGATTGAAAAGCATATTCAGAATAAGAAAGAATCTGAAAAACTGATTCTGAAATACAAAGATCAGCAAATGAACGTGCGTAACAACCGTGAGTTTGATGCGATCTCGAAAGAGTTGGAACTTCAAGAACTTGAAATCCAATTGTCGGATAAAAGAATTCGTGAGGCTGAATACAAAATCTCACAAAAGACGAATGAAATAGGTGAAGTTTCTGAGGCTACATCAAAACGTCAAGAAATTCTTGAGCAGAAAAAGCAAGAATTGCAGAAGGTTGTGAACGAAAGTCAAGAGGAAGAAGATAAGTACGTGAAGCAGTCTGAAAAACAAGCAAAGAAAGTAGATGAGCGTTTATTGAAGGCTTACCAAAGAATCCGTGGAGGTGCCAAGAATGGTTTAGCTGTAGTAGCCTTGGATAGAGGTGCTTGTGGAGGCTGTTTCAATGTTGTGCCACCTCAAAGACAGGCTGATATCATGGAAAAACAAAAAATTATCATTTGTGAGCACTGCGGACGTATCCTTGCAGATGCTGATATGATCAAAGTTCACAGAAAGAAAAAGTAAGGTTCTTTTAGATATTGAAGGCCACTCATTGAGTGGCTTTTTTGTTTAACATCACATTTTTGTTTTAGATTTTCGTTCGAGGTGTTCAATAAAAAATGAACATTAGAAGTAGTAAAATCAACTTTTGTTCTTCGAAACTAAATACTAAGTAAAATCTTGGTACATTTATTGAAAATTAATTATTATAAAATTAAACTCTAGAGAATAGTAAATCACCCCTAATTCAACTAATATGATAAAATATAAATCACTTAAAATAAGTCATTTCGTAAATGTAATAGCATTTATGTTTTTTGTTCTGCCTAATCTTTCTTTTACAGAGTCAGTTTCCAATACAGTCTTTTCAAATGAAACGAATAGAAATTATTTTGAAAAAAATAAGTATAACACCATTTCCAATAATTCAAAAAAGGCATTTAGTGAAATTGTGAATGGATTTGAAGTAGGACTTAATGTTGAAAAGACAGAGGAAAAAAATAAAAAAACAAGAGATAGAAGAGCCAGAAAATTAATAAGACTTTTGACTCAGCTAAGTGCATTCAAAGTTGACACTTTAATTAAGGACTCATCAGATTACTATAAAGAGCCAGTCAAGGAAGTAGAAGTCCCTTACAATTCTAGTAAAGAGCCAGTCGTCAAGAAAAATAACTCTAGCGAGATTGACACCAATGCATTGCTTGCTTTCATCTTTGGAGGAGCGAGTCTATTGGGATACATTTTCATTGGGCCATTTGCATCATTGCTTGCTATTCCATCATTGATATTTGCAAAGAAAGCAAACAAATCGTCTTCAAATAATAAGACAATGGC
>JBOFGX010000094.1:0-23615 GCA_051649345.1 Leadbetterella sp. | reverse complement strand
ATTTTTCAGCAAATGAGGTGCGGCTGAGGTCAAGCGAAAGAGTGTTGGCCTGAATTTTTTATGTAAAAGGATAAGCAAAGGGAAAAAATTCGGACAATTTTTCGCTTGCCGGAGTGCCGTATCAGGGTTTTTGGCTTGGTCCGTCCGTACGGCTTTTTGACCAATCAAAAAGTAAGTTCCGCCCGAAAAAGGCAGCCACCAAACCAGTTTAAAATACCGACTTTTACAGACTTTACTTATTTTCTGGTATTTATTTTCCATAAAAACTAGAATAATAAAATGATATTCAACTCTTTATGAGTATTTGAGGGACGACTAGATAGTCTTTATTCCTCAGGTTGATTGTTTCTCGAGTTTCTACAAATGAAGTACCAACTAAACAAATTAATTGATACCTCAATCATAAATTTATTCTAAACCTGATTTAAACCCAAAATCCAGCGATAAGCTAATTCGCTTATGGAATTATTTTGAGTTTAATTTCCATTAGAAAGCGTCGTCTCTGTAATAGTTATGTTCGATGAACTATATCCACAGGTCGATTGACAATATACTGTATAAACCGCTGGCAGCTGTACCTTACCTGTATACGAAACTACCAACTCTGGATGTAGCTTCGAATCTAAGTAATCCGATGATGCAAACACTTTACCGTTGTAATAAAACGTACTCCCCATTTCCTGTGTATTTATCATAGCAAAACCGTATGATCCACTTGGATTCCTTACATAATCTGTCACCACATTCTTAATATCAACTGATCTACTAGCCTCTGTATATGTCATGTGATTCGACGTAGATACACTCTGTGTAGATACTGAAGGTTGATTGGCCCACGTAACAGTCCCCTCTTCCCAAGCTGAAATAACTCTACTTATGTCAAGCGTATTAGGATTTGAACTATTGTTAAACATCTCCTTATGCCAAAATGAAGAACCACTATTATACAATTTTATCGAACTTGAATTGATCGTTGAACTCGAAGGAATAGATCTTAAATTAAAATCAATAAAATTCCTATGATTACCTGGTGATCCTGACCATGTCCATGAATTACTATTTAAGTCAATGTGGTTGCCTAAATTGTCATTAACTCCCTCTCCTACCCAATGTGTTAGCCTCCTGACATTTGCATCTTTGCCATTTATCGACTCATTCTTGATAAACAGCGTACGATTCGTACTATCATTTGGTGATACATTTGTACTCGTTCCTGTATCTCCATTTGACCATTTGACAGTACCGCTACAATTGCTCGCAGTCAAGTTTAAACTGTTCAATTGTGATCCTGCAGTTGATACCAATGACTTCGTAATATTCGGCACCTCAGGTTTTGGCAATACTGTAATCGTCACCTCTTCGGAATAAGCATCTGGACATGATGAACCTTCGTGAGTACATTTTGCCTTGTACACTCCTTGCGTAGAAACAGACCTCTCATTTCCTGTTACTCCATCATTCCAAACCAAATTCGTACCTGTACAATTAGGTGTATCCTCGTTTAATGTGGAATATAAATATGACACAGCTCCCGAACATATTACCCTATTGTTATTATCTCCTAATACCTCAATATTGGGTTTAACCTGTGACTCATTCACAACATGGCTTTCGGATACGCTCGAGCACGAACCTATACTGCATACAGCCTCATAGGTTCCATATTGATTAACCGTTAATGTACTATCTTGACCAACTACTGATGAGTTTAGCAACCAACTTACTGAACCGTTACAATTACTTGCCTTTAATACTAAGCTCGTGTTTAAACATAGAAAACTACCGCCCGTAATGATGGGCGTCGCTGGTGATGCACTATACACTCTTATTGATGTACTAGGGACACTTGTAACTCCGTTGTATGTACAGGTAGCCGTATATATTCCCGCTCCAACTCGAATCGAATCTCCACTTTGACCGCTAGACCACGTCGTAACTCCTAAACATCCGCGTGACTTTATCACCACTTGCTCACTGAAACACAATGTCGTATCAGGCCTATTATTCGGTAATAATATAGTCGGTGAAGATACCGTAGAATTTAACATAGAATCTGCAATCGTTATGTTCGATGAACTATATCCACAAGTAGATTGACAATATGCTGTATAAACCGCTGGCAGTTGTACCTTGCCTATATACGAAACCACCAACTCTGGATGTAGCTTCGAATCTAAGTAATCCGATGATGCAAACACTTTACCGTTGTAATATCTAGACTCATTCATTTCTCGTGTATTGATCATCGAAAATCCATATGATACACTTGGATTTTTTACATAATCCGATACCAAATTACTAATCTGTATCGATCTACTCGCCTCTGCATATGTTATATGGCCTGACGTAACTACATTCTGTGTAGATATTGACGGTTGGTTGTTCCATGTAACTGTCCCCTCCTGCCATGCTGAAGTAACTCTATTAATATTCAGACTATTCGGATTTGAACTTTGATTGAGCATACTCTTGTGGTTGAAAGATGTTCCACTGTTGTATAGTTTGATCGAACTTGAAGTAATCGCTGAACTCGAAGGAATAGATCTTAAATTAAAATCAATAAAATTCCTATGATTACCTGGTGATCCTGACCATGTCCATGAATTACTATTCAAGTCAAAATCATTTCCAAGGTTATCGTTTAACCCTTGTCCTGATATATGTCCCAAATTACGTATGGTCGCATCCTTACCATTTATCGACTCATTCTTGATATACAGCGTACGATTCGTACTATCATTCGGTGATACATTGGTACTCGCCCCTGTACCGCCGTTCGACCATTTGACAGTACCGCTACAGTTACTCGCAGTCAAGTTCAAACTGTTCAATTGTGATCCTGCAGTTGATACCAATGACTTCGTAATATTCGGCACCTCTGGTTTTGGCAATACTGTAATCGTTACTTCTTCGGAATAAGCATCTGGACATGATGTTCCAGCATGGGTACATTTTGCCTTGTACACTCCTTGTACGGACACGGTCCTCTCTCTTCCCGTTACTCCATCACTCCAAACCAAATTCGTACCTGTACAGTTAGCTGTATTATCTATTCCTGCATACAAATACGACACAGCTCCAGAACATATTACTCTATTGTTATTATCTCCTAATACCTCAATATTGGGTTTAACCTGTGACTTGTTTACTGGATACTCATTTGATATACTTGAGCATAATCCTATCTTACATACTGCTCGGTAATTACCCATTTGAGTAACCACCAACGAACTGTCTTGCCCTATAACCGAAGAACCCAACATCCACTCTACTCTACCTCCACAGTTGCTTACTTTCAATACTAAGCTCGTGTTTAAACATAGAAAACTACCGCCCGTAATGATGGGCGTCGCTGGTGATGCACTATACACTCTTATTGATGTACTAGGGGCACTTGTAACTCCGTTGTATGTACAGGTAGCCGTATATGTTCCCGCTCCCACTCGAATCGAATCTCCACTTTGACCGCTAGACCATGTCGTAACTCCTAAACATCCGCGTGACTTTATCACCACTTGCTCACTGAAACACAATGTCGTATCAGGCCTATTATTCGGTAATAATATAGTCGGTGAAGATACCGTATCTACAATATTGACTATCGTAGAATCTAATCTTGCTTTTACTCCACAATCTCTGCTGCCTAAAACACATTCAGCATAATAAGTGGTGGGAGTTGTGGGAGTTACAATATCACCAGAAACTGGAATACCTCCAATTTTGGTTGTGTACCATTTAATTGAAGAACCTATACAAGTACCTAACAACCTATGACTTGATCCCCGTGAAATATTTACAATATTTTCAAGACCACTCGGTCTGCTTTGTTCTTTAGATACATAAACTATCGTTGAGTCTAATCGTACACTAGAAGCACAAGAACTGGTTCCATATCCACAAGTAGCATAATATTTGGTATCAGAGGTTGGACTTACAACATTAGTCAACAAAGGAGCACCTCCTACTTTACTAGTATACCAAACTATATTAGACCCTGTGCATTTACCCTCTAGGATATGACTTGAGCCTAAGCAAACATTAACATATGCTTCAATATTAGTGGGTCTTACACCATTTGAATTTACTGTTATAACAACAGAATCGGAACGCGTCGGATTTGTACATTTCGTATTTCCAATAGCCAAGCACCCAACAAAATATTTTTTTGTAGTACTCGGAAGTACTGTAGTTGAACTTAAAGCTTTGCCACCTGTTTTATTCTCAAACCATTGAGGTGTACTTGCAACACAAGTAGCTGAAAGTTTTACACTTGAACCTACACATATAGTTGTATCTGACCTTTTTGAAGTTGGACGATTTACGTAGGGTCTTAAATTGAATACTACAGAATCAACTCTTGGCAGAGTCTCACAATTAGTGCTATTGTTTTTACACCCTACAAAATACTTAGTTGTCGAAGTTGGGATTTGATTGACACTAATGGATCCTACTGTTGAAGTCTTATTGAGATACCAAACGGGTGTGGTGCCTTTTGAACAAGTCGCTGTTAGAGTAATTTGCGTATTCGGACATCCAGCAGATAGGCAACTTTTAGTTGAAGGACGAGAGGGTCTGGGATTTACGGTGATATCGAACTTCTTTCTAGTGCTTTCTGAACATGATGAGGTAGTACACGACACCCAATAACTTCTACTAACTTTTAGGGCTGGTGTTGTAAAACTAGAACTTGTGCTACTTTGTAAAACCGTTCCACCAGATGATGATCCGTACCACTTATAAATACCTTTTGAAGGGCAACCATTGGCTACCATTGTAAACTTACTACCTGAACAATCTGCAGATAGTTTATTACCTGTCGGAGTAGAACAAGCTACTTTTCCTACCACAGCTTGTTCATCTCTAAAATCTTGCTCAACATATCCATCTAGTTCAACTCCATACGATAATAATAGAAGTTCTTCTTTCTTGACAAATACTGAATTCAAGTCTGATCCTGTAGGTCCCTTTAATAAAATAAACCTATTGGCATCAGATTGCTTAGTAAAATACCCCTCTAATTCAATGCTTTTTCTACCTAATTTTTCATTCAAACTGATATTCTCAAAATCGACGTATGTACCGCCTGTTCTAACGAATCCTTCTGGCATAACTAACTTTATTGAGAAATTCTCACAGTTCTCATTTTTCCATTTTGGATCTAATTGATTTATATAGTTAAGATCAATTAAAACCTTTAACCTTTCTCCTGTTTGATACTTTTTTTTATTAGAACTTAGCTTAAATTGGATACAATCAACTCCCGATTTATCCTCAACGAACTTTAACTCTATACCTGAATTATGATCCTTAACAATAATCGGGTTATTTTTAATGGGATCTATTAAATTAGAGTAGGCTTTAAAATTGATAAAATCAGCTAGTATAAATAATATCCAAAAGGCTGATAATGTAGAGAATTTTTTCATAAAGTGATAAATAGGATTATAAAGTGTTTAAAGCTAGTATAGACTATAATAAAGCACTATACAGATTTATATTGATTACGTATTATAAACTTTAATTGTAATAAACCGATGAATTCATAATGTAATTTTATATTATTTGACGCTACTTAAAAATATTAAAAACGTATATGTATGGTAATATTTAAATTTATTGGTCGAGCTTTGAAAAGATTAGAATAATCAAGTTTTAATAGTTTATTGAAATTTCATAACAAATTTTATGCCAGACTTTTATTTAAAAGTAAAATACTAGATAACTTAAATAAACTAAAAAAGTACTTACATGACAAAACTCATGTTCCTTTAGTTGAAACACATAAAGTGATTTCAACTTAGGATAAAAATTTAATGTTAAACAAACTAACAATCAACACATACTAAAAATGTTGAAGTTCATCAGGAAATTAAACAGCATTTCATATTTTGAGTAATCACGATCTAATTTAACATTGTCTTAATTAATCGATCTTTCATATATATTAATGTAGTTAAAAGCACACATACAAAGGTAATAAGAGAAAATGATATATCAATACCTTTTCCTATAGCCCTACTATCATTAAATCATCTGCATGAATCAAAATGGGTGAAACTCGAAGATTAAACTCCTCTGAGTTTATTTTACTTTTACCGATAGCAATTAGTTGACCGCCTTCATAGATTTGTAAAACGTCTCCTTTTCTAAAGGGTGCATCAATATCAACAACACCTACCGCAAGAAGGCTCTTGCGAGCTAAAATAGCTTTACCTGCACCTTTGTCTACTGTGACGTTTGCTGACACAATAGCAGCTGAACTCATCCATTTGACTCTTGCATTTATCTTGGGAGCTTGAGGCAAGAATACGGTTCCTGTTTCCCCATTAAACGATTTTAATATCCCTCTTGGGTTTTTCAATCCAAATATATTTACCTGAATGCCCAAAGTGTTTGCCTGCTTCGTAAATGTAAGTTTGGATTCCATACCACCTGAGCCCAGAGCTGTTTTCGTACTTTTCACTAGGCTCAAAATAGTCTTATCTACTTCTTTTACTAGAGGAACAAGTTTATTATTACTGTCCAATAATCCCCCAGATGCCGTGCATAGCATCAAACGATTGGCATCAAAAAGCGTAGCGACAAGTGTTGCTAGCTCATCATTATCAGAAAAGCGAATTTCCCGATTACTGACTACATCATTTTCGTTGGCTATCGGAATGACATCATTCTTCCAAAGCTCTTCATAGGTTTGTTTTAATTGTAAAAACTGCTCCCTATTAGCAAAATGTTGCCTTTCCAATAAGCTTTGAGCGACTTGTATTCCATGCTTTGAGAATGCTTCATCGTACATTGTCAACAAAATCGGATTTCCGATTGCTGCAGCTGCTTTTTTCTGAGCGATTTGCCCTTCATAATTTTTAATAAAACGCTTGCCTGCTCCCACTGCTCCTGAAGAAACAATCACAATCTTGAATTCTTTGTGTAATTCAGCAATCTGATTGGCTATATCCTGAATAATTGTTTTATCTGGCTCTCCAGATTCTTTCGTAATGGATGCCGTTCCGAATTTTATGACAAGTAGTTTTTTATTCATAGCTTTATTAATCCTCCATTTGTTTTGGTACACCTAGTGTTTTAGCCAAAAATCGATAGTCGGAATGATGACAAAAATCTAAAATTCTATTTATATCCTCTGCGAACTCTATCCAATAATCCTCATGTAGTGTTTTGGTGAGTTTGATTACTTGCAACGTTTTCTTTATAAAATATACAGCTATTTTTTCAGAATCCCGACTAACATAAGTTTTCAGTAATGAGGGGCTATCTAAGGATAAATATAGGCAATTGACCCAAAGTCGTACTTCAGTTAGTCTATCGGCGGTTACCTTTTTATGTCTATTGATCAATCCACTAATTTTCCGAAGTGACCATAGCATCAGTTCAATATCCCGCAACCCATAGCTTTGCATGATATTAGTCACTTGCTTATCTATAGCTTCAAATCGAACTTGTAAATCAAACACAGGATCTTCTAACAGCTTGTATTGAAGTTGCTCTGTCAAAATATCATCTTTGCCAATAAGCCGAATCAAGAGTTTATTCTTTTCCTTCACTGGCATACCTAAAATGGCAGCCTCTAGCTCTTTTTCTATCTTTCTTGTTGGCATTTTACAAAGTTAAAAAAGCTTTCCAAAAACATATTCCAATCAAAAATACCAAGGCAAATGGGGTCAAAACTTTCCAGCAGAAATAAATCAGCTGATCTATCCTTAGCCTAGGTAATGTCCAGCGTACCCACATCATAATCAACATCAAAAAATAGGCTTTAGTAAATAGCCAAATCCCCCCCCATATCCACGCACTTATACCTTGAGGATCACCCGTGGTCATTTGGGCTAGCTTAAATGAACCAATATTGGGAAAAGGCGTGTTCCAAGCTCCTAGAAACAATACAACACCCAGCAAACACAAAAGAAGCATCATGCCGTATTCTGCTAAAAACAAAATTGCCCAACGAAAACCACTGTATTCTGTATGATATCCTGCCACGAGTTCGGACTCCGCCTCCGGCAAGTCAAAAGGGGCTCGATTGGATTCTGCAAGAGCCGAAATAAAGTAAATGATGAAAATGATGAATAATAGAGGGCTATTGAATATATTCCACGCCAAAAATCCTCCTAAAGCGTTGGCATCAAGCCCCAAACTTTTGATACCTAAAAAAGGTATAGACTCAGATGCTAAAATTCCTTGTTGATGGGCTATTTCTTGTAAATTGAGAGTACCGGCCACCACAGATACACAAATCAAGCAGATTCCCATGGGTATCTCATAAGCCAATATTTGCGAAATAGATCGCATAGCTCCTAGCAAAGAATACTTATTGTTAGATCCCCAACCTGCAAGTATAATTCCCAAAACATCTAAAGAAATTACCCCCATGATGACCATTAACCCTGTAGAGATATAAGATCCTTGGGCTAGAGGTCCGATAGGAATCAAAGCAAATCCAGCAAAAATAGATGCGAAAATTAAGTAAGGTGCCCATTTAAAAGCACGTTTTTCAGCAACCGAAGGGATTATATCTTCCTTTTGAAATAGCTTGACTAAATCTGCTATCAATTGAAAAATACCCCATTTCCCTACCTCCATTGGGCCTAAACGATCTTGTATAAATGCAGATAACTTACGTTCCACATATACACTTATGATTACGTTTGCTCCCACCACTATTAAAAAGACCAATAAGGGTATCCACATAGGGTATAGGGCTTATATTAAATCTTTGATTTTAAATTTATTCAAATCAAAACTCCGCATTTTTTGGTGTACGAGGGAAAGGAATCACGTCTCGAATATTACCCATTCCTGTTACAAACAAGACTAATCTCTCAAATCCTAGTCCAAATCCAGCATGTGGAGCCGTACCAAATTTACGCGTTTCTAAGTACCACCAGATATTTTCGGGATCAATACCTACTTCTTGTGTTCTTTTCAAAAGCTTCTCATAGTTCTCTTCTCTTTGCGACCCTCCGATGATTTCACCAATGCCAGGGAATAATACATCCATTGCACTTACTGTCTTACCATCCGCATCTTGCTTCATATAAAACGCCTTGATGTCCTTGGGATAATTGGTCAAAATTACGGGCTTTTTGTAGTGTTTTTCCACCAAATATCTTTCATGCTCCGATTGCAAATCTATACCCCATTTCACTTCGTACTGAAACTGCTTTTTCTGGGCAGGCTTGGATTGAAGTAACACCTCAATAGCCTCTGTGTACGTAAGTCTTTGAAAATCATGGGCAATGACAAAATTTAGTTTCTCTATCAAACTCATCTCTGATCGCTCGTTTTGAGGCTTTTGTTTGTCTTCTTCCTGCAAACGGTTTTCCAAAAATGCCAAATCATCCTTGCAGTTGTCTAATGCATATTGAATGACGTATTTCAAGAACCTTTCTGCCAAATTCATATTGTCTTCTAGCTCATAGAATGCTACTTCTGGTTCTATCATCCAAAACTCAGCTAAATGACGCGTAGTATTGGAATTTTCTGCACGAAATGTAGGTCCAAACGTATATATTTTGGATAATGCCATCGCTCCTAATTCCCCCTCCAACTGTCCTGAAACCGTTAGAGACGTTTGTCGACCAAAAAAGTCTTGGCTATAATCAATTTCCCCGTTTTCATTTATAGGGGCCTGATTGGGTTTTAGTGTAGAGACGTGAAACATCTCTCCTGCCCCTTCTGCATCAGATGCCGTAATGATAGGTGTATGCAAATTAAAAAAACCTTCATTATGAAAAAACGTGTGTATCGCATACGACAAGGTATGACGAATTCTAAATATTGCTCCAAAGGTATTTGTGCGAAAACGAAGGTGTGCTTTTTCACGCAAAAACTCCAAGGAATGCTTTTTGGGCTGCATGGGAAACGTCTCGTCCGCAGCTCCGTACACCTCTATAGATTGAGCTTTTACTTCTACTTTTTGCCCAGAACCTGCCGATGGGATTAGTATTCCGTCCACACGAATACAAGCACCTGTACTGCACAATTTTAAGATATTTTCGTCAATAATACCATCTTCTACAACAACCTGAATCACATGAATGGTTGACCCATCGTTGAGATTGATAAATACCAAATTGGATTGTCCTCTTTTGGTACGAACCCACCCCTTAACTGTTACCGATTGATTGTGTGGCTCTAAAGCCAAAATATCTTTGATTTGCATACCGCTTATTATAAAAAAAATACAAAAGGCAAAATTACTAAAAAATGATAGAATGAGGGCTTTTTTGACTTAAAATCACGATTAAAGTGTCCGAAAGATATGCACAAAAAAAAAGTAATAATAGTTCTTCTCAAAGGTTCGGGATTGATATTGGTTCTTAATGATCTAATAGATCAAGGCTAGACTAAAACTCTTATGCGAAATCTACTATATTTTTTGTTTATAAGAGAAAGTAATTTTCTAGTTATATACCCTTATTTTTAAAATTGGCATCAATGCCTAAAAATCCTACGCCTTTGGAGTCCTAAAAATTACTAATGTATCCTTTAATAGTATCTCCCATATTAGTTACAATATACCCTTTATCAAATATTTGTTGAGAAATCCCTATAATTAGGAAGTAATACTAAGGCAGGTATCTTAAAATAATTCATGTTTTAGTGAGCTTTGAATACAAAAATAGAATTATATGTATTCAAAAAGTAGTTTTATTAGGAAAATTTAATTTTATACTTTATATTAAAAATCATAAAGTTAAATTAAAATGAGAAGTATGAAAGCAATACTTATAATTTTATCTATGTTTATTTCCTTTGCTGGCTGTAAAACAAGAAAACCGGAATCAATAAATGTCAAAAAAAATAATCTCCAAGAATTAAGTAGTGCAGAAATAACAAAAAAGAATTCTAATGTTATTAAAAATGTAAATAAAATTCATATTGAATCTTATATACAAGAAGGAAATGTTTTAAAGACTTATCCCGAAGCAAATAATACAGAACTTCATGCGGGAGGGGTTTTATTCGGACGTGTGTTGCAAAATATTTTAACAATTTATGCTAATAGAAGAATAGAACTAAAAACAATTATCTATAATAAATTTCGACCGATGGATAACATTGATGAAGATGAAGTAGCGTTTGCCAAAAAATTCCCTCCTGTATATGGATCTGCATCTATCAATGACCGAGGCTATATTCTATTTGATTTTGAAGACTTTTATATGGTTGGATTACCTTTAAGTGAAGAAATAGATAAAATTGTTTTTACAGGCTACAATAAAAAAACAGCAATGAAATTTAGTATTTTATACTTTCTTGATGAAACAAAAAAATAATACTATAACCTTACATATAATTGAATTAATCTGAAACTAAATATCATCGGCGAATACGAAAGCTGAAAATTTAATAATTTTGAATTGACTCCAAATCTATAGGCAAAGAAAGTATAAGAAGAATTGAATTTGAAAGGGCCAATATCATTAACTACTAAAGCAATTACTATTAAGATCCGATGACCTTACAAGGTAAAACATTTTCAAAACGAATCATTTAACCCCCTAGCACATCATTATTGACACCCTATATCCGCTCGAAATACTGTATTGGGTGTAGTACTAAACCCTGGATTCAACTCAATGGCGGTTCCAGAATTTGCGATAAACAAAGGTGTATTTTGAGGAGCAGTCACAGTAACTTTGCCTGATGATCTTGCCATGATTTCCGTCAAACTACTTTGACCGGTATTCAAAACTAGACTAGGGTTATTTGATAATATGGTATTTTCAATGGCTCCCATATCTATTGCGGTCTGATTACCTAATGAAGAACTAAAAATTCGAATATTGCCTAGTAAGTCTTTTGAATTAGACGTATAGTCTAGACTCGTACCACTGTTAACGGCTTTGGAGCATGGCAACATCCGAAAATCGTTGGTTCCCAAAAAATTGGGATTACCAAACACATTCCCTACGCCTGCATGTAGTGTATCTTGACCGATTAATGAGTAACTTATGATGGGATTAGCCCCGTTAGATTTAAAAATATCATTAACAGTATTTCCCCAAATAATGCAATTGGTAATTTTGGGTGAAGCATTTTCTAAATAAATCCCCTGACCCGTATTTTGAACAATCGTACAGTTAGTTAAGGAATCGGAGTTACTTGGGGACAAATATACCCCTCCACCTGTATTACCTTTGATTAAGACATTATCCAATTTTGATATACCACCATATGTAAAATAAGCAGAACCAGAAGTGACTGCTGCTGAGTTATTAGTAAATATAGATTTTGAAATTCTAGTATTTCCATACAGGTTCCGAATTCCACCTCCCCAAGAGTTGGAATGATTATTATGGAATGTACTAGATTTAACATAAGTTGTACCTTCATTATTTACAATTGCTCCACCACCAGAGATATCATTGGTCTGGTTTCCTTCAAAAAAGGAGCTATCTATATTCAAAGTACAATTATTATTGTTTTGAATACCGCCACCACCTATGTTCTGTCTAACATTCGCTTTTCTCAAAGTCAATTGAGAGTTATTAACATTTATTACGGCACGTTGTATATTATTTTCAATTGTACAATTGACCATTTCGGTTTGGGCAGCATCGTTTAGCAAAGCCACTTTCCCTGATTTAAGACTGATACCATCGAGTGAAACGAGTCCACCTGGTTCGACGATTTTTAGAATTGTTTGGGTTCCATTGCTGGCTATACTAGACAACACAGGAACAGTAAAAGACGAGGTAGAACTGCTATTTCCTTTTTTGAGCGTAATAGCATTGGTAATTTCGAACGAGACCCCGCCATCTGTAGGATGTGGCTTGTATTCGCCATTTGCAATCTCGATATTCTCGCATGCCAGTTTTAAGGCATCTTGGAGACTTGTAAAGGCATCTTCCCAAGTGACACCCGTTTGAAATCCTGATGCATTTTGGTCTACATACCAAGTTTGACGAACATTAGCCTCTTTGTTTTCAAAAGCTCCAGCATCTGGAGTATCAACGGTGTTAATTAGTAAACGAAGTGTTCCATCGTAATCTTCGTTGGGTGGGTTTCCGAAATAAATAGATTGACTCCCCTTGTTAACCGCAGGAGAACATCGTTTTAAATGAAAATCAGTAGAGGAAGCAAATTTAGGATTAAGCAAGGATATGATATTTGCGGCTGTATTCATACCTGAATATATACCCGAATTCTTCCAATTGATACAATGATAAATATTACCGATACCGTTTGTATTGCTTACTAAACTACCCTGATTTCGTACAAAGGTGCAATTATACGTATCTAAGGATGGCTGTGAACTACTCGAAAAATGAGAGCTATGTATTGTTCCAAGACCCTGTGTAGAAATGTTATCATTAAATATACAGTTTTCGATACGCGAAGCTGCTGATCCATCATTCATGATTTCTAAGCAAGAAGCTCTTTCATCACCTCTATTGATTTTGAACATACTTCGCCTAGTAAAAAATTTTACTTTCTCTGAATATATAGCCCCTCCAGATTTTTTTGAATAGTTATTTATAAACTTACAAATATGAATTTTATTTTCAACTACAGTACTAACAAGAAATGAATTCCTTAAAAAAAGTGCTCCTCCTTCACCCAGAGTTGCTTTATTGTCTTCAAATACACTATTACAGATAGCAGCTAACTTACTATTCTCACAGGATATTGCTCCGCCGCCGCCTTTTGTGCTGGTATTTGAGGAGTTGTATTGTGCCTCATTTCCAATGAAACTAGAATTGTCAATAACAGAGAAGTCACCGTTTATTAAATATATAGCCCCTCCATTATACCCTTTGTTTGCGGAAAAGCTACAGTTATCTATTTCTAATTTTCCATTACTAAAAATACCAGCACCATTTCTTGTACTTGTTATAGGACCATTGAAAAAATTATTGCTAATGATACTGTTTTTTATTGTTAATGATATATTTTGATTCCAAATACCAGCAGCATCATAAAGGGCACTATTGTTGATTATTGTGCTGTTCAAAATCTGGTTTCCGGTCGTAGAACTATTTAAATAAATCGCCCCACCTATACTTGAGCTACAATTTTCGAAACGACATGAAAAAATCCGGGCATTCCCTAAATTCTGATTCCATCCTCCGCCCGTCGAAAGTGAATAATTATTGAGGAACTTACAGTTTCGGATCGTAGGACTTGTGTTTTCGTTTCGAATTCCCCCACCGTACACATTTAGGGCCACATTTGCGTATCCATTCTGGATTATAAAGCCATCCAATACCGCTGTCGTGTCTTGACCTTGAGAATTATAGATCACTGTATAGACTTTGTCACTTGCATTTAATTTTCCTTCTAAAATAGACCTGTTGATCGTAAAATTCCGTAATGCCATGTTGTAACCAAGGGCTTCATTGCCCGCCAGACTACCATATATATCCACCCCATTCTTCAAAGCAAATGTCTTGGTCTTGTTATCCGTAGGCGAACTATTATTGGATAAGTCTTTTGTAGGTATATAGGATCCTTTGGCAACCCAAATCTGAGGTGTACTATGGCAAGTACGAATATCCCTTCCAAACTCTTGAATTTTATCCAAAGCTACTTGTGGATGCGTAAAAGCATTTACCCAAGTACCTCCATTCTGAAGTCCTGACGTTCGTGAAGAATCCACAAATATAGGATACTTGATTAGCCTTCCTGTCTGAGAAGTGATAGTTCCGTTTTCCATGGTTGCATTAAATGCCTTTGCATTGGCTTCAGCAATACTGGCTCCCGAAGCCCCCGAACTCTCTTCTAGCTTGAAGTAAGCCACCAAACCACTGGGATTAGAGGGACAAGTCGCTGCCATATCTGACATAATTTGACTCGTCGTACGAATAGTATTCCATACTTTTACTTCCTGAATGTGGCCTTTAAATGCTCGAATATCCGAACTACTACCTCCCACGCTTCCAAAGTTACCATGCTCTCCTATTTTCCAGCTTGCATTCGCAATAGTAGAATAATTTATGCTCTGGATACTTGAGGTTTGGCTAAAAACCTCTACCCCATTTACATACATTTTCACAGAACTATTTCCATTTTTAACCACGGCTACATGGGCCCATGTATTGGCCGTAAGTACGGCACTAGAAGTCGTAAAACTATTCCATGTACTTGTGGATGAGCCTCCAGAATGTACAAACTCTAGCTTGCGAGAACCTCCCGTACGTAAAACGTAACCAGAAAGCGTCGTCCCGTTCCAAGAATCGTTGCCTAAAATTGTATTTTCAAATTGTGCGTTCACATTGCCACTAAAGACCGTGGGACGAACCCAAGCCTCTAATGTAAACGTTTGTAACTGTAAATCGGATTGCAATCCAGTCGTTTTGATGTAATTACTGCCTGTGAAATTGATGGCAGTATTTTGTGCGAAAGCAAAGGGTGATAATATCACCATTGCAAAGATCATTTTGAGCTCTTTCATGGAATTTATAGGAATGATGTACAAATGTAGAAGGCGGGACTTTGAGCCACAATAGGGAAATTCCTTAATTAAATTTCTGAATACAGTCTTATTTGTAGTTTCCTCTTAAACCCAAATTACGCGTTAGACTTGCTGACGATCCTGATATTCTGGATGACAAAGAAGCTACGAAGTACGATCAAAAAGGTATCAAGATACCTTTGAGTGAGTTCTGAAATCGATTCAAAGGCAAAAAATATTTGTAGTCCATTTCTAATGCGGAATCCCATCTAAATCGTCCTTAATTTTCTTATTATTAGGCACTTGTTTTGTAGAAAATAATGGATTTATGAGTAAAAAGAACTAAACTTAATTCCTAATAATCAGGATTTAGCCCGTTTGAAAAAATAAATTTACAAAGGCTTTATGAATGATAAAAGGCTTATTTTTTCAAGAGGGTCATTAAATACTTGTTTTATCTGTTTACTAGCTTTTCAAAAGAATACACGCCTGAAAGGCACAGAAGAATATGTTGAGTTAGCAAAATAATTCTTTAAGTAAATTAGCTTATCGGTGGATTTTAGGTTAAAATCAAGAGATAATAAAAAATACTACGTATAGACTCTTTAGCCAACTTTAAATTTTGTAAATTTATGTCTACAATCAATCTATGGAGGGTCTTTATAACGAGCAAACAAGGAAAATTGAAAACCTTTGGGCCAATATACATCAGCAAACTAGTGACAAGAATCTAACAGCTAAGTATATACAGCAGTATCCGATTTTCAACGAACTTGCTAAGCAAAGCAATCAGGTTTTTATGATTTCAAGTCTGAAGTCAATGGGTATGCTTGCCGTTAGTGATAATTTCAACGATATTTTAGAATACGGTGTTAGCCTCCAAGATGTCCTCAATTGGAGTTTTTTGTATTTTTCAAAATCCATTCCCTTTGAGCAAACCAAAGCTATGGTAGCCATTAGTTTTTGGTATTCCAAAAGAAAAAAAGGAATCCTTCATCCTCAATACAACCAAACATACTGCGGATGGAAATTAAAAACAAAAGGCACAAAAAAGATAAAATACTTAATGACCAACATTGTGGGTTTAGAGTATAGCACTAAAGGAGAACCTATCATTTTAATGACTACTATAAGTGATGTAAGTCATTTACTCAAAGAAGATGCTCCTTTTTGGTCAACTATAGGTTTGGAACAAGGAAACAAATTTCAATATCTATATCATGCTGATCGCGAGGAGATTCAAGAAACATCCATTATTAGCCCGAGAGAACTTGAATTTTTAAAAGCATTTGAAGAGGGCTTAGAATTGAAAGACATCGCAGAAAAGCTAAGCATTAGTTATAAAACCGCTGATAGCCATCGCCATAATATTCTTCAGCGAACAGGTGCACGAAATTCTATGGCTGCTTTAGAACTAGTAAAAAAGATGGGGATGTGAAATTCTATACACTCAATCCGTGGTATTATGAAAGCGAATAGCCTTCTGCTTCGATAATTTCAAAAGCTCGGGAAAATCTTTTTGTGTAATTACTTTCCGTTCCTCTCCTTCTTCAAGAACATCTTTCAATGGCATTTTGAAGTTTGCCTTTATTGTGAGTAAGTAATAATCATCTATATCCTTTATAGCTTCCGTGTGGGTAGGAACACAAAGAACCTCCGATCCATAGGAATTTATATCAATTAACATCGGATGAATACAGCCATAAATATCAAATAGACGAAGCTTCAGCACATTTTTACTGGGAAACTTGGCTTTCACAGACCACCATTTGCCTTCTACTTGATCCATTCTTTGGGTAGTCTCCTCATACGTGTTGACGGCATTATAATATTGAAATGACTCAGCTATAAGCTCTGTCATGGCTTCTTCATAGGGTTTTTCGCTTAGTATAGCCTTCATTCCTAGCTGTGCACCTAGTAAATTGCTAAAGGCGTCTTCTACTGAAAAACTTGAATATCGCTCAGGTATTAAGGGTAAAAACGAAGCACCATACCACGTACTTATTTCATGCCATACGGATAAGTCGTAGGCTATTTTTCCAGCTATTTTTACGAGATCTTTATCGGTAAGGCTAGAATCTAGCCGTACATGGATAGATTTCAACCCTCCTTCTCTACCTAGAGTAAAATCCCATTTACCTGTAGGCTTAAACTTCTTCATAGATGTATACATATAGGCCGTAATATCAGCGATATCACGCATATGCCCAGTGTCTATAAATCCCCCTTTGTGTGTATAAATGATACCATCATGCTCCGACTTAGCCCCCATAAAGACATGCTTTCCTAGTTTGCTTATAGACGTTACATCCGTATTACGAATAAATGAAAGAACTGAGTAACCCACTTTGTTTCCAAAAGCACAGCAGGTTCGAATAATTCGTGGAGGTGGATTAAATACATCTACATTTAAAGGCTCTTTTGCTAAAATGCTAAAATGCATACAAAGAAAACCTATAAACCAATGGAATTTATACATTAAAATACGTGGGTTCGAAATTGGAATACAAAAGTAGGGATAATAAAGTATCTCGAAAAATCTATATTTGATAATTTATGGTTAACGAATCAGTATGATTATATTCAATTACTTTGTTTGTTAGATTTAATTCTGGGTGTCATTGAAAGACAATTTTTACTGTATCTTGACGTAAAGTCGGTACAGAATAAAACCCAGTGTCCACTTTCACGTTTTTCAAGTTTTGGTTGAAAGCCATTCGGTTTTTGATTTTAGAATTAAAAATATACAATCGAGATAGATTTTTCATTTCCTTAAATATAGGCATTGAACTATCCTCAAGCAATGTCCCCGACACATTTAGACTTACAATCCCTGGGTTATTTTTTAGTATTGCCAAATGTTTATTATCAAAGCTTGTTCCGCTCAAATTCAATTCTTTAAGGTTTTTAGCATTTGCCAATAATTGAACCAGCTCATTACTAATCCTAACGTTTCTATGTTTGAACGTAATGATATGGTTTTTGATTTCATCCAAACGTTGAATATGTTCTTTTTTTAGTTCAAAATTCAAAGCATTCACATGAACATAATTGGAATTGTTGCCTACAAAACTCACAGTAATACCGGCTTTTTGTAATTCATCCAATACCTTATCTGAAGGTTTAGAAATTTCGTCTTCGGGTAAAATAGAAACTGCTTTTTGAGTTATCAATAAAGCTTTTATTGCTTCGCTGCCGGGTATTTGTGTCAGTTTTTTATTGAAACTTGCGTTTTGGTTTATCCACCATTGAATGATCTGCATTTCGTTACTAGTTAACTGTGGCTTTCCTTTGGGAGGCATATGTTCTTCGTCACCAATGGGTAACTTGTACCGTTTTACAAGTAAACTACCTTCGGCATCTCCTGGCTTTAAACAAAGCCCATTTTCGCCACCTTTCAGAATATTCTCTGATGTTTCTAAATTTAAGTTTCCTTTTTGTTTTTTTGAGCTATGGCAAGAATAGCATTTTTCTTCTAAAATAGGCTTGATAACATCTTGATAAACCAATGCTTGATCAGGATTAATCGGATTGTTTTCTTTTTTGGAAGTTAAAGTGAGAAAGTCCTCTCCGTGTGTAAGACTACCTCCCCAATGACCCGTAAGTGTGATCCCGATTAACCCCACTAACCATATCAAAGAATGTGAATACGTATAGAAATACCAAAAAAGCCCCATAAAAGCTGTGGTTGTGATCCCAGACCACATATGCTTGTCTATAAGACTCTGTTCATATCCTCCTTCGTCCGAAAGAAAATATCCCGTGGCACAAGAGAGTATTCCTGATAAAAAAGAAATCAATAAAATCGTTGAAATGGATTCCTTGAATTTGGTTTCTTTTTTTAGATAATCTATAAAAAACAATATCGCACCTAGTCCAAAAATACCGATAGGAAAATGAACCAACAATGGATGTAACTTCCCTATCATATAAATGTCGTCTTTCGTTTTGACTTCCTAAAATCGAATGTAGGATTAGAAGTAATGTAAATGTGATTCGGTCTACTCATTGTACATTTTACGCTAAAATAGGCTCAATCAACTTGCCTGCTACATCGGTCAGTCGAAACGGTCTTCCTTGAAAATCATAAGTCATTTTCTCATGATCAAAACCCAATTGATTCAATATAGTTGCTTGGATATCATTGGGCGTAACGCGACCGTTAACGATTGAATACCCATATTCATCCGTTTCACCATATGTGAAGCCCGGCTTTACTCCTCCCCCAGCCATCCACATCGTAAACGCTTCAGCATGATGATCTCTTCCTTTAAATTTATTGGCAATACCTTCTCTATTTTCAGCCATTGGAGTACGGCCAAACTCCCCACCCCATACAACTAATGTATCCTCGAGCAAACCCCTTTGTTTTAGGTCTAAAATTAGAGCCGTTGTTGCCTTGTCTATCGCTTGACATTTAGCTTGTAAACCTTTATCAATAGATCCAGTAGCTACATTTCCATGAGTATCCCAGCCCCAATCAAAAATCTGAACATACCGAACTCCTGCTTCTACCAACTTCCTTGCTAGTAAGACGTTGTTTGCATAGGATTCTTCACCGGGCTTTGTTCCGTACATTTCATGAATATACGTTGGTTCATTAGAAATATCCATTACCTCAGGAACCGTTACTTGCATCTTAAATGCCATTTCGTATTGACCGATTCTACTTAGTATTTCAGGATCTTTGTATTCTTTAAAAGACTCTTCGTTTAGCTTGTTTATTGCCTGAATGGATGCCTCTCTTAAATTACGATCAATCCCATTAGGATCCTTGATAAAAAGTACTGGATCACCTACAGACCGACACTGAACTCCTTGGTATACGGAAGGTAAAAAACTGCTTCCCCATATACTTTTGCCTGCATCTGGATTATTCCCACCCGAAGTCAAAACTATAAAACCTGGGAGATTTGCATTTTCAGTACCTAGACCGTAGGTCACCCAAGACCCCATGCTGGGCCTTCCCAAACGGGCACTTCCAGTATGCATGAGTAATTGAGCTGGAGCATGATTGAACTGGTCTGTAGCAACACCTTTCAAAAAACAAAGATCATCAGCCACTGTTGCAAGATGAGGTAAATACTCACTTATCCAAGCTCCGGATTGCCCTCTTTGCTTGAATTCTGCCGCTGGTCCCAGCATTTTAGGTACGCCTCGGATAAAAGCAAACTTTTTACCTTCAATTAGCGATTGGGGGCATGGCTGTCCATCTAACTTTTGTAACAAGGGTTTGTAGTCAAACAGCTCCAATTGAGAAGGTGCCCCCGCCATATGAAGATAAATTACCGATTTTGCCTTTCCCAAAAAATGGGGTGCTTTGGCTAAAAGTGCTTTGCTGGCATCAAAGTTTGCGGCTGATTTACTTTCAGATTTTGAGCATGAACTTAGCATACTGCCTAGGGCGAGTCCTCCCAATCCCATAAAAGATTGTTTCAGGAATGTACGTCGCGTATCTTCTTGTAAGTGCCTATAGTATGCCTCTTTCAACAAATTATCCATCATCCCTAATTTTTTGTAATTACCTCATCCAAATTGAAAATACTATTGCAAACTAATACCATTGCTGCCTTGTCTGGATTTGAACTACCAATCAGCTTTTTCATGTTTTCGGGTTTAAACTTTCGTTTACTCTCTATCCATAAGTTTGTCAGAACTTCAAGCCTTTTATGCGAAATGGGACGTCCAGTTACTTTTTTATAGGCTATGGAAATACTTTCTTTCGGAAGATTATTTGCTTGTTTCATAGACCTTTCAGCCAGCTGTGCTGCTAAGTCAACATAAACGGAGTCATTGAGAGTTACAAAAGCCTGTAAAGGAGTATTCGTGCGTATTCGCCTTGAAACACAAACTTCTCGACCCATCGCATCAAAGTTTATCATACTTGGATACGCACTTGTCCGCTTCCAAAATGTGTAAATTGCTCTTCTGTATTGTTGATTATCTTGTGATCTTTTCCACTTGTCAGCATTGTAGGGAGAACTCCACACACCTTCGGGTTGATAAGGCATTACGGGGGCTCCAAACATTTGCGTATTGAGCATACCGCTGACTGCAAGAGCTTGATCTCTTACTTGTTCTGCTGAAAGTCTTACTCTCGATCCTCTTGCTAAGTATTTATTGAATTGATCCTTGGCAAGTTGATCAGGAGTTGCAAGTGACGATTGCCTGTAAGTTGATGATACGACCAACGTCTTGATCATTTTCTTCATAGACCATTTGTACTCATTCATAAATGTATAAGACAAATGATCCAGCAAGGGTTGACTTACGGGATTCGCTCCTTGAGAACCCATATCTTCCAGCGTTTCTACTAGCCCAGTCCCAAAAAGTTGTTCCCAAAAACGATTGATCATGGTACGAGAGACCAAAGGGTTTTGAGGCGAAGTAAGCCATTTTGCTAGTTCATAACGGGAATTTACTTTTTCCTTCCCAAAAATAGCAGGTACGCCAGGTGTAACCTCCTTGGTCCTAGCCAAAAAGCTACCTCTTTCAAACACTTGATTCTTACGACGAAAGTCCTCTGGATTTTCTAAAAATATAGGTACAGTGTTTTCCGGAACGGTATTTATCAGATACATCATATCTTTTTTGATGTTCGTAAATCCAGGTTTGTTATCAGCTTCTAAATAGTCATTAAAACTTACCCAATCAATCCAAATACTTGTCTTTATGGGGTCCAGCACACCGGGATTTTGAAACACAAAATACACATCATGCTTCCCATCGATTTTCTTCAAAGGGGCTTCCATAGTTTTCCAAAACTCATCTTTCTTTGATGTAAGTGCTATTTCGGAAATGACTTCTCCATTGGGTCTATCTATCCTTAATTGAAGCTTACTCCCTGGATCTATAATTCTGGTTTTAAACAAAATGGACTTCTTGTTACTCAAATTTACATTCTTAAACCTCGCATGAGAGTTTTTTCTCATTCCTAAAAACTTCGTATCTACTAACTCCGAATTGACAAAGTCATCCATTGTAAGCGTATTATAGGAAGGATGTAGGGTTTTTAAAAATAAAGTTATTTTCTTTTTCTCTGATTCGGAAACATGGGCACCTAGCCAGCTTTCAATATGAGTAAGTTTAGCTTTATCTTCATTTTTATACTGCCTTAAAAGCGGATAATCTGAAGAAGTATCTTCATCTCGTGTATTGTTAAAAAACGACATAAATTTATAATACTCTTCGTGCGTAATGGGATCATACGGATGGCTATGGCACTGTACACAAGCAAAAGTAGTACCCATGAGTGTTTCCCATGTAGTATTCACTCTATCTACAACTGCTGCTACCCTAAATTCTTCATTGTCGGTGCCCCCTTCATCATTTGTCATGGTATTACGATGAAAAGCGGTAGCTATCAGATCATTGTCAGTAGAATTTGGGAGTAAGTCTCCTGCTATTTGTTTGACTAAAAATTGGTCATACGGTAGGTCAGAATTGAAAGCCTCAATTAGCCAATCTCTGTATTTCCAAATTTGTCGTGTATGATCTCTTTCATATCCTTTGGTGTCTGCATATCTTGCTAAATCTAGCCACATACTCGTCCATTTCTCACCAAAATGTGGGGAGGCTAAAAGATCGTTTACATAGGTTTCATAATTCTTGTCGGTAGGTTGAGCTATAAATTGATCATAGGACTTAGACCTCAATGGAAAGCCAACTAAATCTAAGGATACCCGCCTTGCTAATGTTAAGGGATCTGCTTGTGTGGAAACTTCCAGCCCTGCATTTTTTGCATTTGAGTATATAAAATTATCTACATCTTGCTTTACCCAATTTTCATCTCCATCTGGAATTGTTTGTTTTTTAACAGGAATATACGCCCAATGGGTTTCCCATTTTGCTCCTTGCTCTATCCACTTTTCCAATGTAGCAATTTCTTCTTCTTTCAAAGGATCTTTGTGGTAAGGCATCCTTTCTTCGGAATCGTGTGAATGGAATCTTTTGATAATCTCAGATGCACTTGCATCCCCTGGTACTATCCCGTACTTACCCGATTTAGCTTTTGATAATGCTTCTTGCTCAAACAAAAGGCTGTACCCTCCTTGTTTTTTCACACCTCCGTGGCATGAAATACAGTGCTTATTGAGAATAGGTTTTACATCTTTGCTGTAGCTAACTTCGTCTGATCCTAGGGAACATGAACCGAATAGAATACTTGTGGCTAAAGCGAAAAGTAAGTTTTTCAACGTTTATA
>JBOFGX010000093.1:0-7896 GCA_051649345.1 Leadbetterella sp. | reverse complement strand
GTTAGAAAAGACATTCGGGGATTTATAACCAACAGAATTATGTATGCCATGTACAGAGAGGCGATTTCATTAGTAGAAAATGGATATGCGACCGTACAGGACGTAGATAGAGCCTGTAGGAATGATGGAGGCTTTTGGATGCCGTTTTGTGGCTTGTTTAGATATATGGATATTACAGGATTACAAGCCTACTACAAGGTAATGGGCGATTTGTTCCCTACCCTCAACAACCAAACTCACGTACCCAAGTTGATAGAGGATATTGCCGTAAAAGGAGGAAATGGTATCGTAAACGGAGACGGTTTTTATAAATATACAAAAGAAGAAGCTGCTGAATGGGAAAAGTCTTATGAAGAATTTGCGTTTGAAATCAGTCGATTGATGTCAAAGTATCCTGCGAATTTTATGGAAAAGAGATTGGAAGAAAATCGTAATGCTGGTTAAAATATAATAATCTCTAGTACGTTGGAATGGTAATATATCCTCTCAGCATGAAGTCATTGTTTTTTGTCACTGTATTCTTTATGGTCTCGTGTTCATTATCTTCTCAAAATGAGACAAATAATCAGCAAAATCAATCCTCTTTTCTTGAGAAAGTGAAGGACATTGATCCTCCTGAAGGATTTTCTAGGGAAAATCAAAAAGAAGGCTCATTTGCATCGTATCTACAAAAACATCCCTTACAAAAAAATGGGTATGCCGTGCATTACTACAATGGGCAGGTAAAGCCTAACAAGGTATATTATGCAGTTCTCGATTTACCTATACCCAAAAAAGATTTGCAGCAATGTGCCGATGCTGTTATTCGTTTAAGAGCCGAGTATTTTTATTCCCTCAAACTATACGATAACATAGATTTTAAACTCACCAACGGCTTCTCGGTTCCATTTTCTAAATGGGCTCAAGGATATAGAGTTGCTGTCACGGGGAACTCAACTTCTTGGGTAAAAAAATCAGAGGAAAGTCATTCCAAGGAGGTTTTTAAACAATATTTGGATTTTGTTTTTACGTATGCAGGCACACTTTCTCTTTCAAAATCATTAAAATCAAAACCTATTTTTAAGTTAGAAATAGGAGATGTTTTTATACGTGGAGGATCTCCAGGACACGCTGTGATTGTGATGGATAAAGTTAAAAATCCAAAAGGCGAAATTCGATTTTTGTTGGCTCAAAGTTATATGCCCGCTCAAGAAATGCATGTTCTTAAAAATTTCGAAGACGAAGAAATGAGTCCTTGGTTTCAAATTCCCTCAACAGAAGATTTTAATACTCCCGAATGGCAATTTAAGACATCAGATTTGAAATCTTGGGAATAGATATTCCCTTTTTTTGTTCTTTTTTGCCTTCTTTTTAGTTTTTTAAAGGATTAATCCCGCACTTCCTTTCAAAGTCCTGATTTATTTGATTATTTAGATAAAAATTACAGCAGAAATGCTCATTGATAACCACGGACGTGTTGTAGATTATGTACGATTGGCAGTGACCGATCGATGCAATCTCCGTTGTTTTTATTGTATGCCCCATGAAGGCATTAACTTTTTGCCTAAAAAGAACGTTATCAGCTATGAAGAATCTCTTTTTCTGATAGAAAGTTTAGCAGAAATGGGGATCAAAAAGGTGAGAATCACGGGAGGGGAGCCTTTTGTTCGAAAAGATATCATGGGATTGATGAAAGAAATCAAAAAAATCCCCGGTATCGAGCATTTACACCTAACTACAAATGGTGTTCTTACGCAATCTTACCTTCCAGAACTTAAAGCAATCGGAATTTCTGGAATAAATCTAAGCCTAGACTCATTGGATCGCAAACGGTTTTTTGAGATGACTCGTCGAGACGAACTTCCTGCGGTGCTGGAAACTTTACAAACAGCCATAGACCTTAAAATTCCACTTAAAATAAATGCAGTTGTACTGGATGGACGTAATCACGAAGACATTGTTTCTTTGGCAGAATTAGCAAAAAATAATCCTGTAGATGTTCGTTTTATAGAAGAAATGCCATTCAACGGAGAAGGAGAAAAGAAACAATTTTTCTTGTCTCATATTCAAATACGCCAAATTCTTGAGAGAGCGTTTGGAGAAATTGTGGCCTTGCCCTTTAAAGCTACTAGTACTTCATCAGAATTCTTAGTGAATGGTTTCCAAGGTAAACTAGGGATCATTGCTGCCTACAGCCGTACATTTTGTGGTACGTGTAATCGTCTCAGAATTACGCCTACGGGTGAGCTTAAAACGTGCCTATACGATGAAGGAGTCGTAAACCTACTTGAAATTATTCGCTCAGGGGCAAGCAAAACAGAATTACAAAAGCATATCCATAATGCCGTTTCTCATCGAGCAAAAGACGGCTTTGAGGCGGAAAAAAACCGTAAAACCTTGGTTTCAGAAAGTATGACTACCATTGGGGGGTAGTATATATATTTTACCAGATGTGAGGGTAAAATATATTTAATATTACTATTAGGATTAAAAGATAAATGTACCAAAAATTTAGTAGACTTAATCTTAGTAACGAGAACAATCCTTTTCGCTTCTTTTTCGCGGATTTGTATATAATAGCGTAATCTATAAGGTTAGTAGCAAACAAAGTAAAACATCCCAGCAAAAATAGTAGAATAGCAATTGGATTGGAACTAGAAATCACTGCAAAAATACCGGCACCAATCAAAGACGCAATTGACGTTACAAATAGTATAAAGCTTGCTTTATTAACTTTTTTTAAGGATCTATTTGAATCTAGATTTTGGATGATTGAATCCTTCGGAACAATAGAACTATCTTGAGCGATTTCAAATCTGCTATTGCTGCCCAAAGCTCTAGTACTCATATTTGAAAATATAAGAACAAAAAATAAGTATTTTACAAATTGAATTCTCATATGTCAATCGAATCGAAAATCGGAATAATCTAATTGTATTAAAAAAATCGAAAATATAATCCCGAGAATTAGATAAATAGAACCTGTTGCAAGTAGTCTGAATAAAGCCTTTTTCCCATATTTATCTTTTGAATTTTTGTAAATTGTAATAGAACCTGAGATTGCATTCAATATCACAAAAAACACCATACTTAAAAATAACCATCCCACCAAAGCTAAGCCTATTCCTATTTCGAATAAGAAATAAGCAAAAAATGGAGAAGCGAAAATTGCAGCGTTTAGAATGTGTTTTAGTGTTTTTCGGTATTTCTTTTTTGGACTCTTTTTTTCATTAAAAGAGCTGTCGACGATGCTTGTATCCCGACTCATTTGAGTAGTATATGTAGAAGAATATGATGGATAAGCGACGAACAATATTCCGATCAGTAAATAATATTTTCGTAGTAGCTTTAATACTAAATCGCTAATATTCATTTTTATAAATGTGGTTCAGAATTAGTTGGAAACGAAGTTAAGAAACAATCTTATATAACAATTAGTATAAATTAAATTTTAGGTAATTTTTCAAAAACTATACACCCTCTCTGGACTTACGCAATAATCTAAAGGTATATCTGTGATCCCTACATCAAGTATAAATTCCTCCTCAACTTCTAGTAAAGAAAGTCCTAAAATCGTTGTTTTAGGAGTTTTTTCTCCTACAAATTGATCATAATACCCCTTTCCATACCCTACACGATGCCCACGTTTATCAAATCCCAATAAGGGAACGAGGATCAAAACATCTTCATTTATGAAATCAGTAAAAAATTGCTCACTTGTTTTACCATCCTTATTTTCTAAAGGCTCCAAAATTCCTAGATTGTTTTTCTTAAGTTCAAGGGTTGCTTGCCAGTGAATATGACTTAGTTCTCGATCGCTTTCCATTCGAGGAATATAGATTTCTGGAGCAAAGTCTTTTCGTAGAGTAGCTACGATTTTTAAGGTATCAGGTTCATTTTGGCTTAGAATCGGTAAAAATGTATGGATAATCCCATACCGATGCATAGGTATTCTGCTAAACAACAAATCATGTATTTTTTGATTTTTTAAGGCACATTCTTCTTTTGTAAATGACCTTCGAATGACCTTGTTATTTGCTCGAATATCCGCTTTTAGCATAAATTAGTAACGTAAAAATTCGACCATATCGCCTTGTTTTTTTTCAATGAATCCTTTGGGAATATGGATAAACCCATCGGAATCTACCAAGTTGAAAAAGTCTCCTGAACCATTGTTTTTGATGGGATCAGCAAATATTTTTCCCTCTTCGATCTTTAGTTTAGCTTGTACATATAAATCAAGCGTTTCTGAAGCCTTTAAATCAGCTTTCAAAATAACCGTATATTTTTCCTGGACAGGTTCTATTTTCAAGCTAGACTTTAACCAAGGAATCAAATACAAAACAGTACCAATAACTGTAGAAGTTGGATTACCTGGTAAAGCAAAAACAGTTCCGCCCGTATATTTTCCAAACCAAAAAGGTTTCCCTGGTTTTTGAGCCACCTTATGGAATTGTTTTTCAACGCCCAATTCAAGCAGTATTTCAGGTAAAAAATCCTTTTTACCCATTGATACACCCCCACTAAATACCAGAACAGCATAATCTGCCATGAGTGATTTTATATTTTGGAACAACTCATCTTTGTTGTCTTTCAAATGATACGTATCCATCTGGAATCCCAGTTTTTGGAGCATCCCCGAAACCGCTATTTGATTGGATCTTCGGATTTGATAGTCTTTGGGCGTTTCATCGATGGCTACCAACTCATCTCCTGTAGACACAAATGCGATTTTGGGATTACGAAAAACAGATATTTGGGCTTTTCCTACGGAAGCAGCAACAGCCAAATGATGGGCATTTAAAACGGTATGTTTGGGAATAAGGACATCATCTTTTTGCTTGTCGATTCCTTGATTATGTACGTTTTGCCCTTTTTTTATTTCTGATATTTGAATTTCAAAACCGAGATCGGTTTCCTTCAAATCTTCGTATCGAATGACGGTATCTGTACCTTGGGGAAGAATAGCTCCTGTCATAACCTCAAAACAGGTATTTTTTGCATCTAAGCGTACATTTGGACTGCCTGCCGTATGCAAACCTTCACTTTTGAAA
Source organism: Leadbetterella sp. (assembly GCA_051649345.1). GTDB lineage: Bacteria > Bacteroidota > Bacteroidia > Cytophagales > Spirosomataceae > Leadbetterella. Next base: position 2,863 of record JBOFGX010000093.1, on the reverse strand, counting down.
ATCCTATTTTCGGCCTCAAAATCAGCGTATTGAATGGCAATTCCATCCATACTGACGCGATCAAACGGAGGAAAGTCCCGATCAGCAACGATTTTCTCTAATAAAACCCTACCCAAAGCGTTTTCCAAAGGAATGTGTTCAGATTTACATTCTATCGCATTTTGCAGAACAATTTTTTGAGCTTCCTCCACAGAGATTAGGTGCATTTTCTCAATTTTTTATAAAGGTATATCACGGAAAACAATTCTATCTTCTGATTTTAGATTTTGACTTAAAAAAACCCTCCAAAGCTTCTTGATCTGCTTTTGATTCACGTAATTTGAGTATAATTTGAATGGTCGTAATCCATGCTTAAAATTCGGTGTTTTGGTGTATGTAAAGATATTTTGGGAGGTACTTTTTACGAAGTAAATTCCCCCGATATTAAAAATGTATCCGAATTACGAACCTATTTAGAGTCACAGTTTCCTAGACTAAAAGACTTAGCATCTGTAAAAATTGCCGTCAATCAAGAATACGCCGATGATGCACAAGTGGTGCAGCAACAAGACGAAATCGTATTGATACCCCCAGTAAGTGGTGGCTAAAATGGAAAAGGTCAACATTCATATTACAAACAATCCTTTGAATCTACAAGCGTGTATTTCCTTTGTAGAAGACCATTCTGTAGGCGGACAGGTTTATTTTGTAGGCACAGTACGCAATCATACCCAAGGCAAGGAGGTTTTGTATCTCGACTTTGAGGCATATGAACCCATGGCTATCCGTGAAATGGAGAAAATAGCCAAAGAAGCCATTGAGAAATTTGGTATTTTTAAAATTGCCATACATCATAGAATAGGAAAACTAGAATTGGGTCAAGAACCCGTCATCATCGCTGTTTCTTCTTCTCACCGAAAAGCCGCTTTTGAAGCTTGCCAATACGCAATTGATACCTTGAAGGAGACGGTACCTATCTGGAAAAAAGAATATTTTCAAGACGGAGAAGTGTGGGTTTCAGCAACGCCTTGATTGTATTTTATAATTTTTTTAATTTCACGTTCGACTTTACCGTTATTTTTCTTAATTTTTTTTAAACTTAATTTTTTTAAGCTAATTTTAATTTCGACATAATAGTAGATTTATACACGTTCATCCTTACATAATATGAAAGCACGCATGGTATCGCTTGGATTAGTCCTAGTAGCAACATTGCTTTTTTCTTTTAATCCTGCCCAAAAATCCATATTCGAAGTTTTCAAAGAAATCAATACAGAGGTTTTACAAAACGGTATGGCTTACCAAACATTGGGTGAATCTACCACTCGTATCGGACATAGACTAACGGGAAGTTTGGGAGGAAAAATGTCAGAGGAGTATGCTTATGCCTTGCTAAAAAATTACGGTTATAAGGCAAAGTACTTTCCTTTTGTAGTAGAATCCTGGGCACGAGATACGGTCAGCCTTACGCTTGTTCCTGAAAACAGCGATAATTTCATAGATTTCAAGGTAGTTTCTTTGGCACATTCGCCAGTTTCGTCCCATGTAACAGCCAAAATTGTAGATTGTGGGGATGGACTTGAAGATGATTTTGAGGCTGTTAAAGACCAATTACAAGGAAAAATGGCTCTTTTTAATATTCAAATTTTGGATAAAAAGAATGTAGGTAAGAAAAACCTGCATCGCTCCGAAAAAACGGCTTTGGCCATCAAATACGGTGCTGCTGGTGTTATTTCTGCCAATGGAGTAGAGGGGCAAGTTCTATTGACGGGTACAGCATCTGTCACGGGCGAACTGATACCTATTCCTGCCGTAAACGTTTCTTTGGAGTCGGGTAAAGTAATCCGTAAATGGATACGCGAAGAAAGCAATATTGTGGCGGTTTTGGATATGCGTAATTTTTCTCGTCCGATCAATGCCAGAAACATTATGGCTGAGCACAAAGGAAGTTCAAAAAAACTCAAGAATGAGAAAATTATCGTTTGCGGGCATTTGGACTCATGGGATTTAGCCCAAGGAGCCATTGACAACGGAATTGGCTCGTTTTCGGTTATGGATATTGCTAGAGTGTTCAAAAAACTGAATCTCAAAACCAAACGTACCGTAGAATTTGTCTTGTTTATGGGAGAAGAACAAGGACTTTTAGGTTCCAAGGCTCTCGTTAAAAAACTAAAAGAAACGGGGGATTTGAATGAAGTAAAAATGGTCATTAACCTTGACATGGTCAACAATATCAACGGCTTCAATGCTTTTGGACAGGCAGGAATGAAGGAATCCTTTACGAAAATTGGAGAACAAATTCAAAAAATAGCTCCTGAATTTAGCAACCAAGTGACCAGCAGTGCCAGTCTCCACAGCGATCACCAACCGTTTATGTTGGAAGGTATCCCTGTTTGCGAGCCTGTAGGCAATTTTTCTATCAAAGCCCTCAATTGCTATCATGCCAATTGTGATAAGTTTTCGTTGATCAACAAAGACCATATCCTCAACAATGTGCGATACACAGCCATGATGACCTACGCATTGGCAAACTTAGATGTACTTCCCGAAAAAGTAAAATCCGATACCGAAACCCGTGATTACCTGATCGAACAAAATCTCAAAACCGAACTTACCTTGGGTAAAGAATGGCGTTGGGGGAAATGATTTTTTAGTCGATAGTCTCTAGTATGGGAGTCCTTAGGTGGTTTAGATGATTGATGGCAGATGGCACATTTCAGAAAATGCTCAGTTCAAGGACTAATGTTGTCAGTTCGAGGGATAATTTTTTTCAAAAAATATAATATTATTGACGTTAAATTTGTGATGTAACCGAGATCAATAAAAAGCAGTTTAACAGTTTTATTAATAGTGCCTATGCCTGTGTTCGAGCTTTGTTCCAAAG
>JBOFGX010000092.1:0-3463 GCA_051649345.1 Leadbetterella sp. | reverse complement strand
TTGATCTTTTGACTTTGGCATCTTTTGAGTTGATTTATTTATCCAATCGAAGTTACCATATTTTCGCAACCAATTTGTAATTGTGGAATGGGATTGTATCCCATATTTGCGAGCGGCTGATTTTATCCCCAATTCTCCGTCTTCAACTTCTCTTACAACTACTAATTTAAAAGCATAACTGTAATCTTTTTGCGTACGTTTAGTGTACTTACTTTCAATTGTTTCTTTCATAACATTACTTTTTTTGTAACGCTATTTTAGGATGAGACAAAGTATAGAAAAAAAATAGCCTATCAATCTGCTAATAATCCAATCAAAAATTAAAACTTTGTACCTACTCCAACTCAGGCAATTCCGCAGGCTCTGATCGATCATTATTGGCCAAATCCAATGTGTATTCATGGCCATCTTCAGAAATAATACTCACGAATTTACGTCCCCATTTGATCTCGCTGTGTAGGTAAGACTTGCGACTGTGGACAGAGTCTCCGTGGGTTTCGGTAGAGCCATCTATGGATAACAACAACTCGGCATTGGATTCCCTTAGGGATTCGGGGGTTTCCTTGTACAAAGGACTATTAGCCGTAATAGGATGAACGATAGTCCACGAAAGTGAAAAATACTTCACATAGGCCCGCTCAAGTTCTAATGTATGATATTGTCGTTTCTTCTCTCCGTTTTTTATTTCATTTTTTGAAAAAATCAAGGTGACATTTACATTGATGAGTTGGGAAGATTTCTCGTTCACGATACGTATCATGAGACCTCGAGTATCTAAGTAAGGTGCAATCAGGGCATTATCAGAATACAATATCTTTGGACTGGGTCTTGAAAACCTCCCATACAAAATACCCGTAGTCAAGGAGAATGCCAACAAGCCCAGCAAAGCTTCTAACGATGACACAATATTGGTCATAAAACCCACAGGAGCTATGCGTCCGTACCCTAGAGTGGTAAGAGTCTGTGAGCTAAAGAAAAAAGCCTCCCAGAAATCATGGATACCATCCGTATGTACGATCCCCTGCAAATACTCTATACCAATCGCTACATAAATACCCGCAAAAAGTAAATTCGTAACGAAATAAAAGCTTACAACAACGGTGGTCAACTTCCACCATGGAATAGTCATAAGCCTATGAAAAATATCCAAATGTGCCTCAAAAGATTGGCCAATCTTACGAACATTGAAATTTCCATCTGGGCGAACTAGCCGAGTCTCTGAACTATTCGCACTCGTACCGAAGCCCGTATCTTGTCTTTGTTTTTCGAGATCTACAAGGTTACTTTTTTTCATATAATACGCCTATCCAAACTTTAAATATTGTCGTAAAGGTAGCTAGTATTCAATCTTTTTTTTAAACTAAGGCATTGAATTTTAAACTATTTGCGTATATTAGATTAACCAAAAATTCAAACTAATAAAAGACCAGTAGAATAGTCTGTTTAGTGCCTATGAAAAATACTGCTAAAAATAGTATTTTAGGTATTGCCAAATCATTTTTTTGGAGCTATTTCTATACTCTTGTTTCTACTTTTCTTCTATGCAGTTTCACTGTATTTTCGCAAGTAAACAACGAAGCCAACATTGGTTTCGAAAAGGGAGACTTATCGGGATGGACATTTACGAATGGAACTGTTTCTGACCCAGGAGGAGTATTAACATATTCTTCAGAAAGACCCGATGTGACTGGTTCACGAAAATTTATCACTTCCACTTCGTCAGGAAACGACCCCAATATCACACAAGAGGCTATTCCCAGAGCATATCCCAAAAGTAGGTATTCTTTAAAATTAGGAAACAGTGAAAACGGAAGGGGTGTAGGTGGAGGCTCTTTCGAAAAAGCCAAAACCACGTTCTTAGTGACAAATACCGACAACCTATTTCAATACTATTTCTGTGTATTTCTACGAGAGGATTTCGACACAAGGCATAAAGCATCCCAAAAGCCAGGATTCTCTATAAAAGTAAAAGACAAAGACGGAGTTGTGATCAAATGCGGTGACTTTGATGTGCAACTGGAAAACAAACTCATTAATGGATTCAAACGCCAAGGAGATATAGACTATAGAAACTGGACCACAGGAGCTATAGATCTACGTTTGTACGTAGGTCAATACCTTACAGTAGAGGTTTTGGTTCATGGGTGTACGGGCAGGGGGCATTTGGGATATTGCTATTTTGATGCTGAACTCAAAAAAACGGAGATTAATCCACTTACTACATGTCCCAATTCCAAGGGAGAGCTACTTTTTGCGGCACCCGAGGGCTTTGAGACCTATGCTTGGACGGGGGGTGGAGGCAACCAAACAGCCTTGATTAAAGGTAATGTAGGGCAAACAATAAATGTAAAAGTTGTACCCTTTTCAAGTCTTGATGCAGCATGTGGAGTCACGATCAATTATACCATCAAAAAAGGAGGAAGTGGATCACGGACCGTAAACGCAAGCCTGTGCGAAGGAGAGTCCATAACACTAGGGGATAAAAAATTTGACTCTCCCGGACAATCTACCTATTTCTATAACATGAACGGTGTCTGTGACTCTACGTACAATTTAACCTTATCCTACTCACCCATAATCCGAGAAGCCATTTCCCTGCAAAAATGCGTAGGCGAGAGTGTTATGATTGCAGATTCTATGCTCAAAACTTCAGGAAATTATACTTTTCAAATCAAACGACCTCAAAAATGCGACTCTGTACTGACTGCTAGTATCGTTTTTAACAAACTCGAAACTTCCTCCTCCGTGAGTGATAGCATCATTACGCTAGGTGCGTCTGTAAATCTCAGTCATAGGGTAATTGCTGGAGATGTTTATGCTAGTTCTTGGGAGTTCAATGGTTCTCGGGTCTGCTCCGATTGCATTTCGCAGAATTTCACCCCCGATATATCTGGAGAGCTAGTATTTCAAGCTACCAATATGTCTGCCACCTGTACAAACATCGAAAAATTCAAAATTTGGGTTTTCCCTGAATGTGAAGTCATGTTTCCCACTATTTTTACACCCAATGACAACTCAGTTAATGATTACTTCTACCCTATTTCTGGAGAGTGTATCGATAAGATCCCTCTTTTCCAGATTTACAATCGGTGGGGAGCCTTAATTTTTGAAAAAAAAGATGCTCTCCCAAATAACCCTGATATGGGATGGAATGGGATGATAAAATCCCAAATGGCTCCTACAGGCGTTTATTTATACACGGCATCATATCTCAAAAAAACAGGAGCTAAAGGTCTCAAATCTGGTAGTATTTTGCTTCAAAAATAGAGTTTGATCATTTAATTATTTGTATTTCACAATTCAAGCTCCAAAAAATATCTGTAGTATCGCTAAACTTTACTACCTTCAATCCGTTGATACAAAAAAATCTATTCTGCCTTATGAAAACATATATCGTCTCCTCTGGCTCTCACCTACCCGAAAGAGTAATTCCCAATACATATTTCTTGAATCGAGTTTTTAT
>JBOFGX010000091.1:0-3383 GCA_051649345.1 Leadbetterella sp. | reverse complement strand
ATTCAAGACAGTCGTTTTCGCTTTTAAATCTCTCCGTAAAATCAAGTGTTTTCACACCTGTAAATTTAACCCTTGTCATTCTAGAAACAAAGGTAAGAATACTAATTAAATAGTGCGACTTAAACGCCTATACCTGTAATTTTATTTATGGTTGGTAATATTTTGCTTTTTTAAGAATAACTAAAGTGGTATTAGGTCAAAATCTATTTAAAATCAATTACTTAAAAAGTAGTAACTGTATTTTAATTATTAGGTAAGTAAGTTACAAATTTCCTTAAATCTGAAAGCATTGCTTTTATGAATTGGGCAAAATTTGTATTATAATATTATTTTAATGTACAATACCATTGTAAAATGGGCAAATACCCCTTGACTTTTTTGCTTGATCCCTACATAAGGGTACGGTATTTTTCTTCTCGATTCGCAGACTCCATTTTGCCTACATATCATTTACATTAAACTCTTTATCCAACAACCCCCATTCTTTCAACATTTGAAGCTCTTTTGTATGCCAGTACCCATGCTTTTCTTTCATCTTTTTGTCAAAATCGACCAATTCATTAGCAATTGTTTTTCTGGTGTCTTTATCGGCTTTCATGTAATTCGATGTCATTTCCAAGTGTCTCAAACCATCTCGTAAAAACTCTATTCTTTTTAGAGCTAATGTATCTTTCTTGGCTTTTTTAACTGCTTTATCTAAGATTCTCTCAGAATTAACTATGATTTCTGGAGTATAAATAAAGGGTAATGTTTTCCAATGTCCAGATAGAGGATGCTGTGAAACCTTAAATTGCTCTTTACATACTTTCTCATATAAACCTTGGTTATTTACCGTTAATATTCCTCCTGCCGGAATATTGTAATCCACTTCATCATGGTAATCTTCCCAGTACTTGATATAGTTTTTGATTTCTGGAGCTCCTTTCCCAAATGCAGAGGCATATTCGTCAATGATGATATCTGCATTCAAGTTTTTATTGTCGGCCATTCGTGCTACTAAATAATAGAATGGACCTTGATTTGCCCAATATTCCAGCATACTATCCATAAACAAATGGGTCATTTTGTTTTGATGAGCCTTGTTCATATAATCTGCTACTATATGAAGCGGAAGATGGGGAGCATTGGCTCCCATATGCCACCAATTGGGACGCAGTCCTATACCATATATCCCTGCCTTTGTCCACTCATGCCATAAGCTGAAATCGTAGCCATGAACCAATTCTCCTAGAACTCCAGGGGCAACTTTCATGTTTTTTGGAGGAGTTCTATATCTACCGTATAAAAATACCAATATCTTGGCATCTTTTCTTTTCTCACGCATACGGGTTATTATATCGTTCCAAAAATCAACGTGACGCTCGGTAAGATTTATTTCCTTTATTTGGTAGTTAAATACCTCTTCTTTTGTATGGCGATATCCCCCTAATTTTTCATCCAAATCCATACATAAATCACAGGTACAAAAGCCGTTTCCGTCGTTAGCAGTCAAGTCCCAAAATTCGGGCATTCCAGCGGCTTCCCATCGTTTAATAACCTCTGCTCTACTATCGGGGTGGGTTGTACATATTTGATAGAAATCAGGTTTGCTTCCCATTTCTGGTTTGCCGCTTGGATTTTGAGCCAACATATGCGGTTTGGTATCTTTGAAGTCTCCCCACCAGTCACCATTCATGCCAATTTTACGGAAAGAATGCATGAAATTATAATTTACCCTTTCTCCACTGGCTTTGTGGTGCGATGCCCAAACCAGAATTTCATCTTGCTTTGTTGGAAGATTGAATCTCCGTTTGACCAGTTGAGGTTGATAGGTATAATCTTGATTGGGTATAGAGATATTTTTTGTGAATGGAGCGTAAGTTCCTAATTCGCCAGGCCAAAGCCATTTTACACCCATATATGATTCCATTAGATGGGATAAAGCATAACTTGTAGTCATGGAGTTTCGGGTTTCCATTCCCCTTAATATATCATTGGCGAGAACAAGCAAATAATTGCCTTTTGTAATGATTCTGAATTGTTCGGGCTCCAAATTTGGGTTACTTCCTAGAATTTTACTCGTAAGTGGACTGGGACCAAATACTAGCTTTAAAGATGACGGACTTAGATTTTCAATATCCTTTTCGTCAACCTGTGGCAATACAGCTCCCGTAGCTATTTTTACGGTGTTTATAAAATCCGCAATTGCTAATTTACGTAGTCGATTTGACTTCTCTGGATTTACAATCGTGACATTAGGCTTACCTTCTCGTACTATGGGAAATGATTGTGCAACCAACAACCCGCTCGAAAATAGAAGTAGTAAGAAAAGGTAGTTTTTCATTTTTTATATTAGAATTCCTTTTATAGGAAATGACAGGAAGAAAATTTGTAGACGAGCTTGTAAGGAGAGCTTTATTATACCCAAATTTGGCTTACAAGAGATTCTAACAACTATCTCTTACCTCCAAAATTTATCTTTCCAAACAACTCAGGCATAGCAAACAATTTAGTGCCTGTGGGTGCCCACGCGAGATATTCTTTGTAGTCTGGCTTCCATTTGGTTCTGTAAAAATTGGCTCCCCAGGAATCTCCATCTTTGGGTTTTCCACCCAAATCTTCCCAAGGGATAAATATCTGAACCGTCCAAAAAGTTTTCCCTTTGATGGCAGTATACTTCCATTTGGGATCATAGGTCTTATCAAAGCCTACATCACCTTTCTTAACGATTGCTTTTCCCAGTCCATTTGGGTTTACCACAAACTGGAAATATTCATCTTTAGAGCCTGATGGATTAAAAAACAATTCTACACAATCTCCTTTCCAAGGGTCCTTGGGGTCCTTTGAAATCTCAATTGAATCTATCTTGGGCTCTGCCATATTTAATGCTACATACAAGCCTTTTTCGGTGTAAAACAGCCTCCCCATGGTGAATCCATCTTGTGAGGCCTTTTGAGAAGTAAGATTATTCCTAAATTCTTGCTTATCCATTTTACGTCCGATTGGACTTGAAATAGGCTCCCATTGCGGCCAATTTAATTCTCCTAATTTGAAATCCGCATCTTGCTTAAAAACAGTAACTTCTCTCTTTTCCAGATTGAGATCTTGGCTAAGAATATTCATGGTCGTATTCGCATCAGAAGAGGATACGCATTTGGGAGAGATCGAAAAGCAGTTTTCAGGATTAGAAATCATTTGATCCCTTTGTTTTCCTAGATCAAAAGCTACCTTGAAATTTTCTGGGTTGGGATTCATTCTATATTTTTTCCCTGCCTCAATTGCTCGTAAAGTCAGTACCGTAAAGTCCCAATTGAGGGTAATTTGCTTAATTCTCCATTGTACATCTTCACTTTCTTTGGTACTAATAGCCTTTACTTTTTGGATAATCGCAGTTAGTTCATTTT
>JBOFGX010000090.1:0-13110 GCA_051649345.1 Leadbetterella sp. | reverse complement strand
CTTTGGAACAAAGCTCGAACACAGGCATAGGCACTATTAATAAAACTGTTAAACTGCTTTTTATTGATCTCGGTTACATCACAAATTTAACGTCAATAATATTATATTTTTTGAAAAAAATTATCCCTCGAACTGACATTGTTCTCGAATATGAAAATTGATGATTTACTAAATCTAGCTTAGAATGATCCAAAAATCCTCTATCTCTTGATATTCCTAAACTTATACCCCTCTAAATACCTCTCCAATGCATCTTTTTCATACCTCTCATCTTCAGCTGGATAACGCAGGTTTTTAGAGAATTCATCGTTCAGTTTAGACGATTGCCAAACAATACTTTCTCCGCACGGTTCTATGATGGGTTGAAGTGAGAATACGGCATCTTTAAATGCATTCTTTGCATCAATAAGCTTCCAGTTGTTTTCTTTTAGAGCCAATAATAAATCATTTAAGAATAAGGCATTCAAAAGGGAATGATGTAAAAGTAGCGTGTGTTTTATATTTCTTTTGAATACCTTTTGTGCCAAAGAGTCATAGTAATTGGCTCTATCCAAAATATGTTTTATAAAGTATTCTTTGTAGGGGGTTAAATCGGCATTGGCGTCTTTTTTCAAAGCTTCAGCGATTTGCATATCTATATACCAATCCGATGCATCAACAGTTACATATCCATTTTTGTAGCCTGCTAAATTCATAGCATTTCGCATGACGTCTCTTTTTTCGGTGGTATTACCCTCTTTCAAGTAGGGAAACCGAAATAGTTTTGTGAAGTTTTTATACGTTGTGATCATACTATCGCCTTTATGAAAGTCAGCTACAAATACATCGCTCGTTTTGGTTTTAGAATGATAGTAAAAATGAGAATAGGAATGATTGCAAATTAAATGATTTTGGTCATCCCATTTTTTTAATAACATTTTTCCATTTTCGTTATCAATTCGCATCCCGCATACAAATAAGGCCGCTTTTATCTTATGTTTTTCCAATGACATTAAAATAGCATCATTTCTTTCTTTCCAGCTTAATTTCTTCGTTTCTAGTGTATGTGGATCGTCTATGGTAATGGCTATTTCACGTTGTGAAAATGCGTCAATTTGAATCAAACAAATGAACAAAGAAAAACAAGTTAAGAAGTGTATTTTATTATTTCTCATAAATTAAGCATTCTAAGGATATTGTACTATAATTATTAAAAGGAAACAAGTCAAAATTAGCTACTTCACTTCTAATAAATTGCATAGAAACGTCTATTTAACTGATAATTAAATTATTTTTGTTGATAAAGAAGCCATTTCTTAAACCTATTTTATGAAAAAAAACGGTATTTACTTTTTACTTACCTTATGTTTTTGGAATAATTCATTTGTTTTAGCTCAAAGCATTCAAGTAAATGCGGAAAACTATCAACAGGTATTTGAAGGTACAGGTGTATCAGCCGGTCTCTATATGGGACATCATTATAGCCTCACTACAGAGGCAGCCAAAGATCAAGCGGTACGATATATCGCAAAGGATCTTAACATGCGGTATTTACAAGACTATATCGATATATATCCAGCCGATGATTCGGCATATTTTGATCGCAGAGCCAATTACATAAAAGCATGTAAAGCCTACAGGTCGGATATCCAAGTTAGTTTGGTGGGTAACAAGTTTCCCAAAGCCCTAAAAGTTAAATTACCTATCAAGGAGAGAGATTCGACTTTTCTGAATACTGATGACCCCCTCATTTATGATAAGGTGGCTGATTGGTATTTCAAGCTATTTGATGCCTTCAAAAAACGAGGAGTAGAGGTTGAAATTTTAAACGTAGTCAATGAACCCGACTTTGAAAAAGTCTATTTTTATGGACTCGATGGCAATACGCAAAAAAATGTAGCCTTGATATTCGAAAAAGCCGTTGGCAAGTTTTTTGAAATGCTAGCCGATCCGAAAATAAATGTACGAGGAATTAAAAAACCGAAAATCATGGGGCCAAGTACGATTTCTCCTGCAGGTTGTGTGAGTTATCTTCGGTATTTCAAGACCAATTATCCTAATGTCTGGAAAATGATTGATATCGTTGCTTACCATCAATATATCGACGGAACCAACAACGCCAGACTCCAAGAAATCAAGACGGAAGCCGAAGGTAAACTCATCTACCAATCCGAAATGCACGTAAACCGAGGAGATGTGATTGGCACGCCCAATATTTCAGATGAACTACGAGGTTGTATGTCTTTAGGTAGTCTGTTTGGGAATTCTGTACGAGCGGGAGCCAGCAACTGGTTTTTCTTTCAGACCAATTATCCTCAAGTATATACGCCTGCAGGATTGTTAAGTATCCCTTTTAATGGAACAGAGGCCAAACTGTATAAACACTATTATGCCTATAAACAACTTACGTCGGCTCAACCGATAAATTCACATGTCATAACGACTCAAAATACAGGTTTGAGTGCAATCGATATCGTGGCTTTTCGTAAAAAAGATACTGATACTGTATACGTTCATGCTACCAATGTCAATAATGCAGTAAGGACGATCGATCTCAACATAAAAGGGATTCAAAATGGTTTTTCGATTCAATCCATTCAAACCCGAACGACAAATGCAAGCCTGAATGATTCCCAAGGTTCTCTTGAGGTTTTTTCACAGGCTTTACCCAGTTACCAAATGGTTTTAAGTCCTTTTTCGGTGACAACATTTAAGATAGGTATTAAGAAAGAAACACTTTTATCAACGGTTCAAGAATCAAAAGAACCGAAAATTACTGTTTCTGAGAATAGAATTGTTTTATATACAGATACTCAATTGTCCTTAGATCAACTAAAACTGTATACGATTCGGGGTGGGGAAATAAAAACAGCGTTTGTCCCAAAAGGATTGAAGACGTACTTTTCTAAGTCCTTAAGTTCGGGAGTATATATTTTAAAAGTAAAGAATGCTTCCAAGGATATTTATGTAAGAAAATTATGGGTGCCTTAGAATTTTATTTTAAATCTAGTACTGTCTTTAATCACCACCATTGTCAATGTTGTTTAACACGTAAATAATTCCAACTATCGGGAATATTACCATAAGGATAGACATTATCGGCCAAATAATTCCTTTTTTTTGTTTGTAATAGGCATATAATGCCAAGCTAACAAAAGCAAGAAATAAGCCTAAAATACCACTCGTAATCCCAATTGGAACCAGTATGTACTGAAGAAATGAACTGCCTAATGTAACAAAAATGTGCAACAGGAAAGTTATGTACGAAGTCCATAAAAGCAAGTATGATATTTTACCTGCTTTTTTGGGAGTCAAACGACCTTTTTCTTTGAAGAAATGTTTGAATAATATACGTTTTGAAATAGTCTTATTTTTGGATCTATTTACATTGAGTTTTTTTAAATTGGCATTTAAAGGGCGATATTCACTAGTGGAATATCCTTGAAATGGAATGATAATAATAAATGTGAAAAATAGCAGTTTACACAAAATTATAAGTCTAACTTTTAAAAAGTTCAAAACCCATTCATCAATTCACCTTTCCATCAACAAAATAATCGTCTTTGGATACGCCTTGCTTTACCACTAATTCACCCAAAAAGCCTGCTAAAAACATTTGTGAGCCTATGATGATAGCAATCAAAGAAAAGAAAAATAAGGGATTGTCCGTTGTATTTCTATATGGTTGGTGAGCATATATATTGTACATTTTTTGTCCTACCAAAAAAATAGCCATAAAGGCTCCAATAAAAAAGGAAAGAGTACCTACAAGTCCAAAAAAATGCATGGGTCTACGACCAAATTTGTTTACAAATGTGATTGAAAGCAAGTCCAAAAAGCCGTTAATAAATCGCTCTAATCCAAATTTGGTATGTCCATACTTCCGAGCTTGATGCTGAACAACCTTTTCTCCAATCTTAGAAAACCCATTCCATTTGGCAATTACAGGGATATAACGGTGCATTTCGCCATAAATCGTTATGTTTTTAACGACCTTGGATTTATAGGCTTTCAAACCACAATTGAAGTCATGAAGATATATGTCAGATATGGCTCGAGTAGCATAATTGAATATTTTCGTAGGCAAGGTCTTGGTAATAGGGTCATAGCGTTTTTGTTTCCAACCAGATACCAGATCATATCCTTCTTTAACGATCATGTTATAAAGCCCAGGTATTTCATCGGGGCTATCTTGTAGGTCGGCATCCATTGTAATGACCACATTTCCTTTGCACTCATTGAATCCTACTTGTAGGGCGGCTGTTTTGCCATTGTTTCTTGAGAACTTAAAGCCTCTGACTCTAGAATCATGAGTTCCTAGTTCTGTTACTACTTGCCAAGAATCGTCCTTAGAACCATCATCAATGAATAGCACTTCGTAGCTAAACTCATTTTCATCCATTACTCGTTTGATCCATGCGTACAACTCGGGCAAGGATTCGTCTTCGTTGTACAAGGGAATAACCACAGAAATGTCGATTTTATTCATAATGGACTGTTTGGACAAATTTCTTCAAAAAGCATCAAAAAACCTTAGAATTTCAAATAATAATCTTTTAAAAGAAGCCGAAATTCTTCTGTATAGGCATCAGAATTATAAATGTACAGAGTTTTTGTGTCTACAATTGTACTTTGAATTCTTGAAAAACACCCAATTTTACGAAGTAACTTTTTGTCAGTGGAATGGTACAAATTCAATTCTTTCTCAAGAAAAATAGTTTGATTTTGTATGATTTTTTTAAATGTATCAAAGGATTCTGGAGGAAGCAAAATCCAAAGTTTTCCGTCGGGTAACAGCAATCGATTACAGCAGTTAGCTAACGTTTCAAAATCTAAATTTTCGTTATGAAACGCTTGGTTTTTATTATTGAATGGAGATTTTAAACTTTCTTCATAAAAAGGGGGATTACTTATGATTAGGTCAAACTGTTTATTGGCAGTTTTAACATATTCTTGAAGAGGCTGGAAATGCAAATTTATACGCTTAGCAAAAGGGCTATCAATAAAATTTTGATTGGCATTTTGGCAGGCATCTTCATTTATCTCCACAGCATCAATCTCTAAGTCTAAATTTCTTTGAGCCACCATCAAACTCAGCAATCCTGTACCCGTCCCAATATCCAAGCAATCTTGGTGACCATTTACTTCAATATAGGCTCCAAATACACAGGAATCTGTGCAGACTTTCATCGCTGTTTTTTCTTGTCTGATCGTAAATTTCTTGAATCTAAACATTACTTTCTACCAAAGTCTGCGAGATTCTCTCCCCATAAATCCGTTTCCCATTTCCGAATAGGGTTTTTGTAATTATGTGTTTTGAGCCAAGTTTCCGCTCGGGAGATCATATCAATAAGTTCTTTGTTTTTGGCAGTTTTCTCCACTTTGGTATTAGCAAACTTCTTTTTTACCCAAGTGATGGCTGTTTTAGAGTCAGAATAAACGGGTAGATCAAGTCCTTTTTTTTCTAAAAGAGCCAAAGCATGTACAATAGCTAGAAACTCTCCAATGTTGTTGGTACCCTCCGCAAATGGACCTTGCTTAAACAATAGTTTTTTCGTTTGTAAATCTACACCTTGGTATTCCATATCCAAAGTTCTGGTGTTCCACGCAGCATCTACTACAATTGCAGGCTCATTGGGATAGGGACTCTTGAAAAGGCTTTTTTTTTCGGTGGGCTTAGGATTGATAGCAGCGTAATAAGGCTTTTTGAGTGCGTCTTCTGCTATTTTTTTAGTTTCAAATGATTTGTATTGAGCTCCTTCAAAGCCATCAATCTGCTTTTTGCATTCATCCCATGTATCAAATACTCCCTTTGTTCTGCCATTCCAAACAGCATAAAATTTTGGAGACTTTGCCATGGATTTAGATTTTACTGCAATATGTTATTTTGGTAAATTGAGATTGGAATTCTTCCTCAGTAATCTTTTTTAGAGAAAAATCTACGTCTCCAACATACTTTACACGTAGCTCTTCTGTACTATCAATAGCTTTTTGTATAAAAGGATGTTTGGGCTGGCCTACTGCTGCACCAAACTCTAGTATATCGGGCTTAAACATCAAGTTGATAGGAATTACATATTTGTTGCCATTGCGTGCAGCACAAATAGGATAAGGCTCAAATTCTTCTGATGCTATATATTTTCCGTATATCAATTTGGCCTTGGCAAACTCTTCATCATTCTCACCAAAAACCAAGGCAAGCTTTTCTTTAGCCGTGTTCTTGGATTTTTCAATGTTCGCATCAAGCCTATTTAGTAGATTTTGAAAATGAATAGTGCCTTTTCCAGAGCGAATTCTTTCTCGTATAGATTGACGAATAAAATAGGTGATCGTATGGGTAATGCTGAATCCAATTTCAGCCATTTGCTTGAATATAAATGAAGCCGGAGACATACCGGGGATTGTATTAGGATCGTGTAAGAGCACAGTGTCATCCTTGGTCAAAAAGCCATCAATTCGTGCAACTACAGCCATAGAAGTACTCTCAAAAGCTGTTAGAATTTTCTCATGAATGGCATTCAAATTTTTATCCGAAGTTTGTACAGGTATTCTTTTCTTACTTACATTGGACTTATACTTTGATTTGAAATCAAACGTTTGAATATCACCATAAACTTCTGTAGGAGGTAGTGCAAAGCATTTTCCTTCATCGTTCTGGATAACACCACACGAAAATTCCTGTCCTTTGATAAACTCTTCAATAAGTACTTCGTCTTCACCGTGTAATGCAGCTAAAACGACTTCTTGCTTGATCTTAAGTTTGTTATCCAAAAAGGTTAGTAATTCTGCTGGATGGTAAATAATATCACCTTCACATGCCACTGGTAAACCTATCCCTTCGTCAAGATTGACCATTCTTTGCATAATACTTTTCTTTTGTCTATATGTGATAGAATTCCACTCTTTAGCTGTAATTCTGGTTTCAAAAAAGCATTGAAACATAGCCTTTTGAAATTCTTCAGTACTTCTTTTTTTAATGATAGCCACACCTATAGATGATCCTTGATGAGGGGCTTTCACTACAAAAGGAAACCCTACTTTATCAATGGTTTTACTAAGAAGCTCAGAAGAGTCACTATTTTTCCATTCTTTCTTTGAAATGGTGAAATATCTTTTAACTTGACCTGTAGAAAGTGAAATTAGGTGATTCTGGAAGGGTTTATGAATACCAATACCTGAGGCGAGGATCCCTGGGCCCATGTAGGGTATTTGCAACCATTCCATAAGTCCTTGTAGGTTTCCATCCTCTGCGAATGGACCATGCATGACATTAAAAGCGAAATCAATATGGTTTTTTAGTTCTTCGAGTTTTACATGAGAACCTACCCTATGTATGATTTTATATAATTGTGATTCTTTAAGCTCTCCCAGTGATTCGATATAAATGTCGTAGCCCTTATTTTGATTTCTACTTGGATAAAAATCCCGTATCTCTTTTTCATACATAAGTTCGGGCATTATTTTTATAATGTTTCCCAAGCTATCTACGAAAAGCGGAACAGGTTCGAAAAGTCTTTTGTCTAAGTTTTCAAAGGCAGTTTTACCACCTAAAAATGAAATTTCTCTTTCTCTTGATTGCCCACCAAATAGGATTCCTACTCTGAGTTTTTGTTGCATATAAGGCCTTTACTAAAGGAAAAACTAGTTTAATTTAGGTTAATTGCTATTACTTTCTTTATCTCTGGAACATTTTTTAAAACAGCATCTTCTACTCCCGCTTTAAACGTCATGCTTGACATAGGGCAGCTTACGCAGGAACCCAAAAATTCAACTTTTAAAGTTCCATCGGAATCAATTTCTTGAATTTTCACATTGCCACCATCGGCCTCAAGGTAGGAACGAACCCCATCAAGTGCCTTTTCTACTTTTGCATACAAATCTTCCATAAACACAGTAATTGTATACAAATCTACTAATTATTCGTTAAATACTCAACGTGTACCGAATAATTGAGTCCAATATCCTTCCTCATTGCCTACACCCATTTCTTTGAACTTCTCACTCATCATATTTTTACAGTGTCCTTCGCTTTCTTTCCAGCCTAGAAAAGGGAAGTCGGGAGATTCGAAACTGAATGAATTGTAATATATATTTTCTCCCATGGTGTTGGATTTATAACCTTGAAGCGAAGCCCTATACTTAAAATCCTTATTATCATCTTTGCTGAAGTGCGAAAAATACTTTTTTGTGTACATGTCCACACTATGTAATTTAGCTGCTTTGTTGAGAGCTTCATTTAATACTAGAGCTCCAACGGGAGGCATCACTTTGCTTCCACAAGTATAGCCTGTTTTTCTAATTTCATTCACCATTTTCAATAACTCCTCTTCATATGTAAGCTTTGCCACTGGCTTTACTTTATCAGATCCCTTTTTTGAAATGTTACAAGAGTATATGAAAGCACAAAGAGTAAGGCTAAAAATTAGTTTTTTCATATAAAAATTGAGAGTATAGTTGAGTTCTCAAATACCATGCATTGGAGTACAATACTCCTTAAAAAAACTTAACCCGCCCTCAAAGAAAGCGGGGTAAGATATCAACCCTAACCTATTAAACTATGAAAAATTTACAACTCTAATTGGAGAATTAACTCCGCATCTATGATAAATACCATACGCTTTATTGGAAACATGGGTTTGAACCACCCGTTTAAAATCTTAAGAATGCACTTCTTTAGAATTTTTGTTTATTTATCGCTGGTTGATAGACGAGTTAAATATTAATTATAACGCTCGTTAATTCAATTTTAGTATTCGTCTTTCGATCTTTATCAAGATTCTGAAACAAATTTCAATACAAACGAGTAATTGTCCAAATCTGTAATTGATCTGACTTTGGAATATTTTTTTGAAAATGCCGTCTAAAGTGTTTTTTTTATTTATAGTATGATATTTTATCAGAATATTATATCGAGTATGAATAGAATATCTACTTAATATTCTGTTTGTAGGGAATTGTTAAAATTCTTTAAAAAGTTCAATTATTCGTTGTAAAAATTCATACAAGCCTCAAGGCCTTGCGTGCAAAAACTCTGAATCATATTTATTGCCTTTTCTATTTTGAGGTTGACGGTGGCTCTATCATCCTCTGAGAATTTACCTAATACGAAATCTACCTGTCTGCCTTTGGGATAGTCAGAGCCAATTCCAAATTTTAGACGAGGGTATTCATTGTTGCCCAAAACATCCTCAATATTCTTTAATCCATTATGACCCGCACTTGAACCTTTCGGTTTTAATCTTAGCTTCCCGACAGGCAATGCTAAATCATCTACAAGTATCATGCATTGATCGACTGGGATTTTTAAATGCTGCATCCAATAGGCAAGTGCTTTGCCACTGAGGTTCATATACGTACTTGGCTTCAGTAAGTAGACTTGATGACCTTTTACTTTCCATTCCGCAATGTATCCATGTCTATCAAGTGTGAAATTCAAAGATGCTTTTTTTGCTACTTCATCCAAAACCATAAATCCAACATTATGCCTAGTTTCATGATATTCATGACCAATATTTCCTAGTCCAACAACTAAATATTTCATATCCAACAGTGTGTACTTACGTAAAAAGCTATATTTTTGTTTATTGGTCAAAGTTAATGCAAAAAAAGCGTCTCATTTTAAAATCTTCTTTATTAGATATAACCATTCAACGATTATGTCAAGAGATAATTGAGCACCTAGATACCTCCAGAGAAACTGTTCTTTTGGGGCTTCAACCCAGAGGGATATATTTTGCAGATAGGATCCATAGTACACTAAAATCACAGTTTAAGCTAGATTTACCTTTGGGATACTTGGATGCTACGTTTTATAGAGATGATGTAAATCGGAAAGGACATATTTTAAAACCCAATGCGAATCGGGTTGATTTTCTAATAGAGGATAAGAATGTATTGCTATTAGATGATGTGTTGGCTACAGGACGTATGGTTCGTGCTGCTATTGATGCTATGCAAGCTTTTGGAAGACCAGCAAAAATACAACTCATGACTTTGATTAGTAGAAGTCATACTCGAGATTTACCCATAGAGCCTAATTTTGTAGGCAAAAAAGTCAATACTGTACTGAATGAGCGAGTGCTTGTGGAGTGGAAGGCCCAAGGAGCAGAAAATGATGCCGTTTGGTTACTAGAAGATTGAAGGTATGGCAATAAATAATGCTGAAACCTTGCTGTCGGCTTATGTAGAAGGTGTTTTTCCTATGGCAGATGAGGATACTGGAGAAATCTATTGGTATTCCCCAGATCCAAGAGCCATTATTCCTATCAATACCTATAAACCCTCCAAGTCGCTACGACCCATTTTGAGCAAAAGTGTTTTCGAGATAAGGCTTAATACCGCATTTGAAGAGGTTATACATGCCTGTTCTAAGCCTCGAAGTGAAGAGGATGGCGTTTGGATATCAGATAAAATCATACATATGTATACAGATCTACATCATAAAGGATTTGCTCATTCCGTAGAATCCTATTTCGAGGGTAGGTTGGTTGGGGGGTTATATGGAGTAAGTATTAATTCGGCATTTTTTGGAGAATCTATGTTTTATCGTAAATCCAATGCGGCCAAAGTAGCTTTTGATTTTCTTATTAATAAACTTAAAGGGCAAAATTTTACCTTGTTGGATACCCAGTTTATTAATGATAATGTACGCCGATTTGGTGCAATAGAAATTTCGAAATCCGAATACTCTGAATTACTGAATCAAGCCATTTCCAAACCTAACTCTTTTATTGTTTAAAAAGTCTGCCAAAGTAGCATTCGTTTAGAATTGTTAAGAAGTACTTGTTGACAATTTGGCTTTTTGGTATGCTTAAATAGTTAGTAATCAGACATTATGTCTTTTTTTTGAATTTAGTTTGAAATTTGAAGTGTGTTTTGTTGAAAAATAAAATAGAAATGAATTTTCAAAATTTCACAAATAAATCTCAGGAATACATACAAGAAGCGGTATCGTTTGCACAAAGTATAAACAATCAAACGGTAGAGGTAATACATCTATTTACGATATTTTTAAATCATTCGGATGGAACTCTTGACTATCTAAAAAAAAATCTTCTTACGAATACCACCAAATTATTAGAACTAGTAGATAATGAAATCAAAACATTACCCAAAGTAGATTCAGTAAGTTCACAATTGTACATAAGTAATGAGTTGCAGCAGGTATTTACAAATTCTCAACAATTAGCTAAAGAATGGGGAGATGAGTTTGTAAGTATTGAAGTATTGTTTTTAATGGTTTTACAAAGTAAAGAGGTATATAAATCATATGTTAAAGATAAAAGTGACTTTTCAAAATTTAGTAAACAAGTAGTTATGGAGTTAAGAGGGAGTAAGCAAACAGTGAAGGATGTGAATGCGGAAAATCAATATCAAGCTTTGGCAAGGTATGGGAAAAACCTGACGGAATTAGCGGAATTAGGCAAGATTGATCCAGTGATCGGCAGGGATGAAGAGATAAGACGTTTGCTACAAATACTGACAAGAAGAACAAAAAATAATCCCATGTTGATTGGAGAGCCAGGGGTAGGTAAAACGGCAGTTGTAGAAGGTTTAGCATCGAGAATTGTAAAAGGGGATGTTCCAGAAAATCTTAAAGGTAAAACGGTGTTTGCTCTTGATATGGGCTTATTGGTAGCAGGAGCCAAATACAAAGGTGAATTTGAAGAGAGGCTTAAAGCCGTTATTCAAGAGGTTAGTGATTCTGATGGTGACGTAGTCCTATTCATTGATGAAATACATACATTAGTTGGAGCAGGAAGTGGGGGTGAAAGTGCTATGGATGCAGCCAATCTTTTAAAACCAGCATTGGCTAGAGGTGAGTTGCATGCTATAGGTGCTACAACCCTTAAAGAATATCAAAAGTATATAGAAAAAGATAAAGCTCTCGAACGAAGATTTCAGACTGTAATGGTTGACGAACCCGATACAATGGCGGCTATTTCTATACTTAGAGGTTTAAAAGAGAGGTACGAGCTTCATCACGGTGTTCGTATTCAAGATGATGCCGTTATAGCAGCAGTAGAGCTCTCCAATCGATATATTACAGATAGGTATTTACCAGACAAAGCCATTGATCTGATGGATGAAGCAGCGGCTAAGTTGTGTTTAGAAATAGATACAATGCCTGAAGAAATGGATGAGCTCTCTAGAAGGATTATGCAATTAGAGATTGAAAAGGTAGCTATCAAACGTGAAAATGATAAAGATAAAGAGTCGATAATCGCCAAAGAATTAGCTGATCTGAATCAAATTTATCTTGGATTAAAGGCCCAATGGGATGCAGAGAAAGAGAAGGTACAGTCTACTCGTACTTTGAAAGAAAAGATTGATCATCTTAAGCTTGATGCAGAAAAAGCGGAAAGGGCTGGGGATTATGGTAAAGTAGCTGAAATACGGTATGGACTTATTCCTCAAGCAGAATCTAATCTTTCAACTGCGATTAGTAATGCAGAGGGACAAAAAATGATAAATGAGGAAGTAACCGCCGAAGACATCGCAGGGGTTGTGTCGAAATGGACAGGGATTCCTTTAAATAAAATGCTGCAAACCGATAAGGACACGCTCATAAATTTGGAAAATGAACTAGCCCAACGAATAATAGGACAAAAAGAAGCAATTCAGGTTCTTTCCGATGCAGTTAGAAGATCAAGGGCTGGTTTACACGATCCCAAAAAACCCATAGGTAGTTTTATGTTTTTAGGCACTACAGGCGTAGGTAAAACCGAAGTTGCCAAGGCATTGGCAGAGCATTTGTTTAATGACGAAAACGCTCTCATTCGGATAGATATGAGTGAGTATCAAGAAAAACATACCGTAAGTAGATTGGTAGGGGCTCCTCCTGGCTATGTAGGGTATGAAGAAGGTGGTCAGCTTACACAGGCAGTTAGACAAAAGCCATATAGCGTTATTCTTTTGGACGAAATCGAAAAAGCACACCCAGATGTTTGGAATATATTATTGCAGGTTTTGGATGATGGTAGATTGACCGATAACAAAGGGAATGTGGCCAATTTTAAGAATACGATCATCATCATGACCTCCAATTTGGGCTCTCAATACATTCAAGAAAAATTCTTGGAAGCGGAAAAGGAATCTCCAAATGCTTGGAGTCAGTATTTCAAAGATGAA
>JBOFGX010000089.1:0-5440 GCA_051649345.1 Leadbetterella sp. | reverse complement strand
TTGTATTTATTTTAATCACAACTTCGGATATGTTCCTATTTTGTTGGGCCTTTTTCACTTCTGTTTTAGCATCTCTAAGCCGGGCTTGATATTTGCTCTTGTAAGTTTCAAGATTTTTTTTGAGCCTATGTAGCTCTAGCTTGTCTTTGGGTAAAGATTTTACGTACTCGCTATCGTCAAAATTATAAAGTTCTGGATCCACAACTTCAGCCACCGAAACCCGTTCGCCATGTCTTTTAAAGTAGTAAATCTCATCGCTTTTATTAATATATGCCTGCCTAAGTTCCTTTATTTGATTAACTACATCCTTTTGGTTCACATTCCTAGGCAGTTTTGCCAACTCATTTATTTTTCTATTTTTTTGAAGGTCTATTTCGTTTAGCTCTACCCTTATCTGTATAAGTTCGGCAGCTTCCTCTGTACTACTATCATAAATAATATTATCTAAGTTTATTCCTTCATGAGTATCAATCTTAGATACTGGAGGTGGTTTGAAAAAAGTAGGTAGTGTATAATTCTGCAATCCTTCCCAAATTGCTTTTTTTTCAGACAATTCGTCCTCCGATATCAAACCATGCTCATAGCTTTGTTGTGCACTGTCCAAGTGAGCCTTTGCCAGTATTTTTTGTCTTCTTAATTCATTTTCATTCATAACTCAAAAGTCATAAAAAACGGCAATTGCCACTAAGACACAATTAATTAAACACAAAAAAAGCCCGAAGCAATGCCCCGAGCCTTTCATTCAACTATTTTAAAAACCAAGAACTATTTTCCCTTCCCTTTTTCGTCAGGGGCTTCTTCTGTATCCTTTGCGTCCAAAGATTTTTGAAGCTCATCTATTCTTTCGCTCATCTTATCAGCTGATTCTTGCAAAAGCTTATACTTTTTTTCAGACTCCTCTAATTTTGCATTAGCATCATCTAGCTCTAACTGCTTTTCGTTCAAAGCATCGTTAAACTCATGCTTTAAACTCTCAATGGCAGAATCATCGTCGGTATCCTCTACCTCATCAGTAGTTTCAACCTGGCTCTCTTCCTTAAAAGCTTTTAGCTCTGCCTGAGCAGATTTTTTAATTCTTTCTTCTCTACTATCTTCCATTACATTAAGATTTTAAAGGTTCAACATTATTTTTTTCAGATACAACTGCTTTTATCGAAGCACTTTGCTTTTCAGCTTTTTCAGCTTCTACAAAGGCATCACTGCCATTCTCTATTGCCGCTGCGGCCATCTCGTCTGTCAAGTTCTCTGGATCTAACCTCAGCATACCAAAACCTGGCACCATCACGCCATCTCCCTTGCGTGAATCGTCAACTATTTTATATTTTTTCAACATAAAATTAAGCCGGTAACGGTACTAAATTAGGGCTAAACGTAGCCAAAAGCGTTGATGCAAGCGTCACAACACCAAACGTCACTCCGTCAACTTCGCCTTTAAGCGTGTAACCCCGTTTGTCATTTCCTTTTTTCCCAAGAGCAAAACTCTTTTTCAAGAAAATAGGATCATCAGTAGAGCCTATCAATATGTAATCGCCATCCTTGTCTTCAACCAAAAACAAAGCACCAGCATTTATATATTTGGCCATCTCAGCCCTTACAGCTTTTGACTTACCCGCAAGCATAAACTCTATCATATGCTTATAAGATTGAAAACTCGGGTCACCACCATCATCCACTTTATAGTCAAGCGTACCATCTGGGAACGCATACTGACTCCACTTCTTAGTCGCCACTAACGTCGGCAAAGCCGTCAACTCGGTACCATCTGCACTTATATGAGAATCTAGCGGATAATTACCAACAATATCTTTTGCCAATATCGCAAAAAGATTCCTACCCCCTCCCGGGTTAGCTTGCTGAAAGCACTGCCCATCAAGGGCTGCAAAACTTAATACAGCCATATTATTTTAAATTTTAAATTATTATTAAATTAAACAAGAGAAGCCCACTCAGGCTTCTCTAACACTTTTAGGCTTAAACCCCATCGTTAGTCCAAATATGATTGCCTTGAGCAAATCCCAAACCACCTTGAGCATCTACCGTTACAGCTATATCACGTTCACGCTTATCGTAATCAATCTCCAACATAGCATTACTAGAGCTATCATACAACCTTGTAAAGTTACCTTTTGTCACAAAAATAGGCCTGTTAAAACCATCAAGACCAGGCTCCACCATAAATTCTATACTAGTACCGTCAATTTTCGCCTTCTTAACACCATCGTTCCAAGGCAACACACCGTAGCGAGTTCTATAATCATCCTCATAAAACTTTTTCGTCTGTCTTGAAACCAAACAAACTACTTTATTCAGAAACTTAGTAGGAATACCCGCCACTATTTTTTCAAACTCTCCTACTCCATTTGTAGAGCTTAAAATAGCTGTGTCAATAACATTGCCCGCTGGTATTTCACCGCTTATTATAGCATCCAATAATTGCTTTTTCAAACCATCCATCAATGCCAAATAGCTAGTTCCTTGGGCATTATGTATACCATTAATGTATGATAACCTCAACTCCTCGGCGGCACGTTTCGCAAGCTCATTCAACAGATACTGACCAAAAGGAATCTCATCAGCCTTTATGTGCTTACGCTGCACACCACTTAAATATGATTTCTTTAAAAAAATCAAATCAGACTGCTCAAATAAGAAATTCTGAGCTATATGCCTAACTACAGCTATCTTAGGTTTCATGCCTACTGCATCTAATGTAGGGTTAAAAGTCTTACCAGTAGCAACTTTCTTTCCGCCTGGCTGCCATGCAGCGTTGGCGTAAACCTGCGTTAATACAACCTCATTAGGTGTATCAAGTTCCGCACAATATTCACCCATGGCAGGTATGCCATTCTCAGGATCAGACTCATTTTCGCCAAGTCCATAAACTTGCTCAAAAAAATGGTCTTTATTATCCGTAGCTACGTCCTGAAACTCCGCCGCTATATCACTCAATTTCAAAGAATCTGCCATTCTTACTTAAAATTTTAATATTAAAAAAAATTATTTCCCTTCCTTCTTAGCCTGTAAAGCCATAGCCTCCTTAGTCACACTACTTCTTACAGGTGCCTTATTTTTTTGCTCTTGATTAGCATCTTGAGCCAGCCCTTTCACACCCACTTTTTTCACGTTATTGTACCAAGTATAAAGCGTTTTAGTCTCCGCTAAAAAATTCGCCCTCGCTTGAGCATTCGCACCAAAGCCTCTCAGCTCAGTCTCTGCAGCTAAAAGAGCATTATACCTTTCAGTACTTATTTGAGCACCAGTTTCAGGAGCATCTTCTGGGGCTTCTTCAGGAACTTCTTCAGGAGCATCTTCTGGAGCATCTTCTGTAGTCTCTACCTCAGGCGTTTCTTCTTCCTCCGTTTCTGAAGTTTTGCTTTCTGTTTTAAAAAAACTCGCCAACGTTTTAAACATATCTATAAAATTTAAATTGAAAAATCTAACTCTTTCTTGCCAGCAAATCAGCCCTGTACACAGCATCGCCTAGGTAACCTATACGGTCGGCCAGCCCCTTCTTTATAGCATCTTTACCAGCATACATTTTGCCGCTGAACACATCAGCTGCTATACCAGGTCTACCAGCTTTCACCTTAGCTATAAAAGTGCCACGTATCCTATTAAGCTCCGCTTTTACATCGCTCAATATTTCGGCAGTCATCGGCTCCACACTATTGTATAGGGCCTTGTCTTCAGAACCATCAGATCGTATAATATTAATCTTATAGCCATCCTTCTCATAAGCCTTCGAGGCATCCACATGCATACTTAGCACACCTATACTTCCCACCTCGCTAGTAGTTTCGCTTTCCATTACTATTTCCCTGGCTTGGCTTGCCACCCAGTAGTGGGCACTAGCTGCCATACCAGCTACATAGGCCACAATTGGCTTTTTAGAGCTGGCCACCACATCGGCTAGCATTTCGGTACCATCTACCATACCGCCAGGCCCATTCATTTCTAGCACTATAGCGTTCACATAATCTAGCCCATTAGCCTCAATAATCCAGCTTGCAAAATGCTCGCTTCCATAGCTACACATACCGCCATATCGAGTCATCGTGCCTATCATCGGTATAATCGCCACTCCTCCACCTTTAGCCTGAGATAATTTCCACGGTTTCCATTTTCCATCAGCTCCAACATGGCTCATGTAAGGGCTATGCTTCGCTTTTTGCTCATCCCAAGCCGCTTTCATATCCGCCATAGAAACGCCTTGGCTAAGTTTCCTAAGCATAAGAGCGGCCTGGACCTCATTGAACCGAGGCTCCAAAGCCCACGTTTTACTTATTAATTGCTCTATCATAATGCAAGATTACACTTATATATATTGTCAAATAGGACATCATTATGCAAAAAAAAATCTCCACCAAAAAAAATTGATGAAGATTTACAATAAACCCTAAACCCAAATCTAAATTCTTACAACTCGGTATACAATTCTTATTCCAGCAAGACCCGTTAAAGTAAGACCGATTTTTTCATATTTTAAAACTACATCACCTATTATATAAGAGGAAGAATTGTTAATGTAAGAAATATAAAGATTAGTATTAGAAGCTCCATTTTCGTAAGAAACTTCCAAAACAAAATCATAAGGCCTCACGATAGTTAATTGGTTAGGAGTAAAACCTTCCCTAACTATAAACCCAACTTCATCCGTAAACCAAAAAGGATTTAGATTTTCATCAATTATTCCCAATCTTTTAGGATTTAAATAATTTCTTACTAATTGATTAACCCTATAATTACCTTTAGATGAATCATATACAACATGTTCCCCTAAACTAACATTAGCAAAATACAGCTTAATTGAGTATTCGTCACAAGCTCCAATTTGCTCAAACATTACGTAAGCGGTCCCTGTGGGAAAATTAAAAGCTCCATTTCCATATCCAGAATATACATAATTAGCTTCTATAATAACAAAAGCAAATTGCGACTCCCAAAGAACTTTCGATAAAATCACCACATTGTCTTTATCATAACATACCATACGTAAATTAAAGGTATTTGATACAATATTAACTCCATCACCTTCTAGATCTAATTTGTACGTAAAATTCTCATTTACATATACCTTCGTGTTATTTTTTACTGGCCCCGAAAAAGACAAACCAACATTCGTATACGATCCATTACTCCATGCATCAATAGTGCCCTTCTCACCCATACCATTCACTACCAAATTTCCACCATATCTTTCATTTATATCTGTGTATTTAAAATATGGAATTTCCTTCACCATATCAATCATAAAACCAAATATACGCTTCAAAATAGCCTTCGTAATTCCCAAAGATCCATTTACACCCTTTTTTTGGGTATTGTTTATCAAGCTATTTACAGAATTTTCAAAATCAGGTAGAGTCATATTTTATAAATTAAAATCATCACTAAAATCTTCGCTAAAATCGCCACTTTCTATTAGCTCCTCAAAGGACGG
>JBOFGX010000088.1:0-3199 GCA_051649345.1 Leadbetterella sp. | reverse complement strand
TAGCTCAACTTTATACTCATATACGTATCCAGTTTGCGTATTGGTATCTACATATCCCAAAGCACAAAGCTTAGCAATCTGAAAATTGAAATCTACCAAACTATTAAATGATTCATACATATTTTCGGTAAATTCATGTGTAAATCCAGATGTCTTAGTAAGCCTTTCTTTTATTACTTCAAAAAGAAAACCTGCATACCCCTCCGTACTCAAATTAGCATGCTGCTTCCAGATTGTAGAATCCATACTAGGTTTAATCGGGAGTGTATTAAGAACTCGATACGTAGAGTCCGGCGTTAAAACCCCATTTATAGAATTTACCTTTCGCTTTATTCTAAAACCCTGACTCACTCCCAACAAATATTGCTCTGGAGTCTCGGGCACCCATCTAACCATTACTTGGGTAGAATGTGTCCTTGTAAACACCGATATAGGCTCTTGTCCATAAGACTGAAGGAAAACAAATACAAAGATAAGAGCAAACCAATTTTTCATATTACTGAGCACACCTTTGTCCTTCTTCATAATAAACTTTCCTTTTATATGTACGTATCGTTTTACCATTTTTCTTTTTTTCACTAATTTTTTCTGTATAAACTTTCAAATAATCTGGCTCTATCCCAGTGTAAATAAAACGTCCAGAAATTGTTTTTTCAGACACTGTCCATCGCAAAAATTTAACTACCGCTCTACCATAAGCGTACCCTTGTATCTCTGCAAATTTTGTAGTTTGTGTGCATGAATTAGACAAAGATCTAGGACCAATAAAGGAAAACCCTCCTAAAGCTACCTCTACAAAAGCTCCAGAGCCATTATACTCAGGCCCCACTAAAAGTCTAAAAAGAGTTGCCAGCTCAAAGGCAGCTCCTTTACTCATCGTACTTTTATCGCTAGGCGTCCTATCTGGAAAAGGTTCTTTTCCATACACTTCGGCAAAAGTTGGAGATAGTAGTCGCCTTTGCTTGAGAACACTCCCTGTTGCTATGGAGGCTGTTAACTCCAATTTGGCTAATACCACATTGGCTTTAACACCTATTGATCCTTCTGCAAACCATTCTTTTTTCTTTCTATCTAAAAAGAATGAACCTCCAGACACCCTACCATCAGGGCCAGAACCACTGATAAATCCTAAATGTAAATGAACCCCTATGCTTCCCGAATATACCAATTCTGTAAAATCAATAGCCCCTGCAAATCGGATCGTAAGCGGAGTAGAAATGGATTTAAACATTAAACCAATTTTATCGTTTAAGCCATTATCTATGGCATTAACGATCTGATTGTCACCAAGGTCTATATCTTTTATACCAGAGAAAACTTTATCAAACTCCGAAGAAAGCATCTCATTTAGCTTTACTATATTTATAACTCCTACACAATTAACAAATTTAGGCTTAAAATTTGAGGACAATACAACCTTACCTGCAAGAAGGAGTTCAACGGGAGATGCTGGCTGATCTGTAACATTACCAATGACTAAACCTACTATCGCTGAAACCAACACATCGCTCCCTTTCTTTGGCACATAGGACATGTAATTTATATTGGACAAGTCCAAATTATTGGCTATTTCTACATTATACGCTATACCTGCACCTATCGTTTTGAGAGCAACGGGTATTGGAGCTGGGATGATAGAAACTGCAGTTGGGAAGGTAAAAATGCCATCCAGCCCAAAATATTTATAATCTTCTTCTTTATTCTTTCCAAATATAAAGTTAAAACCCATGCCTTTAGCATTCAAAATAGAACTAGAACTCGTCTCTATTTTTAGATTCTTCCCATCGGCACCTTTGGTAGTGGTAGTTTCACAAACTTTAATCCCACCCTTAAACTCTTTGGTAATCTCATTATTAGTATAAAGAAATCCACCCCGCATTATATATCCCCCAAACACGATACCAATATCCCCACCCATAAATTTCAAATTATTGGATTTGTACTTAAGCAAAGACGTATAGTTTTTTGAAATATCAAAAGCTAAGCCTACAGCCATATTAAAACTCTTCTTAAGTCCCAAATTTTCCTGATCTTCAACACTTAGAGTGCTTCCAAAACTAAATCCAATATTTAATTCTACTCTGCCTATTTTGCTATCAAACGGATTTTTTACATTAGTAAAATTCAACGATCTAACAGAAATAGGAAATCTCCCAAACTCTCCACCATTAGAATAGAAAAAACCATCCCAAGAAAATCTTTGACCAAACGTTCTAACAGCGAAAC
The DNA here is from genome assembly GCA_051649345.1 of Leadbetterella sp. Classification (GTDB taxonomy): domain Bacteria; phylum Bacteroidota; class Bacteroidia; order Cytophagales; family Spirosomataceae; genus Leadbetterella. Next base: position 973 of record JBOFGX010000088.1, on the reverse strand, counting down.
CCTTTAACGATATACCGTCTAAAATTAAATCAGTCTTTTTATCCGTTTTTTCTAGATCTTCAGAGCTCACATCTTTATCTGTAGCTCCTATAAAATTGACTACAAGATCTGCCTTGAGTTCAAATTCAAATCTATTTTCAAACTTAAAACCCCTAAAAGTAGGATTTTTAAATTGTATTTTACCCTTCATTGCATTGGACCCGTACCCTTTATTTTTTTGTATTGCCAACTCGAATTCGTAGTTGTTTTCGTTGTTGTAAATAGCATTGTAGTTAATGAATTGCTCTTTTTCGCCAAGAATAGGTAGAAACATCTTTCCGCCTAGCCCACCAGCTACAAATTTGTTTTGTCTAAAAGTAATATTGAGTCTATCCAAAGTTAAACCCCAGCCACGACCATTTAAGGTGCCGAGATCTTGTATGTTTGAGGTATAATAAATATCTCCGCTAAAGCCCGAAGGATCTATTAATACATCCTTAGCACCTATCGATAATGAAGAATGCTCAACCTTGTTGGAATCTACACGAAACTCTTGAGGCAACAATACGGAAATATCCCGAGCATAAAAACCATACCACGTTTTCGTCTCTTTCACTGCTTGTTCATTATCTACTTTTACAGCACTCACATCAGTAGCTTCCTTGGAATCTTGGTAATAACTTACACACTTGAGATTGATTCCGTATTTGTTGGCTTTGGGAAACGTAAACGGCTTGTTGAAATTGATGGATGCCGCAAAACTATTTATATCCTCCACAGAGGCCACAAAATCAGCTTCTACGCGTCCTGTGCCTACCTTTCCATTGGAGGGATCAAAGGGCTGAATAAAATCTGTAGGAAAATATATACGAGCATTGAGATTGGCACTTTGGAAAGAGTTACAATCAACAATAAGCTCACTAGCCAAAGTAGCCGTATTACATTTTGCTACATTGATAAGTGAACCCACATTGGCCGTTTTAAGACCGAGATC
>JBOFGX010000087.1:0-10105 GCA_051649345.1 Leadbetterella sp. | reverse complement strand
TTGGAGACATTGGTTCCTGTTTGCAAAAGACTCACCCCCGAAATACTACGAAGAACATCAGAAATACCTAAAGATTGATTTTTTTCGACATCAAGCTCTGGAAGGATGATTTTGCTCGAAATGGGATTTAACTCTCTTTTTCCACTTACGACTACTTCTTGTAAGTGAATATCATGCTCATGCAAATCAAGATCCTCGTTGTGTAGTCGGTTGAGATTGATGCTTATTTCTACGGGCTTAAAGGAAATATATGTGCATTTCAAAACATATTTTCCTTTACATAATTTATCAAATTTATAAAAACCGTTCTCGTCTGTATTTGTTACTTGGCCTGTATTTAGGACAAGGCTTGCACCGGGTAGCACCTTGTGTTCATTATCATGTATAACGCCACTAAGAGTACAGGTGCATGTATCTTTTTGAGCATAAATGGGATTTGAATCAATGATCATGCTGAGTGCAAACACCCAAGCATATATTGATAAATAAGGTTTAAAAGGAAAGTACAAATAAAATATTACTTAATTTCTACATCGAAAGTAACATCAAAATCGCTACTTCCTGCTGTAGAAGTGCCATTTTTTACAGACACACCATTTACGGCAGGTTGATGATATAAAACAACTCTCAGTTTTCCATTGTTAGCTGCCGCATTCGATCTAAGGGTGCCAGAAAGTCCTATAGGTAAGTTTTTTACATCCTTATCGGTAATAGTAAAATTGAGCAAGTTAGCTGGGTTTGGAGTGTAGACCATAAAGTGCTCATCTCCTTTTGAAAATATTTCGTTTGTTATATTCGATGAAGGACTTTTTGACTCGTCTAGGACTTCTACTGTAGCAGTGTACATTGTGTTCGGCTTCAGTGTTATTTTGTCTATGACAGGTGCATTACCGCCATCTCCGTCTAGGTCTCTAGAAGCGAAAGTACTCGTATTATTTCCTTCTTTTAAATTGATTTTTACAGTAGTGATGAGCTCATTTTCCTCTTCAGCATCAGGATCATCTTTACAACCTGACAGTGATAGTGTGATCACGCCTAAGAAAGCTAATGCATATTTGTTAAATACTTTCATTTTTTTTGTAAATTATAGATGAAACAATGTTGCAAATATACATATAAAATCAATAATGCAATAATGTTGCAAATGTTTTTTTTGGTTTGGAAAATTGTTGTACGAAAAAATATCAAATTGGGATAATCCAAGATTGCATGTAAAGCTTAAGAGTTTTACTCAAGAATTTGAATTATTGATGTAATTTTGGGGAAATTTTGAAATAATACCCAATTCCTTACGCATGATACATTTTTTTGAGAGCCGATCTAAGCTTGTCTATGCAGTACAAAGTCGTGAAAAATTTAGTGATTTTGACCTTGAAAAGCTTCTTTGGTTGCTGGATAGTGAAAGAGAGTCGGGTAAAAATGTAGTAAATAGAGAAAACGGAGAACTAGGTGGGGAGTTTATAGGGCCTCGAGCTGCTATGATCACACCTTGGAGTACCAATGCGGTGGAGATCACCCAAAATATGGGTATTTCGGGAGTTGTACGAATAGAAGAATTTAAGTCTTTTGACGGATCGCAATTTGACCCCATGCTTTTTCAAAAATATACTTCTTTACATCGGGGAATATTTACAATTCAGATTTCTCCTGAGCCTATACTAGAGATAGAGGACATTGAAGCATACAATAAGCAAGAAGGCTTGGCTCTAAGTGAAGAGGAAGTATCCTATTTGAATGATCTTTCCGTAAAGTTGAGTAGAAAACTCACAGATTCTGAGGTATTTGGGTTTTCGCAGGTAAATTCAGAACATTGTAGACACAAAATCTTTAATGGGACTTTTGTTATAGATGGGGAGGCAAAACCTACTTCTCTATTTAAGTTGATTAAAAAGACTTCAGAAGCCCATCCAAACGATATAGTATCCGCGTATAAAGATAATGTGGCTTTTGTGAAAGGGCCTATTGTGACACAGTTTGCCCCTAGGTCGGCTGATAAGCCTGATTTTTATGAAGAAAAACAATTTGAGTCTGTACTGTCTCTAAAAGCCGAAACGCATAATTTCCCCACCACTGTAGAGCCTTTCAATGGAGCGGCTACAGGATCAGGTGGTGAAATACGCGATAGATTAGCAGGGGGACAGGGTTCGTTACCTTTGGCTGGAACAGCCGTGTATATGACCTCCTATTCACGTCTTGAGAAAGATAGAAATTGGGAAGAAGGTATAGCTGAGAGAAATTGGTTGTACCAGACACCTATGGATATATTGATTAAAGCTTCCAACGGAGCATCTGACTTTGGAAATAAGTTTGGTCAGCCTTTGATTACGGGTTCTTTGTTGACTTTTGAGCATGAAGAAGAAGCTCGTAAGCTAGGTTATGACAAGGTTATCATGTTGGCTGGAGGAATTGGCTATGGTAAAAGAGATCAGGCTATTAAAAAGTCTCCTCAAATAGGTGATAAAGTAGTCATATTAGGCGGTGAAAACTATAGAATAGGGATGGGTGGAGCTGCTGTTTCTTCAGCTGATACAGGAGCTTTTGGCTCAGGAATTGAATTAAATGCTATCCAAAGATCTAACCCCGAGATGCAAAAACGAGCAGCCAATGCCGTACGAGGTCTTGTAGAAAGTGATGCAAATCCCATCGTATCTATTCATGATCACGGTGCTGGTGGGCATCTCAATTGTCTTTCGGAATTAGTTGAGGAAACAGGCGGAGTCATAGACTTAGATAAATTACCGATTGGAGATCCTACTCTTTCAGCAAAAGAAATCATCGGTAATGAGTCACAAGAACGAATGGGGCTAGTAATAGGTCAGCAAGATATTGATACTTTACAAAAAATAGCAGATCGGGAACGCTCTCCCATGTATACAGTTGGTGATATCACAGGTAGCCACCGGTTTGTTTTTGAAAGTAAAACTACAGGATCTAAGCCTATGGATTTTGCTATCTCTGAGATGTTTGGAGGTTCCCCTAAGTTTATCATGGAAGATAAAACAGTAAATAGATCTTATGAGGATTTATCCTATAAATCAGCTGACATCCCTGCATATCTAAATAAAGTATTACAACTAGAGGCTGTAGCATGTAAAGATTGGCTGATCAATAAAGTGGATCGTTGTGTAGGAGGTAAAGTTGCTAAGCAGCAGGCTGTAGGCCCCTTGCAATTGCCTCTCAATAATGTAGGTGTAATGGCTTTAGACTACAAGGGGAAGGAAGGGATTGCTACTACCATAGGACATTCACCCATAGCATCTTTGGTAGATCCCGTTGCAGGAACACGCACGGCTATAGCAGAATCTCTTAGCAATATAATTTTTGCCCCATTAAAAGATGGTTTGGCTTCGGTTTCCTTATCAGCCAACTGGATGTGGGCATGTAAAAACGAAGGAGAAGACGCTCGATTGTATACCGCAGTAAAGGCTTGCTCAGATTTTGCTATCGAGTTGGGGATCAATATTCCTACAGGGAAAGATTCGCTTTCTATGAAGCAAAAATACCCTGATACGGAAGTAATTGCACCCGGAACTGTCATTATATCCGCTGCTGGAAATTGCTCTGATATTACGAAAGTGGTGGAGCCAGTATTGCAAAAGGAGAAAGGGGATATTTATTATGTGAACCTATCTAAAACCCCTTTTTCATTAGGTGGAACTTCGTTTGCTCAAGTTCTAAATAAGGTGGGGCAATCGGTTTCTACTATATCGGATGCCCAGTATTTCAAAAAGACATTTGATACTATTCAAAACCAAATAAAAGCTGGTAAAATCGCTGCCGGACACGATATTGGTAGTGGAGGCTTAATCACAAGCTTGTTGGAAATGTGTTTTGCAGATCTCAATCTTGGGGCTGATTTGGATTTGACGGCTTTGGGAGAAAAAGATTCAGCGAAAGCACTATTCAATGAAAACATAGGCTTGGTGATTCAAACAGGAGCCGAAACCGCTGATTTATTGATAGCCGAAGGGCTGGATATTACGCGTTTGGGAACCGTGGTAAATTCTGAATTTTTAAATCTAAAAAATGGTGAGGATAACTACAGATTCTCCGTTCCTGAGCTCCGTGATACTTGGTTTAAAACCTCATATCTTCTTGATAAGAAACAGACTTCTAATGGAATGGCGGAAGAGCGTTTCAAAAACTATAAATCGACTCCTCTTAAATATACGTTTTTACCCACATTTACAGGTAAAATACCTTCAATAGGTACTTCAAAATCTAAACCTAAGGCAGCTATCATCCGAGAGAAAGGCTCCAACTCTGAACGTGAAATGGCACATGCTATGTTCTTGGCGGGGTTTGACGTAAAGGATGTGCATATGACAGATTTGATATCAGGTAGAGAGACCCTCGAAGATATCCAATTTATTGGTGCTGTAGGTGGATTCTCCAACTCCGATGTATTGGGCTCTGCAAAAGGTTGGGCGGGAGCATTTTTATACAATGAAAAAGCCAATGCAGCACTCAAAAAATTCTTTGCAAGAGAAGATACTCTCTCCGTAGGTATTTGTAATGGATGTCAGCTATTCATGGAGCTGGAATTGATACACCCTGAGCTTGAGAACCACGGTAAAATGCACCACAATACGGTTGGGAGATTTGAATGTAGATTTACATCGGTACAAATTCAGGAAAATCAATCAGTTATGCTAGGCAATCTAGCAGGACAAACTTTGGGTATTTGGTCTGCACATGGAGAAGGTAAGTTTAATTTGCCGCATGCTGAAGATAAACTAAATATTGTGGCTAAGTTTGGATATGATGTGTTTCCCGCAAATCCCAATGGGTCCGACTACAACGCGGCTATGCTATGCGATAAAACAGGTCGTCATTTAGTGTCCATGCCACACTTTGAGCGATCCATGTTTCCATGGAACTGGGCTTATTATCCAGGAGATCGCCAAGATGAGGTGAGTCCTTGGCTACAAGCATTTGTCAATGCCAAAGAGTGGTGTGAAAAGGCCAAGGCCGACTGAGTCGAGACGGATTATTTATGTATTTATTTTTGTACTAAGCGAAACTCTGCTATATTTACAATAGCATTTGGTGCTAAAAGCGTTTTTGCGTTTTTTGCTTAAAAGGGAATTCCGTTAAAGTCGGAAGCTGTCCTCGCAACTGTGCGTTTCGGATGTCTATTTATGTCTACATAGCCACTGTGATTTTACGGGAAGGCTCATAAATAGGAAACAAGCCAGGAGACCTGCCAAGTACGATTCTTTGTATTTTACTACGAGAGATGGTAAGTATGGAGTTATAATGATTTTCCATTTTATAGTTCTTCATGAGGTTAATAGTACTTTTTGGTCTATTCTGTTTCTTGTTTTTTGTACCTATATGTTATGGGCAGAAAACAGAAACACTATGTGAAGTTACGATCAAAGGTATAAAGCCCGAGCGTTTTATGGTGGGGCAAAAAGTTCTTTCAATAGATTCTACTGTTCTTTCTCAAAATCGTTTTTACAACCTTTCCGATTTCTTGCAGTTTGTTTCCCCTTTGGTGTTTAAATCCTATGGAGTAGGGCAGACCGCTACAATATCCATGCGGGGTACTTCTGCTAATCATACAGCTCTACTATGGAACGGAATCAATATCAATTTCCCTAGTTTAGGACTAACCGATTTCTCAACGATTCCCGTCTCTGGGTTTGATCAAATGAGTATACAGTATGGTTCTTCTGCTAGCTGTGTAGGTACAGATGCCGTAGGTGGTAGTATTTTATTAAGCTCTTCGCCACGATTTAATCAAAAAGGAGTGACAGGAAGTTTAGCTTGGCAAAGCGAAACCCAGAATAATCACATAGGACAAGCAGGGATGCGTTGGAATACAGTTCTAAAAAACAACTGGAAGCTAGCTATTAAATCGCAGTTTCATTTTTCTGAATTTAAGAATGATTTTGGTTTGACCGATATTCAGGATAAAAAAGGATACAGATTGCCTGTAGAACCCTCCAATACAAGCCAAAATAGCATCATTAATGATATATATCTTCAAGATAAAAAGGGGAATCTATTCACAGTAAATTCTTGGATATCTAATAATTCTTTGGTAATCCAGCCCAATAAAGCAGAAATAGCAGAATTTACTGATACAAAAGCCTATCGATTTCAATCCAGTGCCCAGTTACAGAAATTATTGCTTCGAGCAGTCTTTATACGGGATGTCACGGACTTTGGAAAGCTGGCCGTTAATGATTCAAGACTAACAATCATTGATCGATACATTGCTAGAGGCGAATATGATTTTTCCTGGGTGAAAAGTTGTAACAAAGGGACGTTCTTGAAAACAGGTATAGAATTCACCCATTTTGTAGCAGATGTGGATGATTATGTTTCAGAAGGAAAAACAGAGAATCGGTCTGATTTTTATGCTCTGTTTCGCCATCAATTCAATTCTCAATTTTTGGTTTCTCTCAATCTTCGGCAAGCTTTAGTAGAAAGGTACAATCCTCCGTTCACGCCTTCATTGGGTTTAGATTATAGATTATTGAAAAACAGTTTTTTAGTTTTAAATGTTCTAGGGAATATTTCAAGAAACTATAGAGTACCTACACTAAACGAGCGATATTGGTATAGGTTAGGGAATCCAGATATTCTTCCTGAAAATAGCTTCAACAAGGAGGTATCCTTACGAGCTCAATTCAAACCTAGCGGAATGGTTCAATCTACTGTATTACTCACTGGATTTCATAATTTGATAGACAATTGGACATATTGGAATCCACAAAAAGAATACAAGGTCGATAACTTACAGCAAGTATTGAGTAAGGGGTTCGAAGTTTCATGGAATCTAGCCTTACAATCATCAGGGTTCAGTGCCAATTCACAGCTTGAATATGCATATACACATTCTACTCAACAAAAAGAATTTGGGGCCTACACGCGTGATTTTATCGATAAGCAGTTGATTTATATACCTAAGCATAGTGTTTCACACACAATATCAAGTAAGATTAAGAGCTTCACTATTACAGCTTTGCAGTTGGTGAATTCTGAACGATATACGACGTTTGATCATTCTACATCTCCTTACGCTCCTTATTATTTATTGCATCTGATAGGAAGCTATCATCTAAATGTAGGGAAGCAGTCTATTGATTTTATGGCTAGGGGAAACAACATCACAAATACTCTTTATCCCAATCTTAAAAATTTCGCCATGCCTATGCGGTCTGGTTCACTCTCAATTATTGTAAATTTATCTTAATGTATATGAAAAAAGTTCAATTGTTTACGTTTTTAGTTGTTTCTATGTTTTTGGTTTCTTGTAGTTCTGATGATGATAATGCAACTCCTTCGGGTTTTTCTGATGGAGTAATGATAGTCAATGAAGGAAATTTTCTAGATAACAATGGAAGTATAAGTTTCCTGAAAAGATCGAGTACTACGGCTCAAAACGATTTATTTAAAGAAGCTAATAAAAGAGATATTTTTGGAGGAATAAGAGGATATGGTGAAGTGAACGGTAAGGGTATCATTTTGGTTGATAACTCATCTCCGGGCAAGGATCTTATCGAAATAGTAAATGCAGAGACTTTTATGAGCCTTTCCACTATTCCATCAAATGAAATAGAAAATCCTAGAAAAGTATTAAAAATATCAGAGACTAAAGCGTATGTTTTGAGTTGGGGAGCGACAGGTTCTGGTAGTGACTTTTTTAAAAATCCTGGATACATTGCTATTTTGGATATGGTAACCAATAAGATCTCAAAGAAAATAACCTTAGCTGCGAGTCCCAAAGATATGATTTTGATAGATGGAAATCTAGTAGTTACGTTCAATACCAATAATAACCTACAGTTGGTAAACCCTACTTCAGATGTAGTGGGGCAAACTTTTCAAAACACAATCCCCTTTACATTTATTGGATTTGATAAAAACAATCTTTTGTGGGCTTATTCGAGCAACTCTACTACAGGCACCTTTTATAAATTGAATACGGCCACTTTTTCTTCAACAAAAGCATTTGATTTTCAGACAGGTGGGAAAAATGTATCTATGATCGGATTTAACATGGATAAGTCTGTCTTTTACTTTGGATATTTTGGCTATGATAAAGATTTTAATTCTGTAGGAACGACACATAGTGTTTCTATTACAGACACCAAAATAGATTTAACTAAGAAATTTTCAAATAAATTAATGTCAAGCCTAACTTCAGACACCAAAACAGGCCAGTTATATGGTACATTTATTCCTACCTACAAGCAAGCGGGATTTGTGTTTCGTATGGATAATGCTGGGGTAGTCAAAGACTCTGTGAAAGTAGGAATTGGTCCCGCTAGTTTGTTTTTTAAATAAATTTTACCCCTAAAATAATGTTCAATATTACACCTTCCATGTTTTGTGATACCTACAAAAACGCTAAGTATCCTACGCCTCTACAATCTGCTTATGAATTTATGGAACGACCAAGTTCATACGAGGAGGACTTGCGAATTTGCAATGATTTTTCTGTTCAGAATGAATGGGAATTTGATAAAAAGGAATACGAGAATTATCTTCGAAATAGGGATCACGTATTGGTGATTACGAATAAAGATAGGAAAATTCAGTGGGTAAGTAGAGGCTTTTTGTCTATGACTGGGTATACAAAATCAGAAGTATTAAGTTTGAATCCCAAGTTTTTGCAAGGAGAGGCAACTACTTCAGAATCTAAGGTTAAGATTAAGAACGATTTATACTTTAAAAATTCGTTTAAAGGTGTCCTGCAAAATTATCGTAAGAATGGGGACGTTTATGCTTGTAAAATTAGTATAATACCCATATACAACGCTCAAAAAGAGCTTGTAAATTATATGGGTTTTGAGCAAGAAGTAAATTTATAAAAAACGAATTAGATCATTGACTCAAAGTCTTTATCACACTAAATCTACCTCAGATAGTACTTTAATTGTGTATAAATACCTGATTTTCAGAATAGAATTTTATAATGTCTTTAAAGTTTTTAGTAAAATACCCTAGTTGTTAATAGTAGCAAGTAAAAAGCCTCAATAAATGCTATTGAGGCTAAAGTACGAACATATGTTATTTTTTGGCAATTAAAGCGTGCACGGTCCTTCAAAGGTACCATTGGTGATATTAAGAGAGCCTTTATTACCAAGATTGTCGACCAAAGTTCCCGAAAAAGTCCCTTTTATTGTTTTTTGGTCGTACGATACTACTTTAATTGTAAGAGTTGAACTATTATTTGTCTTAAAAATAACTGTTGGGCTTGTTTTATACTTATCTTGAAGGGCTTGAGGCCAAAAGTAATACATTTTATCAGTATTAGTCGTCGACTGATCCAGTGCTTTAAAGGAGGTATTAGCTTTAAGATTAGATAGTGAAATGTACAAATTATACTCATCATTATTTTTTTTATTTTCTCCATCATTATTAGAAATAGTAAGGCCGTCGGATCCAGTTATATATAGAAAACTGGCATCTGAGTATGTATACGTTTTACCTTCTACAGAATAACTTACAGAACCAGTACCAAACCCGAGCTGATTAGTAAGGCCACCCGTGATATCATCTAGAGATTTCGAACAAGAAAAAATGGTTGTTAGAATAATGGCAAATAGAGTTTTTTTCATAATTTAATATTTGTTTCAAACAAAATTAGTAACTTATTTTTTGTTAACAAAATTTAGTCAAAAATTTGAATATCAAGACTTTTAAATTGATATTTTAAGAATATTGGAACGTATTGCTCTCGAAAAGTGGATTAGGTGTATTCAATTCTCTACAGTGAATTATAGTTTTTTAATCAAACTACGCATTGGATTTTATTAGGGAAAATGCAATAAAATTACTGTAATGAATGTGAATATCGGAAGGTCTAAACTGAACTTTAGGTGTAGTTTGCTTTTTGGAAAAAACTATTTATCTCTTTATAGAAAATTAAGAGATAAGCTCTATTGACTTGAGGAAGCAAATACAGAAATATAAATGATGTCATTTCTCCCTATTAATTTCTTACGCTTTATTTGTTTTGAATACTAACCAAACTAGCATCGTGATTTTAGCTGTTTGGTTTGATCTATATTTTGGTATTTTACTGAGGAGACTAAATTGCTAATTTTTTAAGCAGAACGGTGCTAAGTATTTTTGTTAGAATTCC
>JBOFGX010000086.1:0-9113 GCA_051649345.1 Leadbetterella sp. | reverse complement strand
AATAGGTTTATCTGGTTTCGGAAGAATTATGGCATCCAATCCCTCAAATGAAGGAGACTGCTGAGCGGAGAGTATAAATACCTTGTAATTTTCCTGTAATGTATTTATCAAGCCCCCGAAATTTACTGGGCCTAAACTTGTAAAATCCGTTAATAGTGCAATCTTCTTTTTTGACTTATCACTGAGTTTTTTTATCGTTGATATCAAAGAGTGCTCTACAATTTCTGCCGATTGATTGAGTTGCGTTTGGGGATCCTGTTTTAGATTACCTTTGAGAAGCAAAACGGGGACTTTTTTGTCTTTATAAGAAATTTCAGCATATGGATAGAGCAATTGCTGGCTTTTGGCTCCGTTTTTAGTATCATAGACAGATGTAGGCTGCATTCCTCGATTAGCCATTTCTTGCATCACCGTTTTCTGTTCTTCCGTTCCCACATCCATTGGGTTCTTGAATTCGTATAAAATATGATCTGGAGCAACAGACTGAAATTCAGTCAAGGTACTTTCTATAGATCGTTTTAACCTTTGAAAACCACCAGGTAAGTTCTCACCCTCTAAATAAACACTGATTTTCATGGGAGAATCCAGACTATCAAGTATCCTAGTAGAAGCCTCAGAAATCGAATTCCGCTTATCTTCGGTAAAGTCAATTTTAAAGTATAAAAAAGCCCCTACTATATTAAACAATACAATAATAGGTATGAGTAAGAAAGGGTTTTTCAAAATTTTGAACATGGTGGGTTTAAAATTTCATATAAAATTACACTATTTTTGTTTTGGAATAGGGTAAAAAATATGGGAATTCGTAATTCCACTATTTCATTGTTCCAATTTCGTTCAAGTATAATCAAAATATCCTTATATTCATTCAAAATCATGATACAAAGAATTCAGTCTTTATTACTTCTTTTGACAGCCGTAGCTTTAAGTGTTTGTCTAGCCTCCAACTTTTTCGTAAAAGTTTTATCCTCTGATGAACTTATCGCTATCAATTCTTTTCATGCTTTCCATAAAAAAGGGAATACTTTGGTCGGAGAATCGGCAACATTTTATATTGCAGTAGTAATAGGAATAAGTATTGCTTTGTCAATATTTACTATTTTCCAATATAAAAAGCGTCTTCTTCAAATGATCCTAAACTCAGTAAACTCTTTACTGATGACGATTACTGCCGGCTTAATCGTTTACCATGTGAAGATCGGCTATTTAAAAACTATGGGAGCTGATGATGCTGAACCTAGTGTAGGCATGTATGCATTCTTGGTAGCAATTTTTACTACTTGGTTAGCAAATAGGTTTATCAAAAGAGACGAGAAGATGGTCAAAGATGCGGATAGTCGTCTGCGTTAGGTTATACATGATTTACATATCCTTACTACACATAAATTATACATGAAAGTAGTTTTTATGGGCACGCCTGAATTTGCCGTAGCATCATTACAGGCAATACATGCTAGTTCTCACACGATAGTTGGAGTTGTTACTGCTCCCGATAAACCTACTGGTAGGGGACAACAAATGAGTGTTTCGGCTGTCAAAAAATATGCAGAGACTCATAGTTTGACTATTTTACAACCTGAAAAACTACGCAGTCCAGAATTTTTACATACACTACAAACTCTCGAAGCCGATGTTTTTGTCGTGGTAGCGTTTAGGATGCTTCCTGAAGCTGTTTGGATGATGCCACCCAAGGGTACTATCAATCTTCACGCCTCTTTACTTCCAAATTATAGAGGAGCTGCTCCCATAAATTGGGCAATAATAAACGGTGAGACCGAAACAGGATTAAGTACTTTTTTTATAGAAAAAGAGATAGATACAGGTAACATAATTTATGCTGAAAAACTTTTTATTGGATCAGATGAAAATGTAGGTGAGCTACACGATAGGATGCTAGATATTGGCTCAGGATTAGTCCTGAAAACGTTAAATGACGTAGAGAAAGGTATTCATCCTCAAATACCGCAAGATCATTCAGAAGAGGAAAAGTCAGCTCCGAAAATTTTCAAGGAGACCTGTAAAATCGATTCCTCTAAAACTATTCAGGAAGTCCATAATCTTATTCGCGGGTTATCTCCTTACCCCGGTGCTTGGCTGAGCCTTCAAGGAAAAAGCATGAAGATTCTTAAAAGTAAAATACCAGATATCCAAGTAGACAAATCGCTTCTTACATCCATTCCTAATGAAGATTTCTTTTTTTTAACAGATAAAAAGCGACTATTCCTTGAATGTAAAAACGGGTTAATAGAGGTTCTTTTTCTACAATTAGAAGGTAAAAAAGCAATGGATTCACGCGATTTTTTGCTGGGTTTTCGCATATGAGCGAAATAAAAATCAATTTTCATTAAACCTTTTGCTGATTTCGATATCTATATATAAAAAAACAATTATAATGAAAAACCAATTTTTAAAAAACCCCAAAAGTAATTTCGCATTTTCGATTTCGAAGTTCTCACTCGTGATCATATGTGTAATTTCAACATTTAGTCTGCAACTTAAAGCTCAAATGGGAGGTAAAAATCCAGAAAAGCGTGCTGAGATGTATACCAAAAAAATGGCAGAGGCTCTAAGCCTTAATGAGGATCAGGTTTCTAAAGCGAAAGTTATAAATCTAGAAACCATAACTCAAATACAAACTTTGCGTAAAAACGGTCAAGATCAAAGTAGAGAAGAACGTATGGCCATTATGAAAATAAAAACTGCCTCTGACGAAAAAATCAAATCACTTTTGACGGAAGAGCAAAAGCCCAAGTTTGAAAGATTTTTGCAGGAAGAAAAAGAGATGATGAAGAAACAAAGAAATAGATAAGTTAGCGTTTCTTCAAATTGTAAGTCCTTACTAAAAGCCATCATTCACAAAAATGATGGCTTTTTTTTTGTACCTTAAATTCTTACATTTACCTAGAATTTTTACAAAATGAAAAAACTGATTTGCCTTTTTTTATACCTGCAAACAATACTATCCACAAATGCCCAAAGTACCTTTGGCAAAATTGTAGTTGAAGACCCTTCATTTACTGCCTTAATTGATATAAATGCCAAACTAGAAATTATCTCAGAGGGCTTTGAATGGTCTGAAGGGCCCGTTTGGAATAAACAAGACTCCTCGCTCTTATTCTCGGATGTGCCCAAAAATACAATTTATAGATGGAAAAATGGCACAACTAAGCCTTTCTTGAATCCATCAGGATTTACAGGTCTTTCTCCATATAGCAATGAGCCCGGATCCAATGGATTAGCAATCGATGCTAATGGTTACTTATATTCCTGTGAACACGGAGATAGGAGAATTAGTAAAATGCCGCTTTATTCAAAAGGAGGAAAAACTACTGTAACGGATAATTTCCAAGGAAAACGATTCAACAGCCCCAATGATCTTGTGCTGGCAAAAAATGGCACAATCTATTTTACAGATCCACCCTATGGACTTCCTCAATATGAAAAAGATCCATCACGAGAAACCCCACTTTTTGGAGTTTATAGAGTTGGCCCTATGGGTATTACTGAACTTGTAGTTTCAAATTTAAAAAGGCCAAATGGAATTGCCTTATCTCCAGATGAAAAAACCCTGTATGTTTCACAATCAGACAAAGAGGCCTATATCATGGCCTATGATGTAACAAATGGTTACAAACAAAAAAATGAAACGGTGTTTTTTGATGCTTCCTATCTTAATGCACAAGGTCTGAGAGGTGCACCTGACGGGTTAAGAGTAGATAAGGCCGGAAATATTTTTACATCAGGCCCTGGTGGAATACTTGTAATTGATTCTAAAGGGAAGCTTTTAGGTAGGATTGAAACAGGTCAAGCAACCTCAAATGTTGCGTGGGGAGAAGATGGATCCACCCTTTTTATTACTGCTGACATGTATATTATGAAGATTAAAACCCGTACCCAAGGATATAATTTTTAGATTTTCTATTCAAATCATCCCTTTGTTTAATTTCTAAAAGGAATATTTGGTATTTATTTGAAATTCCATTAGAATATACCTATTTTTGCACCTCAAAATCCTGAAATTTAAATATATTGAAAAACCCATAAGATGGCAATTGTTAATAAAATAAGAGAGCGTTCTGGTATAGTAGTTGGCGTAGTCGCAATAGCACTTATACTTTTTATGTTGGGTCAAGACACCTTGACTGGTAAGTTTGGAAATCTGTTTGGAAATGATAATACTATTGGAAAAATCGGTAGTAAAAATATTTCCTACGAGGAATTTACCAACTTGTTTAATATTCAAAAAGCCAATTATGAATCCCAGGGGGCTTCCATGCAAGAGCAACAACAAGCTCAAGTACGTGAGCAAATCTGGGAGAAATTGATATTTGATAACGTTTTGGTTAAGGAATACGAAAAGTTAGGTATCACCGTTTCTGATGAAGAGTTAAAGGAACTTGTGCAAGGTCCGAAATACATGCACCCTTACGTAAAGCAACAATTTGCTGATCAAGCGGGCAACTTTGATGCGGCTGCACATGCGAACTTCATAAAGGCATATTTAGACAATAAACTTAACGTACAGCAAATTACGGCTTGGGACAATCTCAAACGTGAGCTAAAAAATATGAGGATGCGTGAAAAGTATGCCAAGCTTCTCGAAAAAATGACTCTTATCACCAATGCAGAAGCTAAGCAAGAATATATAGCACAAACAGAGAAAGCATCTGCTAACATTCTTTACGTTCCTTTTAACTTTATCCCTGACTCTACGGTAAAAGTGGAAGACTCAGAAATAAGGGACTATTACAACGCACACAAAGATGATTTTGCTCCGTTTGACAATAGATCCGTAGCATTTGTTTCTGTAACATTGACACCTACCAAAGCAGACAGCAATGCAATGAGTAAAGACCTTGTAAGTCTTGCAAGAGGATTGGCAAGTGCAAAAGATCCTGTTGGTTTCGCTAGAGAAAACTCTGATATAAAATTTTCTGCCTTACGTGGTGCTAATGAACTTGGAGCTGAAATCAAAACAGCTTTAAGTACTGCTATTGTAGGGGCTATTGTGGGACCTTTTAGGGAGGGAAGTACCTACAGTATTCATAAATTTTTAGGCTCTGAAACAGATACATTGTTTACAGCTAGAGCATCTCATATTCTAATCAGATCAGATTCTACTATGTCTGATAGTGCTAGAGCTATGGCTAGGAAAACTGCCCTTGAAGTCTTGATCAAAGCTCAAACAGGGGCTCCTTTTGAGCAATTAGCATCTCAATATGGTACGGACGGTACAGCTCAAAAAGGGGGAGATCTTGGAGTCATGAGAAACAATGGGCAAATGGTAAAGCCTTTTGAAAATGCAGTATTTGGTTTTTCTGGAACGGGCGTAATACCTAATTTAGTTGAAACAGATTTTGGTCTTCATATTGTAAAAGTAACAGAGGCTAAATCAAATCTTAAATATAGATTGGTTACTATTGCAAAGGAACTCATTGTAGGCGATGCCGCATTAAACAACACACAAAACAAACTTGAGAGCTTAAGAGCCAAATCTAAAAATTTGGCTGAGCTTGAGGCCAACGTAAAAAAAGATCCTAGTCTAGCGATTCAGTACGCGGATAATGTATTCCCGGGATCAAGAAATTTAAATATGTTACCTGATGCCGGTACAATTGTTAACTGGGCATATAGAGACGCTAAAGATGGAGATGTAGCAGGAGAAGTATTCAGCATTGGAAACAATACAATGGTGGTTGCAGCTCTAAAAAATGCAGCTGATAAATCCGAGCCAGATGCTATGGATTTCAAAGATCAGATTTTAGCTAAGATACGAAACACCAAAAAGGGTGAAAAAATTATTGCCAAATTGGGTTCTAATTCTGGGACTCTTGGGGATATGGCTAAAAAGTATGGAGCTGGGGCTCTAAACGAGCAAGTAGCTGATATTAGTTATTTCTCAGGAATGTTAAATTCTGCAGGATTTGATCCTACGGGTCTTGGCAAAATATTTGGGCAAAAAATAGGACAAAAAAGTAAACCCTTTGTAGGTGAAAATGGAGTTTTGATCGTTGAAACTACAGCCAAAACTGCCGCACCAGCCATTGCTGACTATAGTGGGTTCAAACAACAAATCGTACAAAGAAATGGACCTACCAATGGTATGATAGGAGAGCAGATATTAAGAGAAAATGCTAAAATAGTAGATAGTAGATATAAGTTTTTCTAAGATATATGTGTACATAAGAAGAAGCCATCTGAAAAGATGGCTTTTTTATTGCCCAATTTTAAAATTTTTACTTGTAAAACGAGTTAGTATAAAGTAATAATTCGAACGTTTTCAAATGCTTAGAACAATAGCCTGTACTCTATTGATATACTTAAGTCAATTGTCTGTTTATTCGCAAGGTTCCGAGAAACCAAATGTAACTATTGGCACAAATTACTATGGATATACTATAGACGAACAAGAAATATGTGATTGGGTAGCCTTTACGAGTAAACCAGAGGTAAGTAAAGCTGTTGAGAATATAGTAAAACGCTCAGGCTTGCGTCAAAACTTTTATGTAATGGAATGCCCAAATACTGATAATTGCTTTGCAGCTACTCGTAATGGAGAAAGATTGATTGTATATGACTCTAAATTTATTTCAAGACTGAGTGATCTCACAAAAACAGATTGGGGAGCCATGAGTATTCTTGCTCATGAAATTGGCCATCACTTGCAAGGACATACTATAAAGAAAGGTGGCTCAGAACACGATAAAGAACTAGAAGCAGATGAATTCTCTGGATTTGTAATGTATCAACTAGGAGCAACCTTAAAACAAGCACAAGCCGCAATATTCTCCCTGACTCAAGAGTATACTACTTCTACACATCCTCCGAAAAGCAAACGCTTGAAGGCCATAGAAACGGGTTATCAAAATGCAAAAGAACTTTATCCCGAACTAAAAAACAAACCGATCGAAACAAACATAGAGAACCCGCAACCTGAGGTGATTATTGTCAGAAGTCCTGCTGAAAATACTAAAAAATCCAGTGGGTGTATTCAGGGTAACTGCAGAGATGGGTATGGAATAGCTATCAATTCCAGATCAGATGAAAAGTACGAGGGAGAGTGGTCCCTTGGAAAGCGTCACGGCAAGGGTAAAGAATACCAAAAAGATGGTAAATTGAAGTATGAGGGAGCTTTTATAAACAATAAGTACGAAGGATTTGGAGTCTTATATTTAAAAAGTGGAGAAAAATATTCAGGTGAATTTATCCAAGGTATACCGCATGGAAAACAATCTACTTTCACCCAAAAAAATGGTGATAGAATTATTGTTGACTATATAAATGGTAAAAAAGAAGGCAAAGCAAGATACATTTACTACGGAGGAGTAGAAGGAACCAAATTCTATAAAAATGATAGAGAGTTGAAGTAAAAAACCTTCTATTTGCCCAATTTTTGAAAGGCACGTATTAACTCCTCTCTGTCATCAAAATGCGTTTTAATACCTTTACTCTCTTGATAGGTTTCATGACCTTTACCTGCAACTAAAACGATATCTTGGCCATATGCAAGCTCTACAGCTCTATGTATTGCCTCGTGTCTATCTAGAATTTGAATTACTTTTTTACGCATAGTAATAGATACACCTGCATACATTTGTATCAGGATTTCTTCTGGCTCCTCCAAACGCGGATTATCCGATGTAAGAATAACTACATCCGATAATTCACAGGCTATTTTGGCCATTATAGGTCGCTTACCCGAATCTCTGTTGCCCCCACATCCTACAACAGTTATAATTTTTTGATTTCCTTCTCTCAACTCTTGAATGGTTTCTAATACATTTTGCAAGGCATCTGGTGTATGTGCGTAATCTACAATTCCTACGATTTCGGATTTTGAAACAATCTGCTCAAATCGACCAGGAGGCGGTGTAAGCTCAGAAAGAGCCATTAAAATTTCTTCCGAATTCTCATTCAGTAATACGGCTGTTCCGTACACTGCTAACAAATTATAGGCATTAAACTTTCCAATCAACTTGAAATACACCTCCTGCCCATTTATATCCATTTGAATGCCAAATAGACCGAACTCCAGCACTTTACCCTTGAAGTTGCCAATATTCATAAGACTATACGAATACTTTGAGGCAACAGTATTTTGAAGCATCACTTTACCGTTTCTATCATCGCCATTAGTGAGTGCGAAGGCGTCCTTCGGTAACATATCAAAAAAGCCTTTTTTGGCTTTTATATAATTATCAAAAGTACCATGAAAATCTAAATGATCTTGGGTAATATTTGTAAAAATACCCCCAACAAAATGCAAACCAGAAACACGATGCATTTCCACAGCATGAGAACTTACTTCCATAAAGACATGGGTACATCCTTTCTCATACATTTTATTAAGTAACTCATTGATTTTAAGACTATCAGGAGTAGTATGTGTGCTTGGAATCACTTCATCCATGATCTGATTCTGGACCGTAGACAATAAGCCACATGTATAGCCCAACTTTCGAAACAAATTAAATAACAGCGTGGCAATACTGGTCTTTCCATTTGTACCTGTTACACCAACTAATACAACTTTCTTGGAAGGGTTCTCATAGAAATTACTTGCACAAATACCCATAGCATATGCCGAATTATCGACTTGAACATAGGTTACTTTCGAATCTAAGGAAGAAGGTAAAACCTCGCATAAAACGACAGTGGCACCTAATTCGATAGCCTTACCTATAAAAAGATGGCCATCAACTTGAGTACCTTTAATAGCTACGAACATGATTGACTGCTTAACAAGCCTTGAGTCGAAAGTTATATCAACAATGTTCTCATTGACAGAACCAGCAATAGATTTAATGGGAACTTTATATAAAACGGAGCTAAGGATCATACAAATAATTTTACAAGAGTAAAATTAGGTAGAAAGAAGCTTATACTACAAACAAAATAAGAAATTGATGAAACAGAATAAATTACTTGTATTAGCAGAATCAAGTTTCAATACGTAAAAACGAAGATATAGGCCTAAAATACAATCAAAAAAAAAGCCATCCCACAAATGAGTGAGATGGCTGTAATAAATGACTGGCATCTACCTACTTTCCCTGGTTTGATCCAAGTATCATCGGCGGTACGGGGCTTAACTGCTCTGTTCGGAATGGGAA
>JBOFGX010000085.1:0-8305 GCA_051649345.1 Leadbetterella sp. | reverse complement strand
TGATAAACCCAGTATTGAATACAATGCTTTTTTCGGAAAAATAATTGTAGGTATGATTGGGTAGTATTATATTGGCCCATGAAGGTGTAATCGTTCCCGTTGAATGCGAAGTGCCAGAGGCATAGGGATTAAAAATATTTCCGGATAGGCAAGGGTTCAGCTTGTATAATTCTCGACCATTTTTTCCGTTATTGCCTGCAAAATACAAAATGCCATTTATCTCGGTAAGGTATTCGGGATTTGAACTGTTCAGATTATTGGCCTTATCATGGTACATATCCATTACCAAAACGGTTCCTTCTGTGGTGCCATCTGTTTTCCACAGCTCTCGACCGTGCTTTCCGTCTGCTGCAGCAAAATAAAGCCAATTTTTGGCAATGCAAAAAAAGCTAGGAGCAGAATCTCCAGTAGGATTAATGTCTTTTACCATGTAGGTACCTGCCGAAGTGCCGTCTGAACGCCAAAGCTCATTTCCTGAAGCTGTTAAGGCAGAGAGATAAGCTATGCCATTGTATTCAAAAAGTGACTTAATATTGCTACTTGCGACACCTGGATTAATATCTTTTACCATAACCGTACCTGCTGAGGTTCCATCCGATTTCCATAGTTCTCGACCATTTAAGCCGTCATTCGCCTCGAAAAATAAAGTAGAGTTGATCACTTTTAGTTTGCTTGGGTTGCTACTGCCCGAAGCGTTTATTTCTTTCACAAGTGTAGTAGTCGTACCGTCGGTTCGCCAAAGCTCATAATTATTTGTATTGGTACTTCGAGAAGAAAAATAAGCATAAGAGCCCATAACTACTAATTCAGAGTTACTCGATATAATTTCAAACGTAGGAGATCCCCAAAGGACGCTGGTCGTGGATGTACTTGGTTCATGTTTAAATAAATAAGTATATCCCAGGTCATCCGTCGCAAAGAATAAGAATGTATTGCTATTGAGATACGTTAAATTACGAGGATCACTATTATTTGGACCTGATTGTATATCTGATACTAAAACTGTCCCTGCATTAGTACCATCCGTTTTCCACAGTTCACGCCCTTCCGCTTGAGATTTGGCCGTAAAAAATAGGGAAGAACCCAAAGCAATAAAGTTCTTTGGACTAGAGTCGCCCACCCCTACATGTATGTCCTTGACTTGAGATGAAGTTAAAGTTGCACTCGAATATGCGTAAAGTTCAAATCCATTTGAGCCTCTACCCGAAAAATATACTTTGTTATTAAAAAGAAAAAATTCAGATCCATTTGTTTCATTTGAATAATTGGAACTGATTGAATTAGGATTATACCAATGTAATTGAGGATTTGTAACACCGTATCTACTTGCTGTAAAGTATAGAGTATTATTCAATATTTGGAAATGGGCAGGATTGCTATCTATCGCATCAGGTAAAATGCTTGTTACTCTGTTTGTATTTGTTCCATCGGTTTTCCATATTTCTTCTCCATTTATATCATCGTATGCCTTAAATACTAGGTTATTGCCCAATATATGAAAATCAGTTGGGGAACTGCCATAAATTCCTGTTCGGATGTCTTGAATCAATTGTGTACCTGAGACAGTACCATCTGTTTTCCAAAGTTCTTGTCCTCCGCCTTCATACGAATCAATCGTGAATACAAAAGTAGAATTGTTTATTTTTTTTCCAGTAAAATCATTATTAGCATTATCCGAAGGCTTCTGCTTAGTCAACATGAAGGTTCCTGCTATGGTACCATCTGACCTCCATATTTCTTGAATAGCATTATATGTAACTAAAAAAACTACATAAGATCCCGCATCTTGTAAATAATTAGGCTGGATTAGGAAAAAATGAACAAATTGAGTTCCAGCTGTTGTTCCGTCTGTTTTATAAATACTATTTCCGTTTATGAACATCAATTCAGATCCTTTGACTACCAATTGGCTAACATTGGAAGAAAAAGACCCTTCAGTCAAATCTATAAAAAGCTCGGTACCAGCTAAAGTACCGTCTGTTCTCCAAAGTTCATTTCCATGGATACCGTCATTGCCACTCAAATAATATTTGCCATTGTAGACTTCGGTGTTATACAAAAAACTATAGGCAAAAGATTTGAGTAATGTAGTATTGATGCCGTCGGAAGACCAGAGTTCTAAATACGTAGAGAAGTCAGTTTTTGTAAAACACAGTGTATTACCCACAGCCTTGAAATTTAATATACTCATACTCACATTTGTATTGGGATTTAAGACAGAAACAAAAGTAGTTCCTGAAGCAGTACCGTCTGTTTTATATAGCTTAATTGTAGTTCCCTCAGTCATTGTAAAATATAATAAACTGCCTACGATTGTCAAATTACTTGGGTATGAACCTTCACTGCCCAGGACTAAGTCTGCAACCATAGTAGTGCCAGCCGATGTTCCATCAGAAGACCATAACTCTCTTCCGTGGAGGCTAGTAGATCCCTCAAAAAAAACACGATTACCCATAATCATTATTTCTATTAAACCAACACCATCATTGGCTCCTGGATTTATATCACTTACAAGGGTAGTAGTGGTACCATCGGTTTTATACAATTCTATGCCTGTGGTAACTGTGTAAGCTGAAAAATAAGTAAAACCATTGAGCTCATCAGATATGCGGTATATGCCATTTATTGGACGCTGAATGTCCAAAGCAATTTCGGGTATCTGACATTTAACATCAAAAAAAGGAGAGAACAGAAAACAAATTATGGCTACGATTAAAATGGGGTTTTTAATCGTAGTATACTTTGAAAGTAAATTAATTTCATTCATAATATTTTAATAATAAGTATTTTAAATTATATATCTATTGTTCGATAGGTTTATTTTTTTACAAATTTCTTGTAGAGTATCTTATCTTCATTTTCAAAAACAACCAGGTAAATACCCGAGCTTAGATTTGGTAAATGCATTTTTATTTTATTCATACCCATTTTCAAATTGATCTTTTTGTCCGAACCTACCCTTCTGCCCGTATTATCAAGAATTGTAAGGTTGCCTTCACTTATTGATTGTGAGTTGTATTCAAAAGATATATAGTTTTCTGCAGGATTTGGGTATAAAACAAAGTCCTTGTTTTTTTCCTCTAAACCTAGAATTTGCCCTTTGATACGTATACTCATAGGCTCAGAAACTGTACTACAACCACTACCTGCATTTGCTTGTACTGTGTAAGATCCAGACTCTTTGGTTATAAATGACGCTTGAGTTGCTCCCGATATAGCTTGATTGTTTTTGAACCATTGATAGCTTATTTCTGGGACTACGGTTACACTTAGTTCTGTTCTTTGGTCTGGATCCAATTCCGATCCATTTGAAGATCTAACAAGGGGTTTAGCTGGGACATTAGCCTTTTTTATGTTTATTTCATTGGACTCGGGGCTATTGCAGCCTACCGAATTTCGGATTGATACCGTATATCCTCCATTGGTTTCTTTTGTTTGTATGGTGTTGGTATTCGTTTCCAAAGGCACACCTCTATAATACCAAATGGCTTTATCGCCAGAGTTGAGACTAACAGATAGTTGGGCTTGAGATCCTTCACAAAATGCAAAGTTATGAACAGAGCTAATGGCAGGTTTGGGTGGAATAGATGTACAATTTGCATTGGTATTGAGTAGGGTTCTAAGTGTAGCTCTATCCCCAGTCGCAAGTCTAAATGGTTTTGCTAGAGATGTCACAAGGCCTGTTCGGACGGTTGCAGCTACATTGCTTTCGGCTCGTTTTAAATTGTGGTTGAGATAGGTCATTTCGTCTTCAGTGAGTAGTTTTTCAGAAATCACAATGGTTGCCATCGTAAATTGCTTTTGGCTTTGGGCAGCATTAGGTTCTCTAGACCCCATTTGAGCTATATAATCACTAATGGAGTATGTATTGAAATCTGATTTCGGAAAAACAGTTCCAACTGGAAACTTACTTTGGTCTTTGAATACTATCGCTTGTGATTTTACTTCTGATGCAGGTAGTAGCCCCATCATATACAATTCCCAATCATTGAAAATCTCCTTAGCCTCGGCACTTTGCGGACTCAATCGGTAAGAGTTGCTTTCTTCTGAAAAATTGTTATTAAAGCTACCTCCTGCTCCGCCGGTTCCTCCTATACTGATGCCCATAACACCGTTTGCGAGATTGGAAGCAGGCATGTGTGGAACACCATCCTTTAAGAAACTCGTATTGGCAAAATTGATCCATTGGTGTCCTATCTCATGGTTAAAACCATTATTAATCCCATCAAAAATAGATAGTTGTGGAGCTACATTGAAGCCTTTCAACCTTTCGGGGCTGCCATAACTCGACCCCGTATTTATATTAGTTGGTAAGCCTATGCCTTTTACCGTGTTTCGTACAGTTACGTGAAACCGATTATCTATGTAGCCCGGTACCATAATAATGTTTAGAAAATCAAAATTGTCTCCGTGGTATTTATAAAATTCTTTTGTGATATTATCTAGATTGTTTGTGCTTTTTGAAGCAACCTCATCAACGATATTGAAGACATAATCGGTGTATTGCATATTGTCATTTATTTTATTGATGGTCAAAGTAGGCATGTCGGCTGTCTTGACTTCTACAAATAAATTATACTTTATCTGCTGCACATTATTTTCAAACATATACAAATAGCCAAGTACTTTAGTATGGTTCCAGCCAGAAGAAGGTTTTGAAATAAGGGTACTAAAAATGCCGTCATTGGCTGTTTTATCGGGAGAAATGCCATTATCAAGGAGTTTGGTCTTGCTATTGGATCCATCGAGTTCAAACTCCACCGTAGATGGTGTACCGCTTGTAATCACCTCAAGTAAAAAACTTGCTGTGTTGGCATTCACGACAGCGGGTGTTTTTCGGATGGTCTTTATGGAACTTGCCGTGGGTCTAAGGCCTTTGTGTTTGTGAGTAGGCATATCATGATTACATGGGATGACAAGACCTGCATTTTGCCCACAAACGCAAACATTGTGAAAAAGAAATATAGCAATTAAAAACTTTTGAGTCTTCATTAAAATTGAAATTTAAACCGCTTTTGTAAATACTAAATAGGTATTATTTTGCTCAAATTAATCTATTCATTCTGTCATTTTTTTACAAATGAGCAAGTGGCGGTTTTTGGGTAATAAGTGGTCGATTTAGTCGATAGTCTTTTAGTCGATAGTCGTTAGGGAGTGCTGAGAGTTGAATGCTGAGTGATTTAGGTTTTAGGGATTATGGGAGTTTTGTGAAGAATAGGCGATAGTCATTAGGATGATGAATTTGTATTGAGAGTATAAGTTATAAGTAGTCGATAGATGATATGTTGGAGAGAATTCCATTTTGGGCTTCTCTGCTTAGCATAAATACCAAGACGAAAAAAAATAGATAAATATGTTTCATTCTGTTATGGTTTTAAATTCTAGGTTCAAGAATTAAATAGCCAATATTTTTTCATAAAAATATCAAAAGAACACAAATCAAAAAGATCAAGACAAACAATGCCCATTCACTTGTTTTTTTATCGGTCTTTAGCTTCATAGATTGCACATTCTTGATTTGATTGATACGAAAGTATTTTATTTTTTTAAGCCATAATTTCAAAATGAATAAGTGGCGTGATTTGAGCAATAAGTGGTAGAATAGTCCTTAGTATTTAGGGGAGTGTTAGTGCTGAGAGTTGAGTGCTGAGAGTTGAGTTCTGAGTGTTTAGTGCTGAATTATTAGTGCTGAGTGTTTAGTGCTGAGAGCTGAGTGTTTGTCAATGATTAAATACGGTTGACCATTAAAAAAATCGAACAGTATAAAAACTAATATCTAAAACCTTTTCCTTAAAAACTAAACCTATTACCTATAAACTAATCCCTAAAACTTTATTCCTAAAGCTAAAAGCCTAAAAACTAATACCTATTCCCTAAAACCTAGAGTAGCTCAAAGTCGCAGTCAAAAGCCCACCTACACAGCCTTCTCAAACCATTCGTCTACCTTGTGCCAAAGGCTAGTTTCAAACTTTTTTCTAAAAAAACCTGCATGTCCCAGCTTGGGTAAATTATGTATTTTGGAATCAAACAATTCTTCAGTTACAGGAGCATGTACAAAATCTTTTAAGAGTCGTCTCATTGCATTGGGCGTGCAAATAGGGTCGTCTGTAGATGTGATAGCGTATACGGGGCATTTTAATCCCAACGGATAACTTTCAACCCCAATTCCTTTCAAAAAATCAAGGGCTTCGGTGTATTTTCTACGTTGTTGGATATCGCTTAACAGTTTTTTAGGAATGTTTTCAATACGCAAATTCAGTTTTCTGCCCGGAAAATAACCGTAAATGGCTGTTAGAAAAGGCATCAAAATATGCCACATACAATACGTTTTCAGAAATCCGATTTTTGAACAACCAAAATCTCGATAGTAGGCGGTTTGAGCTCCTACTAGAAATACAGATTTGTAAAGGCTTACTTTTTTACTTAAAATAGGAATTATACCTCCCAATGAATGCCCCAAAATATGAATAGGCAAATGGGGGTACTTTTCATGAATCCACAGATAAATACATTCAAAATCAAGCCCCAATTGCTGAAAACCAGCCTCAAAGTTTTTATCTAGTTTTTTAGGTGCCGATTCTGCCGTTCCTCGATAATCGTAGGTAAGTACCAAGTAATTTTTGTTGGAGAGATAGTTTGCCAGTGCAAAATAAAAATATTGGCCTACACCCAAAGCCGACCCTATGATCACAATTGCCTTTGACGAATCGGGAACAAAGAGATTTGCCGTAATCTTATATCCATCGTTCATTTCGATTTGCTTTACCATAAACGTTGATTTATTTCTGCGGTAAAGAAGTAAGAAGAGGCGTATTATTGTTTTTATCTGGAGGGATTTTGCCAGGGATGGCCTCTAAAAAATTGAAATTATTTTGCCCAAAAAAGAGTTTGGCGATAGGATAAATAAGGATGGAAATGAACATTGTTTTCAAAAACTTGGGTTTTAGAATTTGGATTTTCTTCGTCTTTACTACATGACACTAGTATTAGTGAACTTATTAAAATGCCATATATAATTTTTGCTGTTTTCATAATATTAATTTTTAGAATGTTAGTTTTTAATTGTCATAGTTTTTACTGCTTTATTTTTGTAATTTAAAATTCGGATGCCCACATTGCCATAATACAAATGCATACATGTCAGCAAAATTTGCATGTGTTACAGCTTTGTTTTCATTAAAATGTCCATTGTCATAATTTATTTTTAGAACAGTTGGTTTACTAGAAATATTTGCATTCTGTAGTGCTGCAATAAATTTGCCTGGTTGCCAAACAGGAACTCTTGGATCATTCCAACCACCAATGCCAATAACAGCAGGGTATTTTGTGTTTTTTACAACATGTTGCAAACCATCCATTTCAAATAATGCCTCACATTCAACTTTATCTTTAACTGTTCCAAACTCAGGAATATTTCCTTGCCCATTAGATGAAAATTCAAATCGCATTGCATTTGCACAGCCTACATTACAAATAGCTGCTGCAAACAAGTCTGGTCTTTCTGTTATAGCACGACTAATTAAAATACCACCCGCACTTGTGCCTTCTCCAAATAATTTATCTGAAGAAGTGTATTTTTTTGCAATCAAATATTCTGCACAACTAATAAAATCTTTCCATGTATTCGGTTTTGTAGTTTTATAACCTCCTTTATACCAATCTTGACCTCTTTCATCTCCACCTCTAACATGAGCTATAGCAATAATAACATTGTCCATTGCAAGTGATATTTTCATATTGTTGTAAACAGCTTTTAAACCATTTCCATAAGCACCATACCCAGTTAGTAGACAAGTTGTTTTACCATCAAATTGTAATTCTTTTTTATGAATAATACTTAGTGGAATCATTTTTCCATCATGAGCTTTAACTTCTATTTCTTTTATAACAAGATTTTCTAATTCTTTTGGGAGAACTGGTTGTTTGTCAAATTCACTCGTTGTAAATTTTTCAGTATCAACATTTAATTTGAATTCGGTATTTGGTTGTTTCCATGAAGAGAGGTTAATGTATACAATATTGCTTTCTGAATCAATTTGTGATATACCTAATATTGTTGGGAATGGTAATTGAATTTCCATAATTTTTTTTGATTCGAAATGATATTTATACAATGCATAATCAGTACCATTGTAAAATGTTATTAATAGAAAGTCTTTTAGTTTTCTTATATTTCTTAAAATATATTCAGGCTTTTCTTCAACCACTGTTTTCGCATTATTCCAATCAGGATTCTTTAATGAAGTACAAATTATTTTATTAAAATTTGTACCTCTAGAAGTGATGGCATACACATCGTCTCCAG
>JBOFGX010000084.1:0-17995 GCA_051649345.1 Leadbetterella sp. | reverse complement strand
GCTTGTGAAAAAAATCAGATTTATGTTTAAAAAACAATTTCAAAGATGCCCAAAACTCTTTGCTTATCTCTTTTCCCTTCTCTTTTGAGGTTGGTCCTTTAATAGCATTCCACTTATTTTGGATTTCCATAACCTCTTTAGAGGCTGTATTCCACTCATTAATGCTTTCACTTTGAAAATCTACGTATTTCTTGAAGCTCTCAAAAATACTCAACTTTGCATTATATATATCTTCTTGTAGAGCTGAATTCTGATTAGCAAATTCACGTTTTTTCTCGTAAATCACATCAAATGCTGATTTCAAACGAGACCACAAAACTTCTTGTTCCTCTCTTGGACCTGGTCCTATTTGTTTGTATTCATTTAAGAGTTCATTAGCTCTTCTCAATACTACATTGGTCAAAGGAGTCTCTTTTAGACCTTCTGCTAGTGCTTCAATCTTAATAACAACCCCTTCTTTGTTTAATATATTCTTTTTGCGATCGAGATCTTTCAACTCGTTCTGAATACTCCGTAGGTCAAAATACCGATCTACTAGGGCGTTATATGTTGACCAAAAAGTACCATTATGAGGAGAACTTACATTGCCAGCGTTTTTCCAATCCAACTGAAGCTGCTTGAACTTGTCCCAGCCATTTTTGCTCTCTCCTTTCTCTTCGGCTTCTACTAATTCTCTAAGCGATTGTAGTAGTCTCGTCTTCGTTTCAAAATAATCCTCTCGTTCTCTTTCTATTTTCTGATAAAAGGCATGCTTTTTTTCACGTATTTGAATCAAAATACCTTCAAAACGAACGGTAAAATTGTCATTTTTGAATTCAAATCCATCATCGGAACCATTTTTAGAAATATATTCTTTTTTAGCTTCTGATTTCTCTTTAGCATTTAGATCTTCAAAAGAGGCTCTAACATTTTTAAGTACGGCATCTATATTTTTTACATCGGAAGAAGTAAGTCCACGAGAACTCATAGTATCTAGCATCTTGTCGGCAAGATCCACATACTCTTTTTTGGAGTAAGCTGAAAAATCTTCTTCAAACATTGGAAGAGGATGAATCTCTTCTATTTCTTGAATCTCCTCAACGTCAACTGTTTCTTGCTCCTCATTTACTAAAATCTCCTCTTCAACCAACTCTTCCACTGCATCTCCGTCTGTAATAGCTTCTGACACTATTACATTGTCTTCGATATTTGATGGTTCAGAAATTGGTTCTATTTCTTCTGGTAGTGCCATTTATGATGTATATTTATAAAAACTTCCGCAAAATTAATACTTATAATCTCCAACTAAAAATTGAATTTGAATAATGAACAAACAAAACATATCGGATTTAAGAATTAATTACAGTCTTAACGAATTGATTGAAAAAAATGTTTCCTATAATCCAATTAATCAATTCGAAAAATGGTTTCAGGAAGCATTGGAATCTAAAGTTTTAGAACCTAATGCTATGGTACTATCTACAGTTTCCGATAATAAGCCTCATTCTCGAGTTGTGTTAATGAAAGGTTTTTCTGAAAATGGTATTGAGTTTTATACAAATTATAATAGTAATAAAGGAAAAGAGATTAGTAAAAATCCGCTTGCTTGTATAACATTTTTCTGGGCAGAGTTAGAAAAACAAGTTCGTATTGAAGGAGAGTTAATCAAGCTATCTGAAGAGGCTTCTACTGAGTATTATCATTCTAGACCTACGAATAGCCAAATAGGAGCCTGGGTAAGTAATCAAAGCGAAGTCATTGAGGGCAGAGACACTTTAGACGAAATGTGGAAGTTCTATAGCGAGAAATTTAAAAATCTACAAAAAATCCCCCGTCCTCCTCATTGGGGGGGGTACATTTTAAAACCCTGTTATTTTGAATTTTGGCAAGGAAGAAGCAGTAGATTACACGACAGAATTGTATATGAAAAAGAATCTGAAAATTGGAAAATTAAGCGATTAAGCCCATAAAGATTTACAAAATTGCACCAAATTTTAGCAAATTAGGCGTTTTTGAAATTAAAATCAGTTTTTTTATAATTCTGATTTGTAACACAAACAAGAATACAATAAATTTGTAACCATTGTATAATGTTTTAGAACTTGGTTATGAATGAATATATTTCCTTGTCAGAGGCTTCAGAATTAGTTGGAAAAAGCAAAGAAACCTTAAGGCGTTGGGACAACGAAGGCAAACTAACCGCTGTTCGAGAGCCCATGAGTAATTATAGAGTTTATAGAAAATCTGAAGTTTTAAGTTTATTTTCTGATTTTATTCATTTACCAGAAGAAACAGCTAGTAATGAAATTGAACCAGAAAACCAATATACAGTTTTGGAATTATTCGCAGGTGCAGGCGGCCTAGCTATTGGTTTGGAAAAGGCTGGTTTAAAATGTGTCGCCTTGAATGAAATAGACAAATGGGCTTGTCAAACCCTTCGAAATAATCGCCCGAATTGGAAAGTTCTTGAAGGAGATGTAAAAACTTTTGATTTTTCGGAGTACATCAATAAAGTCGATGTTGTGACTGGTGGTTTCCCATGTCAAGCATTTAGTTATGCTGGTAAAAAATTAGGCTTAGCAGATGCAAGAGGAACTCTTTTTTATGAATTTGCTAGAGTTGTTAAAGAAGTAAACCCTCTAATATGTATAGGTGAAAATGTACGTGGTTTATTGAGTCATGAAAATGGAAAAACGTTACAAGGTATGATTTCTATTCTGGATGAAATCGGATATAAAGTCGTGCCTGTTCAAGTATTAAAAGCTGTAAATTACAAAGTTCCTCAAAAAAGAGAACGATTAATTTTAGTAGGGATAAGAAAAGACATTTCGATTAGCTATGAATATCCAAAACCCTACAAAAAAATTTATACCCTAGAAGATGCCTTAAAGAAAAGTGACTTATTCGAATGCGATGTTCCAACATCTTTAGGAGCCAAATATCCAAAATCTAAAGCTGATGTCTTAAAGTTGATTCCTCAAAAAGGGTATTGGCGAGATTTGCCTTTAGATATTCAAAAAGAGTTTATGGGGGGGAGTTTTTACCTTGGTGGAGGAAAGACAGGTATTGCAAGAAGGATTGGATGGGACGAACCCTGTTTAACACTAACCTGTAGTCCTGCCCAAAAGCAAACAGAAAGGTGCCACCCAGAAGAGACTCGACCTTTCACAGTTAGAGAATATGCTAGAATTCAAACTTTCCCAGATGATTGGCAGTTTAAAGGTTCTATTGCTCAACAATACAAACAAATTGGAAATGCAGTTCCTGTAAATTTAGGACGTGAAATTGGTTATTCAATTGTAAAATTTTTGAATACATATTATACGGTTAGAAACTAAATAAACTTGACTGTTTGATATCGTTTGCCAAATCTTTACAGCCTTTTTCTATCAAATTTTTAGTATTTAGAGTATCAATTGAATTATGAAGTTCTTGTACTAGTTCTTCATAAAAATTTTCAAAACCTGTAATTCTATGCCAAAAATCTTTGCCAACTATAACTGGATGTTTTCGATTTATTTCTTGATAATGCATACTTAATTCTTTTTCATCGCCATAAAGTACACCAACAATAAAATCTGAATTTCTAACCCCTGACATTGCACTGTTCGTCCTTGCCAAATTAATTGTTTTCGTAAATTTAGTAATCAACGGATTCACATCTTCAGAATTAATAGTATTAGGCCCCGATTTTAGCTGACACCATTTCTTTCTACCATCTATTTTATCAATAAATTCAATATCCATACCTGGGATCAATGAGCCATTCGCAATTGATAAATCTACAAACATTTTTTGTATTCTAGTCCCAAAAGACGTATTAATAGATGTCCCTAAAACTCTTGGATAATACAATGCTTTTGCTACACCTTCAGGTGTAAAATTATCTTCCAATACTTTAGATAAGTATTTAACTACTATAGGGTTTATATTATATGACTTCAGCCTTGAATTAACACCCAAAGATGAATTTATATGATTCTCAAAAATTTTCTTTTTGAAATACTCTACAATCAATTTCAATAATTGTTCCCCTTCTTTCCCGACCATTTTTATTAAATATATCAAGTAAATGTACTAATTTAATTTATCTAATCATTTTGTAGTATTAATGAAATAGTACCTACCTTACAACTATAGCTAATTGCAAAATTAAAAAAATTCAATCCAAAAAACTAACATATTAATAACTAAATACTTATGACTAAATATTCAACTCTCAGCACTAAAAAACTAAACTCCTCCAAAATACCTTCTCAACATAGCTTGTATTCGCTTATACTGTTCTGTATTCATAAAATCTTGAGGCTTGGGTCTGCGTGATAATTTCCATTCGAAATTCTCAAGATAAAGATCCTCTTTTGCTATTTCATTGGGAGGAATCAATACAGACTCGGGTTTGGTTCTAAAAACGATATTATCGATTTTGTTATTGTCAAAGTTGAAGGTCATGATACCGCATTGAACTTTATTGAGACCTATGATTTTGAAACTTTCATCCAATGCAAAATATATGGATTCGCCATTACCTTCTACATAAATAGATTTTATTACTTTTCCTTCCAAAAACTTCGCTAATATGTATCGTCCTTTAATCTGATTATGGTTACCTAAAGTATCTTTTTGGATCACAAAGCACTCCTCTTTTAAGATCATGTGATCAAGAAGCTTATTTTTTGTATGTATAAAAATAGAATCTCCTTCCATCTGATTTTGCCCGTTCCACAAAATCGGTTTCCGAAAAAAATCTATCTCCTCGTGCTCGTAGTCATAAACCATAGAATCACTTACACTTTGAAAATCAGACTTATAGCTCGCAACCTTGCCTTTCGCTACAATTTTCAACAAATCCTCTTTTGTAGGAGCTGCACCCGATTCTTGCCCTTCTTTATTTTTTATTTTCTCATATATCCAAAGTGTATCCGATTTCAACAGCAATGTATCGTCAATCGACATACGATGACTGAGTGTATTTCCTGACATTTTTGTGAGCCCAATAAGTCCATTTCTATCTGCCCTGTTGCCTGTAGAAATCAAACTATCCTTAAATGACAGAAATACTACTTTTCCTCTGGCCCATCCTTTGTCATTTATATTATCGTAGTTAAGCGTGTCTCCTTCTAAAACATATTCCGCATTACTCACACTCGCTCTCCCCTGAAACTTGGACACTTTACTTTTTAAGTTATAATACCCTTTGGAGGTCGAAATATCTCCATTTTTACTTTTTATGGTGGTAAATGTCTTAAAATCGGCAAACTTGGTAATAGCATTATAGTCTAGCGAATCTGTACAAATGGTGTACGAAGGATGTAAAATTTCGACATCACCAATATAATTGAATATTTTGGTTCGGGTATTATACTTACCTTCTTTACTTGTAAGCGTAGCAGAATCTTGCTTCAAAAATCCTTTTTCAGGATATACTGCCTGCCCTGTATTAAGGTCATAATTTACTTTAGTGGTTTTAAGGGATACTTTTTTATCCCGTAAAACAACAGACTTACCCAAAACTCGAGCATATTTCAGGTTGCCATCATAATACAGCGTATCTCCCACAATTGTCATAGTATCGCCTTGATTTATAACAATCTTTCCAAATGCTTCTATGTAATTTGAGGATACATTGTGGATAGCCTTGTTGCACCCTAGCATAATACCGTTGTGCTTAAAGATTACGTTACCCAAAAAAGTCTGCGTTTGTGTAATCATATTTTCACCTACCAAACTATCTGCTCTTATTAGCTCTACTTTTGTTTTAGGACCTGCGTCCTGAATGGGATTTAAAGGTTTTTGGGCAATCAGTTTAGTGGAAAAAAGAATACAGATTACTCCTAAAAGAAATAAAACTGATCTTTTTTTGACTTGAATTGAACGTAAATGTAGATACATCCTGTAAAATTAAATATTTTTAGGGTATCAAACGCCTTATAATTGGATTTAGAAAACGAATTTTTGAGATTTATTAATACAAAGAATCTTTTTAAAATTGGTTCGAAGCTCGTTTTGGGTATAAGTGGCGGCAAAGATTCGATTGTCCTTTGGCATTTGCTAAAAAAGACAGGGCATGATGTAGTTGGAGCACATTGTAATTTTCAACTTAGAGGGGAAGAAAGTTATCTGGATGAAACATTTGTAGTAGACCTTCTTAAAAACGAGCCTACACATCATGTAAAAAAGTTTAATACTCTTGACTATGTAAACCAACATAAATGCTCTACTCAGATTGCTGCGAGAGAGCTCAGGTATTCATGGTTTCGTGAGCTCATGGATGAACATAAGTATGATTATCTACTGCTCGCCCACCATCTAAATGATAGAATAGAAACTACTTTGTATAATATGACTAAGGGTACGGGGCCTATGGGAATACTTGGAATACCCCTTAGTCCCGAAAAAGTAAGAAGACCGCTTTTGTTTTGCAGCAGTCAGCAAATAGAAGACTATGCTAAAGAGAATGGTTTAGAGTGGAGAGAGGACAGCAGTAATGGATCTACAAAGTACAATAGAAACAGAATACGCCATAAAATACTGCCTGAATTAAAAAAAATCAATCCAGGTATTGAAACCACCATGGCACACAATTATGTTCGATGGGAAAGTTCACATGAGATTTTCGAACATGCACTCCAAGCTTTCAAAGAGAAGATAGAATACACGACCGAAAATCATTTTTTGATTCCCTATGCAGTGCTAAACGCGACTCCTGGAATCTTTGTACTTTTGGAAGAAACCTTGAAGCCTTACGGATATACGTTTTCTCAGGTTTCAAACATCCTCACTTCAAAAAGTATTGGAAGTGTATTTGAAACTCGCGATTTCCAAGCTTGGAATACGAGGGCTGGTCTGGAAATTATACCAAAAGATTTAGCAATTAGTGACCTATTGGTTGACGCACCTGGTATTTACACTTGGGGGAGGCTTACGATTGAGGTTTCTATAAAGAGCAAAATTGAGGATCCATCTCAACTAAAAAACCCAAACAATTGCTCTATACCATATGAGCAAATTCAATGGCCTTTACGTATTAGAAAGTGGAAAACAGGGGACAAATTTATGCCTTTTGGAATGACCAAAAAGAAATTGGTGTCTGATTATCTTATAGACAGTAAAGTGGAACAAGCGTCTAAAAACGAACAAGCGGTATTGCTTTGCAATGATAAAATAGCATGGATACTGGGCAGAAGAGGCTCTGAAGAGTTTAAAATAAAGGATACTTCAAAAATGAGTATTCAAATAAGGATTCAATGATTTTATCAATATCCTAAAAAGAAAAAAGTATCGCTCAATCCGGCGATACTTTTAATTTCTAAACCTTAACCTTAAAAATTCTATGAAAAAAATCTTTCTCAAAAGTCAATAAGTAATACTTACTAGACTTATAAACTACCTATTCAATGTTAGCTCATCATTTCCTACTGCCACAACTTTAAACTCCAATCTACGATTTCGCTGATGTTGATTCTCATTACAATCCACGTCCTCGCCACAATTGTTTATAAGCTCTGACTCTCCAACTGCACTCGATATAAGCTGGTAAGAACTAATTCCTTTGCCTACCAAATATCTCCTAACCGCCAACGCTCTCTCCTCAGATAACAGTTGATTGTATTCTGCACTTGAACGGCTATCCGTATGTGCTTTCAACTCCAACTTAAGGCCTTTATGTTTTTGCAAAAGTGGGACAATTCTCAAATCCAATTCCCTTTTCGCATCGGCCCTAATTTCAGATTTATCTCTGTCGAAATAAATATTATTCAAGGATATAATATCATATTCAGCAATCATGCCAAAGTTTTTGTTCAAGAGAATATTTTTTTTATTTTTTTCTAAAAACCCAATTTTTTCTGTGTTTGACGTATGAAAATCTTTATCTACCCGCATGGAATACGCCCCATCACCCTGTGGCTGAAAAGCATATTTTCCATCTTCTCCTGTTATAACTGTAGCCTCTGATCCGTCTGATTCGTTGGTAAGGGTAACCTTAGCACCTACTATAGGTTTCTCATCAATATCAGAAACCACATTACCTGCTACCATAGGACGATCCGTTTTATCGAGAAAGATCTTTATCATTTGTTTCTTGGTAAACGAATTCGAAAGTGTACCGTATGTGACCGTACCTGTTTTATAGCCTTCCTTAAATGTCTTGAACGAAAAGTCATGCCCCTTCTCAATACATACAGACACTATACCCGAGGAGTTTGTAATATAAGACATACCATTGATTCCATTGCGGGCAGAGCGAAGCTCTACATCTTGAATAGGTGTTTTGGTTTCGTTGTCATATACGAGCAATTGTAGTTCTTTACATCCTTTTTCAAAAGCATAGATATTGTCGTCTGCATAGCCCTTTTTACGGTTTGAACTAAAAAAGCCGCTCTTGCCCTGAGAATCAGCTATCAATCCGAAATCATCCAAAGGAGAGTTTATAGGAGCTCCTAAATTTTGAGGTTGCCCAAATGGCATTCCCATACGAATATGAGAATAAAAAATATCCAATCCTCCTAGCCCTGCTAATCCATCGGATGCAAAATATAAATTCCCGATTGCGTCCACAAATGGAAACATTTCATTACCCTCCGTATTTATATTTTTACCTAAATTTTCTGGCTTACCCCAAACGCCGTCTTTGTAGTCAATCATGTAGATGTCTGTACCCCCAAACCCTCCTGGCATATCGGAAACAAAATACAACCTTCTATTGTCTGGAGATAAAGCGGGATGCCCTGTAGAATACTCTTCGGAATTGAAGGGTAATTCCTGAATCCCTCCCCAGTCTTTACCTTTTTTATCAGCTATGTACAACTTGAGCATTTTGACACCGTTTTTATTGGATTTGTCCGAGTTACGTGTAAAAATGATTTTTTTGTAGCCTTTAAAAAAAGTAAAAGGTCCTTCATGATACTTAGAATTTATTTTTTTGCTAAAATTCTCAATATCTTCTGGTTTGAAATCATTGTTTTTATATCGAGGATTGTCTTTTCCTCCTGCATAATCATCACCTGAACTTAAAGATGCCGAGTTCAACGCGTCATAATCGGGTTTTTCTGATGTGGCAGCCCAGAAAAGATCTAAAAATGGGGTTTCGTTTTGAGTAAAAATACGTTTGACTGCTCCCGTTTCTTTTCTTCCGGAAACAAACACGAGTCCATTTTCGTAATACATTGGGCTAAAATCAGGAAATATGGTATTGATACCCTCCATATACTTGATTTTGTACAAAGCCGAGTCCTTGTAAAATTCCTCTAAATCCATATAGGCTATCGAAAAACGCTTTGCACGTAGATCATTACTTTGATGCTCCCCGTATTTGCTATACAATCTTTGGGCCTCGCGTTTTTTATCTAGACTAGATAACACCTGAGCGTAACTCAAGTAATCCTCTGGTTTTAGTACGTCTTCGTATTTCTTGAATAACTCCTTGTAAGTAAAATCTGCATTTCTAAAATCTTGAAGCTTCTTGTAACTCATGGCTAAATTACTCAATACCTCCTTTTCGTGGGCAGTATCAATTTCCTTAGACTTGAGCATTTCTTCATACAACCTAACAGCAGTAGGATATGCAAAAGCTTGATAAGCCTCGTGGGCTTGCTTCAGTCTTTTTCCTTGGCTGTACGAAGGTATATACATGGCAAAAACCATTATACATACAAATAGTATTTTAAGGCAATTCATAGTATAGCACGTAATGTATAAAAAGCACGTAGTCGGCTGTAGCCTATCTACTTGAACAAAAATAGGAAGTATTTTTTAAAAACCAATATATTTTTCAGAAATTTTTGAAAAAATAGAATATTTAATTTGTTTTGTATTGTTTATAAGTCTCACCTTCTGCAGTCATTTTTTTGCATATTTTTTTGAATTCTTAGAAAATTGTTCGAACTTCAAGCCTTCTTATCTTGTTACAAAGACGAGTTCTACTTTATTAAATCAAAAAAATGAGAATGTTATGATAATGATTATCAGTTTAGTTTTTATGGGTCTTGGAATGTTAGTTTCTGGCCGATTAAAAAGCAAGTTTGCAGAATATTCTAGGTATGGTCTTGCTAATGGTATGAGCGGGCAAGAAATAGCTGCTAAAATGCTACGCGATAATAACATAATGGACGTGAAAATCATTCAGGTAGATGGTCAGTTGACGGATCATTATAATCCATTGGACAAAACAGTTAACCTTAGCAATGACGTATTCCATGGCCGATCAGCTTCCGCAGCAGCCGTAGCGGCACATGAGGTGGGTCATGCTATTCAGCATGCCACAGCTTACGCAGCTCTTACGCTTCGCTCTAAGCTTGTTCCTGTTGTTAATATTGCCAATAATGTAATGGGTATGTTGAATGGTTTTCTTTTTATGGGTGGAATGTATATGTTAACCCAAAAAAGCCCAATGGCAAGTACGATATTATTGGTTTTGATTGTTGCAAATGGTGCCTTAGCTTTATTTGCTACTATTACCCTCCCTGTAGAATTTGATGCGTCTAACAGAGCTCTAAAATGGATGGAATCCAACAATGTAGTTACACAGCCTGAACATGCCATGG
This sequence comes from Leadbetterella sp., assembly GCA_051649345.1. GTDB lineage: Bacteria > Bacteroidota > Bacteroidia > Cytophagales > Spirosomataceae > Leadbetterella. The sequence continues at coordinate 7,472 of JBOFGX010000084.1, read as the reverse complement.
CAAAAGACGCATTGAAATGGGCTGCCATGACCTATGTGGTAGGTGCCTTGGCTGCTATTGCCAATTTGCTGTATTATGTTATGATATTTCTAGGTAGAAGAAACGATTAAATTTGTTCTCCAGTATTTCAAAAAGCTCTTCAATAAGGGCTTTTTCATTATATGCTAAAATCTAATAAAATCTATTCAAGGATAATCGTTGCCTTATATTTTTCTTTGCTTTCGGTTAAAATTGAATTATTTGAATCAAAAGTTGGATATGGGTCTAATGTAAGCAAACGAATTTTGAGTCCTAAAACTTCTTGCACGTACTCATCTTCTTTCTTAAGAGCATCTAATTGTTCTTCTCTAGTAAATGAATCACCACATTGACTGTCCAATAGTTGCACAATTTTCTTCTCAACTAACGAAGATTCTCCTTTTAGCTCTGAAATTTCTAATGATGCATTAGCACCTTTGTAAGGAAAAACAGAAAAAATAAGTGGGTCTAGAGTACATCTTTTATCATCTACATCAAGAAATTTTACTGTATAGTTTTTACCATCTTTCTGATATGTCAAACTTTCACCATAATTTACCTTGTAGGTATTTGAAGAAACTGAATTGGTATCACATGCAAGTAACAAAACAAATATTAATAGGCAAGCACATCTCTTAAGTACACCTAAATGGTGATAATTGACTGTGTGTATAATCATAGTATGCAATCGTGAAGTTTAAACACATTTACGATACTAAATTTACAAATAAAACACTAATAAACAAATGCTTGAAGAACTATTTTCTATTTTTCGTATCTATCCAAATAGTCACAGGACCATCGTTTACTAAAGCAACTTTCATATCCGCCCCAAACGCACCCGTTTGAATTTCTTTTCCTAGTAATTCCGAAAGCTTGACGATCATTTGTTCGTATAATGGAATTGCTATAGCTGGAGGAGCAGCATCTGTAAATGAAGGTCGATTGCCTTTCTTGGTAGAAGCGTGAAGCGTAAACTGCGAAACCAATAAAATTTCACCGTCTATATCCAAAATACTTCGATTCATTTTGCCATCTTCATCTCCAAATACACGGAGATTGATGATCTTTTGAGCCAACCAATCCAAATCATCATGGGTGTCATCTTGCCCAATTCCCAAAAGTATTACAAAGCCTTTATGTATGGCACTTTTGACAATACCATCTATTTTAACACTGGCTTCAGAAACACGTTGGAGAAGTGCGATCATCTAAGTAAGTAGATAATACGAGATTGTGAAGTAGGTTCCAATACCAATGAGGTCATTAGCCGTAGTTATAAATGGCCCCGAAGCCATGGCAGGATTTACGCCAAATCGCTGCAATAAAAGTGGGGTAATAGTCCCCATAAACGTTGACAAAATCACGACCGAAAACAGAGATATACATACAACCAAAAAAAGTTCGGGCTTACCGATTGCAAACACATAAAGACCTGTTAATAAACCCACAATGAGGCCATTAATCATGGCTACACGTATGACTTTGGACAACCTTTGTCCCAATGAAATCGCTATACTGGATTTATCTGCAAGCGATTGTACTATCAAGGACGACGTTTGTATGCCTACATTACCTCCTGTACTCCCCATAATAGGGATAAACATGGCCAAGGCGGCAATTTGAGCGAGTGAACTCTCAAAATAACTAATTACTGAAGCGGCCATCAAACTACCAATTACACCAATCACCAACCACGGAATACGAGCTTTGGCAAGCTCCCAAACAGAATCGTCCTCTTCTGCTTCGCCCGTTATACCCGTCATTACCTGAATATCTTCTTCGGCTTTTTCTGTAATAAAATCAATCACATCATCGATCATGATGACCCCCAAAAGTCTTCCCAAGGCATTCACTACAGGAATGGCTTCTAAGTCATATTTTTGCATGATCTGGGCAATGTCGGCTCCCTTTACGGTTGTATCGACAAAAACGATATCGTCATCAAAGATATTTTCGATCTTGGTATTTTTGCGTGCCAATACGATAGATTTCAAAGACACGATACCTTTGAGCTTATGATCGGCGTCTACGACATAAACAGCATAGACCTTGTCTACATTTTCGGCTTGAGCACGAATCTCTTCTACGCACTCACTTACGGTCTGATTAATAAAAACCTTGACGAGCTCTTTCTGCATCAATCCGCCAGCTACATCTTCGGGATAATGGATGAGGTCTAAAATAAAACGGGCCTGCTCCCTATCTTCTAAAGAAGCAATAATTCTTTCACGAACAGTGATTGGCTGCTCTTTCAAAAAATCTACTGCGTCATCAGAATCAAACAGATTGACATACCGAGCTATTTCTTCCGCTGTAAAATAGTCTTTAATAAACTTCTTCCTATCATCCGATTCTATATTGGAAAGAACCTCTGCACCGTGTTCTGTATCCAGCATCATAAAGAGCTGATACGCATTGGTGCCTTCGAGTTCGTAAATAATGGAAGCTATATCTGCAGGAAAGAGATTTTCTAATTCTTGATTTAAAAAATCAAGATCACGGTTGGCAAGGGCGGTGTTGATACCCGATACATACTCATTTGTAAGCTCAAATGTTGCCATCGCACGGAAAATTTATGCAAAAGTCGTCAAAATAGGACTTAGAAACAAATTTTGAAAGGAAAAGGATTTAGCTAATACTAACAATTCTACTTTCTTAAAAACCGTATAGTTTCATTTAGATAACTATTTAAGCGAATCAAATAGGGACCTGGCTTCAAAAACTCAACATCAATTGGTTCGAATTTATTGATACAAAAACCTTACTTGATAAAATATAGGTTATTATTACTCTTTTCACAGAAAGAATTTTTAAGCCCGAGTTGGTGATGTAAGAAATTGAGAACTCCATTCCAAAGACCGGCACTATAACAGATTGGTAGACATGTGTTTTTTTGATATTACCACTCCAAGGATTATTTTTGTGTTTCTATTTAAAAAACCATAATGAACCGCATACTCGTTTTTATCGTAATATTTTTTTCGTTTGTCAATATTGTTAAAGGTCAATACATAGATGTGCCAAGTACGGTTTGTTTGAGCACTACCAATGAATTACAGCTCAAAGCCGGCGGAGGTACCAAATTTTACTGGACCGGCCCGGCTGGTTTTGTATCAAATGAGCAAAATCCTGTTGTAAAGAATCTTAGCACCAATAAGAGCGGTGAGTATAAAGTGCTAATAGATGATAAGTTTCCGTTTGCCGCAATCGTTTCGATTGGCAATAATTCAAATTCAAACCTGACATTTGATATATACAATTCTAGTCAAGGGTATGCCTATTTTAGTTATTCAAACTATAATTATTCTGACCCAATATTGATAACTGGTCCCAATAATTATAAATCGAGTATTTATAATAATACGGTTCCTTTTTTGACCAAAAACGTCAAAGGAATATATAATTTAACAGTCACTAATCAATTTGGATGCCTTACTAATCGAACAAGCGAATTAAAATTGTCTGATACGGTATGTTTTAAAAACCCAGCGATTTCGGGAAACGTAAGTAACAAAAGTATTTATAAAATAAACACTTTAAAAAACCCAGGTTCGGGCTTTATAGATTTTAGACATTGTAATCTAGTAGATCTTGAATTAGTGGCTGATACCTCAATATTCAAGGATTTTAAAGTAAAATGGTTCGAGAATAAAGTATTGTTAAGTACTACTTCAAAAATAATTAAAACTAAACCACAAAGTACCTATCAAGTTGAAATTAATGATGGGCAGTGTACTTATTTATCGAGCTCGATAGTTGATAAACCAGAAAGTTACGCTAGCTATTATCTATCGAATTTCCATAACAACCAGGTAGATACCTTGGAGATGTGTTCAAACTCTAATGGAAATTTAAATTTATATTCTTTAAATTATCTACCTTATACAAGTTCAAATTTTAAGGTATATCATGATGGAGTATTGATATATAACTTGCCAAATGTTGGAAATTCATTTAATGTTTCTAAACCGGGAAAATATACGGCTAGGGTCGAACTTGACGGTTGCGTAGCCGAAATAGAGCCGCTCGTATTGAAAGAAGTGAATTCCCTAAAAGTAAATTTAACTTCCACTGACCTTAAAGTAAGCGATAATATAGAAGTATGTAGAAGTTTGCTTCCAACTGGGTTTATTTTAAACACTGATGGGGTAGGACTAGGTAGATATTCTTTTTCATTGTTCCTAGATGGAGTTAATCAAAACGTTACTGGCCTTAGCAATTATAGGTTTAACAAATCTGGTAATTATGAAATAAGACTTATAGATTCACAAAATTCGCGGTGCGAAGGTTCAAAAAAGTTCAAAGTAAATTTTGGAAACACCCAAGAGCTAGGTGTAACCCAAAGATATTTTTCGGAAGAATGTCGTGTATCCGAATATTTAGAAGTACCAGAACTCAGTAAGGTAAACTATTCGTTATCTGGTATGGTATGGACCAACCTCGATAATAACTCTAGAATTTATTTAAATAACACGTATGCATATCCAAGGATGGCTGGTAACTACCGGGCACAATATACCAGTGCTAACCCGGCTTGTACTGCAAGTAGCCCAATCATAAAAGTTGGTATTAAAGAAGTAGCACAAATAGAGGGGGAGGCTACTCGAAAAGTATGCAAAGGCTCAGCTACTATTTTGAGAATCAAAAATATTACATCTAACAATTTCGATTGGTATTTAAATGGACAATTAGCTCCTAGTCTAGGATCAAGCTATGAAGTGAGAGTCAACGAACCTGGTGAATACTATGCCATTCAAAGAGTAAATGTCAATAGTAATCAGAAATGCAACTTATCATTCCCTTCAAACAAAATTAAAATAGAGCAGCTTGAAAGTGTCGATCTAAAGGTAACCAAAACCTGCGTTGAAGGTAATTTGAAATCTATTTCTATTCCAGCAGCCAACTATAGCTCGATCCAATGGTATAAAAACGGTGCATTAATAGCAGATCAAACCAAAAATGTATTAACTACAAGTGAGCAAGCTACGTATGGTGTTAGAGCTAAAATAGGCACTTGCGAAGCCGAAGAATTCAATATAGGTATGAAAATAGAGGAATCCATCTCAGATATTGTTTGTGTTGGTAGTAAATTTGAATTTAGCCCCTTAACCGCAGGGGCTACTTACAGTTGGATAGGCCCTAATAATTTTAGTAGTACTTCAAAAATACTGTCGATAAATAACTTTCAAAAGAAAAATTCGGGTGATTATAGTTTGAAAATATCTGATAAAGACGGATGTATAGCCAATAAAAATTTCAAACTCATTGCTTCGGATAGTCCTGACTTTACAATTCCCAAATCTTTAGATATATGTCCTGAAAAACCCTTAATAAGTTTTTTGAAAGCTAGGCCTTTGACCGATTCTACCGAAAACGTGAGTTATTATCGTATGACAGATCCAAATGGAGTGAATATCGGAATTAACTATTATGATAAAAAAACTCCTTTAACTCAAAATGGAATTTACACAATCAAAGCTTATTCCAATGTCTCTTTTTATTTAGACAATCAGTATAAATACAAAAATTGCTTTACTGAAAAGAAAGTAGATATTAAAGTCATGGATAAATGTAAAACCCTAACGATGCCCAAGATTGATCAAATGATCGTGTGTGAAGGTAAAGATTTTGAACTGCCTTTTAATGTCAATGGATCTATCACTCCAGGAACCAAATTTACACTTAAACCATATTATAGCGAAAGTTACTCGGGTCCTAAGACTGAAACATTTAGTATCGAAACGCAAAAAAGCCCATTTGTTATACCTTATGATATTATTAAGAAAATGCAGGGTGAGAAAAACATTCAAATAGTATCCACTGACCCAAACATAGTTACCTCTAACTTCAATAATGCAGAAAACCCGAATCAAATCTGGGTAGGTAGTCTTATTAATGTTTTAACACCAACTGCCGAACTCGTAAAGTTCGAATACTGTGATTCTCTCCTCACAAATCTAAAAAGTAATTATTATGGTTTGGAAATAGACACAATGGCGTTGTTTAAAAATAATATTTTACAAAATAAGTTTGTCAATAAACCTTACAATATAAATACCGAAGGGGATTATCAAATAGCCTATACGTTTAAAAGTATAGAAACAAAAGCGATAGCTTTAAATCAATGCGAGTACAAAACACCTAAATTCAATTTCAAGAAAAGCGAGGTTAAAAGTTTAACCAACCTCCTTTCTAGTAATGAATATTTTCAACAATGTGGGAATAGCCAAGCTTTTGTTAATCTTAAATCTCCATTTTGGATAAAAGATAATAGTAATGTGCTCGCAGCGTTTCCGAAACAAACCACTTTAACTTGGTTTAAAGATGGGCAAGCTATGTCTAATGTTCCTAATCAATCTTCAACGATAACTCTTCGAGAAAAAGGATCTTATAACGCAGAAGTGGCTTTTCAAGGATGCACTATTAAAAGTGAAAAATTTAATTGGGCTCCAACCAAATCTGGTTCAAACTTTAGAACTTTTATTAACAATAAAATTGCGATCAAAGATAATGTAGAAGATCAGACATTTAGTTTTTGTAAAGGCACCAAATTGTATGTAAATGGCATATCTAATACCTCGTCTACGATTTCTAAACTAGAGCTTTATCGCAATAATGCTTTTTTAACAAGTATTTCTAATGTGAGAGGAAATACATTTGAGATCGTACAAGATGGAAGTTATTATGTCAAATTGGTTGATGGCGATTGTAGTGATATTTCGTCTAGCTTTAACATCAAGTTTCAAGATGCAATAAAAACTGGCATTGCCAAAAATCATCGAGTATGTGGTCTTGTACCTTTAAGTTTTGAAAATAATGCCAGTAAAAACTTTATGGAAACAAGTAAATTTTCTAGCGTTCTTTATAAAGACGAAAAACCAATTAAGTCTGTAATTAATGTAACCAACTATATTGAATCAGAAAATATTATCGAGCAAGGTACTTATTACTATAAAACCACTTTTAGCGATATGAATGGGCAATCTTGTGTATCTACCTCTGATACAATAAAAGTAATTAGCACAAATAATATTACCAGTTTAAGTAGCCCGATAGACTATTTTTCCTGCAGAAAGGATTTAATCTTGTACAATAACTCCAGTGATTTTAGACCACTTTCAAACGAAAGTAATTTTTATTACGCTGGTGAGATAAATTTCAATCGAGTTCCTAGCTTAAATTGGTTCAAAAATGATCAGGTATTTGCCAATGCAGTCGGTGTAGAAAGTGGTATCAATGTTAAAGAATCTGGCAATTATTATTACACTGGTACCACCAAAGAAGGATGTAGCTTTAAATCACCTATTTACAAAGTTAAATTGGGTGAGATAAAACCTACTTTCGCAAATTTTATTTATCATTCGAATTGCGATACCTATGGCGAAATCATAAATATAAATATTGCTGGAGTAGACTACTATCAAACGACAGATTATCAAATTTTTAAAAAT
>JBOFGX010000083.1:0-10182 GCA_051649345.1 Leadbetterella sp. | reverse complement strand
TAAACGGGACAAGTCTTTAAATTCTATCAGCTTTTGTACTAAATTTGAACATTAGTTTTTCAAAGCCGTGCCATCGCAAAGCTGCTGGACGTTGTGTGCTATGAATAGAGACACCTTACATATCAAAACGATTTTATTTCTAACAATCTTTTTTGTTGGACAAAAAGCGTTTTGCCAAGACTCTTTGACAATTTCAAAATTTACACTTGACTCATCTTTCTTTCAGGCTGTTTCATTAGGAAGTTTTCAACCAAGTTTTGACTACTTGTATCACCTTCCTACCAAAAAAGACGAACAGCGATATAAAAAATACAAATATTTAATTGCACAGAAGCCAACTTCCAAAAATTATGAATTGTATTATTCTCTTGCTTGCTCACTTTGGGACTTAGAAAAAAAACGGGAAGCAGAAAAAATGTTCTTGGCTATATTTAATTCAAGTGAAAAGTATTATTCGTCAACATACTATCATTCATCAAACTTACCAAGAGATACTACGACAAATATTTATGGATATGGAAGTTTTACTTCAAACTATAAAAGCTATTCAGCCATTTACTTGACAAAGATATATTTAGAGCAAAAAAGATTTGAAAGAGCTTTACAATTTTTAGAAGACGCCTTTAAAAAACACAAAGTGACTTACAATTGTGGAACAGGTTATCGTAGACAACAGGACGAGTATGATTTTTTATATGCTTCTTGTTATGAAGGTTTGAAACGACACAAGGAAGTAATTGACCTATTATTGCCAGCTTGTTTAGACAGGAATGACACAATAATAATTTCTGCAATAAGGAACACTTATACAGAAAAAGAAGTACAAAAACATTTAGACATAGCTGAAAATTCTATAAGTTGTTCATTAGACACTTTCCCTTCTTATGCTTATCAAACAACGTATGGTGACAATAAAAAAGAAGTAATAGACACATTAGAATATTATTCAGGTTCAGCAACCATACTTCTATTTAATAAAGAAGTAACTATGCCAGTTCCAAGACTTGAAAATGGACAACATTTGACGAAAGAAATGTTTCAAACTCTTTTCAAAGAATCGGACTTTTATGACAGACTTAAAAACAAAAAATGATTTTCACAGCACAAAACAAGGTGGTTTGAACGCAATGGCGACTGAAGTACAAGGGCTGAACTTTTATTTCTTTTCTGTACATTCGTACAAAGGCTGAATAGACGAATATCTATTTTGCCACTGTGTCAAGCCCAAAACCGTTATCAGCAAACAGATCGTTGTTCTCTTCGTATAAGCTTTTGTTTTGAGTATCAATGAAATCTTCCGTTCGTGTAAAAATTAACACTATGCTATCTGCATTAGTATATTTTTACCAAAAATTAGACAAATGAAAATATTATTACTCTTTTTACACCTTTTGTTGATTACAATTAATGCAAATTCTCAAAGCCACTTCGACACATTAAAATCTGCAGAAAAAAGTTTGGACAGAAATAGCTTGCGTGCATTCTTTGGTACTTATGAGTTTTCCCCCAAATTTAGAATGCAAATCTTTAGTTTAAATGAAAAAATCTATGCTCAAAGAATAGGCGATGAAGAAAAATTCCAGATTTTTCCTAAAAAAGAGAATATATTCTTTTTGAAGGTTATGCCAGCGGAACTAGAATTTCAAAAATCGACCAAAGGGGAATACGATACACTTGTATTGCATCAAGATGGAAAAGACATGAAAGCATACAGGATTTTGGCAAAACCGTATGAACTGTATGATACAATACTTCATTTGGACAGCCTTGTCTACGAGGCATATAATTTGAGGAATTTAAAAACTTTTATGACTTATTTTGCCCCTGACTTGGAGTTCTATCATGATTTAACAGGATTGTCAAACTTTAAGGACAATTCTGAAAGATTTAAAACTAATTTTTCTAAAACTACCATAATACGGAGAGAACTTTTAAAAGGAAGTTTAGAGGTTTACCCTATTAACGATTTTGGAGCAATTGAAATCGGGACACATAATTTCTATCAGACTGAACAAGGGCAACCTGAAAGGTTAGTAGCCCAACCAAAATTCATGCACATTTGGAAAAAGACAAGTGATGAATGGAAAATCATAAGGATTATTAGCTACGACCATTAATACTTGCCTGTAACCTGGGGAGTGTAAACTGAACTGTGTCAACTGAAAATTCGACAATTTACTTTTTATACACTCCATTTAGGGCAACAGAAAAATCCCATTATACAAAATCCCCCACCAAATTTACGCTTAGTAGGGGATTTTTGTTGTATTGAACGGATAGCTAAACTTACCTCACCCCGCTTTTTCAAAAGCCATTTTGATCCATCCAAGTACTTCTGGATTTACGGTTTCAAAGTCTGATAAATTGATCTTGTGCGAACAAATACCATTCGGTTTTTCAGCTTCTAAGATACCACTGGGTTCTACGCCTTTTAGATTAAATCCAATTTCAAACCTTGTTTTTGAAGCCGGATTAAGCACCACAAATTGCTTTTTTCGTTTCAAACTTACATATGTCTTCTTGGGTTGGATTTCGAAATCTCCTCCAAACTTCTGAATTTCAGCTATTAACTTATCATAAAATGGTTTCAAATGTTCTTTCCCATTGTATTGACTTTCTAAAAACTCACTAGTGTCATTCGAAGAATCGGCATCAGAGCCCAATACCTTCAAGGCGATTTCAGATGCATACCCGTGGGTTACATTGTGCGATTCTTTTAGAAACTTAACGATTTCTCCGTGTTTTGAAAGATTTTGAGCCGTTATTACTCCCTTCCACTCCTCTAATGTATGACCTGTCTTTTCTTTCAGATTCTCGATCATAGATACTACATTCTTATCCATAGTTTTATTGTGTTTTGTGTTAATTAATCAATTATTTACTTTTCTACAGCCTTTTTAAGTAAATCCAAGCCTTGTTGATTAGTCTCCTCCATACTTTTTACAGCACCAAAAGCCCACATAAAAAAGGCATCTACGAGCCCCGATTCCAGTTTGAACTCTTGAGTGACTTCCACACCTGAAGGCGTTTCTTGGAAGCTATAATCAAATGAAGGCTTTGCTACAAAGGGTTTTTGGATATCACACTTCATGCCTATAAAGGCTGAATCAATAGCGACTATTTCTTGAAAACCCACATCTTCGCCTCCGTTGCCTACCCAGTGGTATTGTGCTCCTACGGTACCGTCTGTCCCTTTTACTTCGTATTTTTGACCAGGATCTTGCACTAAGAAAGGTGACCATTTAGGGAAATTATTCAAGTATTTCACCATATCGAAAACCTCCTGTTTAGAACCACTTACCGTAACACTTTTTACGATTTTAAGCGAGGTAATCTTACTGGCTTGAAAGAAACCAAACCCTAGGAATGCTACCAAGATAACTGCAATTATTAATAGTACTTTTTTCATATTAAACTAATTTTATTGTTAAAAAAAATTAAACTCCGAATTGTGTCAAATGATGATCAATATGCTTGTAAAATAGATTGTTCCATTCAGTAGCTGACATATTTCCAAATGGCAGGTATTCTCTACCCTCATAATTCTTCGCATCATCAGAGCCCATTTTCTTGACATAGGTAATGAGTCTATTTTTTTCAAGATCAAAATCACGATCTCCTTTTATGATAAAATCGGGAGCGGTTCCTGAGTTCTTCTTATACGGTGCTTCACTAACTACACCGCTTTTTACGAAGGTTTTCAACATAAATTTGAAGAAAAAATTGGGAGCTTTATGCTTGTTTTCGAATGCATACTCGAAGGGTACATTCACATGAGCCAACATTTGAGCAGCGTTCATTTTGCCCCATTGGGGTGCAGTAGTATTATTCAATGTGTTCAATCTACTAATAAGCTGACTAGATACGGTTTCTGAAAAAATATTGGGAAGTGCCATAGTTTTAAATGATTAGAAATTTATTATTTGATATTTTTAATATTACATTGGAATGATGTCGCGTACCTCTACATTACCACCCATATTCAAAATAGGGCATCCTTTGGCAAGCTCAGCGGCTTCAGCGATACTTTCCGCTCGAACAATCATATTACCACTGAGTGTTTGGTTTGAGTGGATAGCAATCCCATCGCTTACTGAAGTATCCGGAGAAACCTGAAGCCCCGTAAACCCAAGCTGATATGTACTTACCAATTTTTCTTGTATAGCTAGATTGCCAATGAAAGCCCCCCATTCAGAATGCATGGCTGTTTGCTCCTCTTCTGTTGGTTGATAGCTAAAATTAGGTTCAAATCTAAAAATAAGCATAAATTCATTTGCGTTTTTCATAATTGTATTTGTTTAAATATTAAAAATGTTTGTTACTAAAACTTGATGATGCAAAGGTGAGCACGTTTATATTCCAAAATCTTGCCCTATGGCAAGAAATAAGTTCAGGCGTGATTTTTTTACAATTTGGAAAAAACAAGCAATGTGAGAATTTAAAATTACAGACCACTAATGTGGGTTCTACGCAATACAGATGAATAGGAAGAGCTTCCATTCTTTCCCATTCTGTATTTATGAAGGACTTATGATATTGGCTTGAGGTGATCGCCATTACAATGTTATCAAGAGACACAATCCTATTCCTTGATGTAATTTGCATTTGACTAGTGAGACTTGTTATGAGCTCAATCCCTTTTCGACAAAGAAGTACTTTGGTACAGAAGTAAATACGTATAAATTCAATCATCAATTTAAAAATAGAATCCGCACTATATTGCTAATAGATAAATAGATTGGATTACTTAAAAAGATGAATAATGTGTTATGGGTGATTGTCATTTATAAATTGAACAATTTTAATAATGAAAAAACCTTATAATAAAATTTTGTAATCGCTCCTAAGTAAATCTATAATAGCGGTGTATTGTTTTGCAAATAGTTATAAATAAACAAATAAATGATAAAAGCCCTTTTTGAATATGTAAGTCTTACTTTTGACAATGCAAATAAGGTCTATAACTTCGTATGTATTTTCTAAATTTATATAAAGTTGGCTAGCTATTTTACTTCAAATTATTCTATGTTTGATTGTTCCCCACCCAATAGTTAATTTAAATTCTATTATCGAACCCATAAAAAGGAGTGCTTAAACCTAAGCACTCCTTTATGACATTCAACCTTTTTTTAACTTAATTATTTTTTGCAACTTGCTTCGTGATTCTAGTCTTACCGTCTATCACATTTAGAATATATAGACCTTCAATTGCTTTGATCTTAAAGTCAATAACATTTTTGCCCGTTTTAAGTTTTACTTTTCTAGATGTCAGCCTATTACCCAATTGATTGACAATGATTAAAGTTACCTCTTTTGCTGATAGAGATTCGATCTGAACTTTGAATATACCGTTGTTTGGATTGGGAGAAAGGACTACATCTGTCTCTTTTAAATCAGTCAATATCTGTGGTTCTTCTTTCTCAACCGGAATCGCCTTTCTCGCGTTTCTGTCGTAAACAAAGCAATTCCTTACATCGGCATGAAAGAATTGATCAATTTGCCATTGGGCAAGAGCCGAATTACTGGCTGGGTTTGAATCAAACGAAGCATACACATTACCTAATACTGATTTATGAGCAAAAATGCATCTCTGATCGTTGTAATCCCAAGCTACACAATTCCCAGAGTGCCATTGATTGTCATTGGGATTCCAATGCTTCCATGTACCATTTGCGTCTTGATAAGGACATTTTCCTGTAGGAGTAGTACCCGAAACAGTAAACGATACGGGATCAGCAATGCCCGTACAAGAATTAGGCGTATAAGTAGCTCCATTTCCAGAGAAGCCAAAAGTATAGGTTCCTGAGGATAAACTACTCCCTACATTTATGAAGATATTGTTTGACCCAATGGTTTGATTAGGATCTGATGGATACAAGCCACTCGCAACTGTAACCCCACTGGCATTTTTTATAGTCCAGTTTGCTCTATATAAATTAGACGCATTAAACTGAATATTCAGTTGATTGGTAGTTGCGTTATACGTAGGATTTGCTGCTACAAAAAAGCTACCGTTATTATCACATGAATTGTCTGAACCGTCTTCCCTACGAGATCTAGTTACTGTAAAACTAGCATACTGAGGGGTTGCATCTGAACATGATTCGTATGAAGGCCCAGCACCAATTAATCCAAATTGATAGGATCCATTTGGCAAATCAGGAGAAATACTTATTGTTGCATAATTATTATCAAAGTCAAAGGGAATCAAAGCAGATCTAACAACATTACCACTTGCATCTTTAATCACATAACTGGCTCTTTTTAAATTCTGTGCATGAAAGCTAAAGTTTATATAACCGGGGTAATGGTTAACATTTTGCACTTTAAACTCGCCATTCAAATAACATGAAAATTCACATGATATATCATTATCAACCTCAAGAACATTTAAGTATGGAGTTGACGATTGAAAGAAATTTTGCCCATTCCAAGTATTTGTTAAAGCTCTATACCACATTCTTTTAAGAGAATCCAGTCCTGTACTATTAAAATGTGTATTATCTGAGACTCTACCTGAATTATCAATCAAGTCAGAATTTGGCCCCAAATACATATATGGTGTTTGGTCTCCTATTGTAGGAGTCCAGTCTCCATAAAGTATTTTACCGTCACCAATGACTCTTTGTTGAGAGTCAGTAGTTCCAGAGTTAACATTACCTTCGAAGTAACTAGCTTTTGCTATTACCCAAGCTAATTGCGTACATCCAGGGCAATCGAATGGTAAAGAACCGTCGCCAATTTGTCCATTTAGGTCTATTCTTGCTTTTCGCGTCAAATTTCGAAGAATAGCATCGTAATTTGTAGTTCCGCAAATTGTTCGAGAATCTGTTTCTCCTTGTTGCCACAGAATACCTCGCAAGCCTACTTTTCTACTCGTTGTTTGTAAAACTGCTTTAAGGTTATTGTATGGATATCCATCAGGATATTGAGAGCCTGAGGGACAATTGAAAGTAGCTAAGTTATTAGCACTTTTCAACCAGTTATCTACTTTTGTACCGCTTACTGCTGTTTGATAAAATGCAATAGGTACATTGAGTGCTAAGGTTAAATCTTGTCCTAATGCTCCCCAAAAAGATGAAAAAGTAAGATCAGATGTGCCCGAGCCTGGAGAGCCTGGGTCATTTCCGAAGTCAAATCCTTCCCACTGTTTCTTTTCATTATTTATTTTAACGAATTCAGAGTTATACGGGAGAGAATTGTTTGGTACCTTGGCATATCCAGCGGCATTGGATTGACCCGCAATTGCTAAAACTTCCCCAACTCCAAATTTGATTGATTGGGTTGTGCCATTGTTTATTCTGTATTCAAGTCTGTAATATCCACCTAATACTGGTAAAGTCATAGACTGGCATTTTTGTTGACCTCCATAGGTATTGACAATCCACTCGCCTGAAATTGGTAGACCAGTCGTAGGATTGATATAATCAGGAAGCAAATCATTGTTAGGAATATCATATTTCTGAAATCTAAGCTCAATTCTAGTAATGTTACTTGGATTTTTGAAGACAAATTTTACAGCAGTTGTATTTTGATTATTCCGCTGAAATATCATACCATCTTTAGGCCATTCAATACTTTGAGAAAAGCCACTTTGGACTAAAAAAAATAATGCGATTAGAAGTAATTTTTTCATTTGTGAAATTTTTTAAGATTTAAATTTAATTTGAAATACATAGAGATAAGGGCATCCTAATTGGGCTCAAGCTGAGCATGGTAGAGATTTTTCATACATTCTTAAAATTAGTTTTAGTTAATAATTCATATTCAAAAATGAAATTATGATACCATCAAAGCAAAAAAAGATGATATAATGCCATAATTATGTGTCAAAACCTTAAAATATTGACATAAGCGAAAAATAGACCGATTGGTCGTGCTAATACCCTCAGTTATCATGTTTTTTTATCGTAGTATGCCCATTCTGAATATCTTGCTTAATTTCGGATCATGAAACAACATTTATCTGAGATTAAATGGCAATCTGCCGTATTTGGCCTTTATGGCGGCATGGGGCTTTTTCAAGCTTATTTTGAACACCCTTCTACTGGAATCAGCATTAAAGATTTTTTGGGAGTCTTAAATGTAACCCTTCTAGAATGTATATTAGTAAACATCGTGGGCAATGTATTAATCGTAAAGTACCCCCTTTCCAAAAAACCTTGGTCATTTGCGTTGTCTATTATAGTCTTGTTTTTATCTTATTTGACATACCGTTATTGTACCGCATATCCCGACTATGTGGATGTTCTTAAATCTTATAATGGTAAGCAAGACCGTCGCTCATTTTCATTTTTTTTCTTTATTACCACCATTACATTCTGTATTGGATGCTTGGTTGGGTTTGGCCTTCATGCTATTAAGAACAGTGTCCAAGTAGAGCGAAAAGCCCGTATACTAGAGCAACAAATTGGAGAAGCCCGATTATTAACTCTAAAATATCAAATCAATCCTCATTTTCTTTTCAATACTTTGAGCTATATGTACTCAGAAGCTAAAGATTGTTCCGACAATCTGGGAAAGAGCATTTTAGTTTTATCGGATATGATGCGTTATTCTTTAAACAAAAACGATGACTTAGGCTTGGCTCCTTTGGAAAAGGAAATTATATACATCGATAACTTCATAGAAATACATAGACTGCGTTTTGAAAATGATTTTAATGTAAACTTTAGTATTGAAGGAGTCATTGGTAATAGCAAAATTGCTCCTTTGCTTCTAATAAATTTTATAGAAAATGCCTTTAAGCATGGCATTGTAACTGAGCCCTCAAAAAGCCTTACTATTAAACTAAAAATTAATAAAAATCAATTACAATTTTTTATTCAAAATTATAAAAAAATTAGCATTAAAGATCAAACAAGCGGTATTGGACTAGAAAACACGATAAATAGGCTTGATTTATTGTATCCCGAAAAATATACCTTGGAAATATCCGATAAACCCGAGATATTTACAGTAGATCTGAATTTAATCTTAACATGAATTACAAAAATTGTTTGATCTTAGACGACGAACAACATTCTATAAATATCTTAACCGACTACATCCAAAAAACACCTCAACTAAACTTAGTTGCTTCTTTTAGAAATCCAATTGATGCTATTACTACCATAAATCAAGAAACTATAGATATCGCTTTTTTAGATGTACAAATGCCCAACCTTTCGGGGCTTCAATTCCTAAAATTATTAAAAAAAGAAACGAAGGTAATTTTATGTACAGCATATGCCGAATATGCGGTTGATGGTTTTGAACTGAATGTAAGTGACTATCTATTGAAACCGATATCGTTCGAACGATTTTTGAGAGCTATTCAAAAATTAGAAACTAATAAAAATCCAAATGGCGATGCTCCGTCCAATCTACAAGAAACACATGACCTAAAGTATATTTTCGTTAAAGCTGATTCAAAAGGCAAATTTATAAAAATTTTATTGGATGATATATTGTACATAGAAGGTTTAGGAAACTATGTAAAAATAATTACTGTAGACAAACAAATTGTTACACTGCTAACCATGAAAAATCTAGAAAATCAAATAGGAGAATACGGCTTTACTAGAATTCATAAATCTTTTATTGTAGCTATCTCTAAAATCACCCAAATAGAAGGTAATAAAATAGTTATAGGAAAGCTGAATATACCTCTTGGGGATAGCTATAGAGATGATATTCTGTCTTCTCTTAAAAAGAGCTTGATAGAGTAATCGTAAAATCAAAAAACGATCGATTTAAAAGCGAGTTTGATCGATATAAAAATATCATTATTAACCCCTAACATTTTAAATACTTCTAAAGAAAGTAAGCTACACATATTCTTTTTTCAACTTCTTGAAAATCAAATAATGTAGAAAAAGAATAGTAGGTGGAGCAAAGGCTGGAATCAAACAAAAAGGCACTTTGGATAAAGCCTCTACTCCGTTTACTCCCGTATCTATAGCTATTTTAGCATATACATTTGCTAAAATAGCCGTAATGATAATATCTAGGGCACCAAAAATATTCCAAGCATACGCTATTTTCTTTGCTTGATTATGATGCCTCCGGACAGCATTTGCAACAAAAAGACATAAAAGAGCAGTAACAACATCCCCAATACCTGCAAAAACCGCCAAGGGCTTAGGAAGGGCATCCATAAAGCCTAGAAATAGAAAAACACTTCCCATTAATCGGAAAATA
>JBOFGX010000082.1:0-2582 GCA_051649345.1 Leadbetterella sp. | reverse complement strand
CTCGTATACAGGCTTTTTGAGGTATTTTCCTTTAAAATCCCAAATGGCATTGTCTATCCCTGAGATAGCTCCTGTGGATACTCCTGATAGCCCCAGATCTTCACCTTTGTACATGCATTGGTGCCAAATATATTCCGATTCGAAGGGGTTTTGGCCCAAGATCAAGGGTTTGAAGACTTCGTGGATGGTGGTAATCAATACTTTGGTATTGTCGTGGTCGGCTTCGCCCCATCCGCTTATGCCTGTATTGGTTTCTATTTTTACGAAAAGTGCCCTTGCGTGCAAATAGGTCTTAATATCCGTGATTTTAATGGCGTTATCAGGTAGCTTTTGTTGCCCTTTGAACTGAGCTATTGAATCTATAGAAGCTGAACCTAAGCCCAGCGTAGTCAGTAAACTATTTCGTAAAAAATCCTTTCTTTTCATAATAAACTAATTTTAACTCAAAATTTGGCAGAATGTAACTGATTAATTGACTATTCTACCAATATTCAACAATGCCTTTCAGGCGGACTTCCTTTCCGCAACGGCGGACCGTTTCAAAAAAAGGAAGCAAAAAAACATTCAGTATTTAATGACCCTCTTGAAAAATAATCGATTTTGTATTTTTAGTAACTATCAAATTTCATTTTTCAAACGGGCTAAATCCTGATTATTAGGAATAAAATTTAGTTCTTTTTCTCTTAAATTCATTATTTTTTTCTCCTTAATATGTGCAAGTAATTTAGGTTAAAAGGTATTGATATTACTTGGATATATTTCCAAATATATATTCTAATTAACGTAATATTCAAAATCCATTTTAATCTAAAAAACAATTTAACTTAATCAGAATCAGCCCCTGTAGTGCCTTTTTTGTCTGTTGTCAATTCATTGAAATAGATCATCAGCGAGGTTTCTTTTGTAATTCCATTTTTGGTGCCTATTGCTCTAATTGTATTTTGTCCTTTTTTAAGATTTACTTTCCAAACCCATTCTTTCTCTTTTTGTTTTGAACCCACCGAAACATCGTTGATAAATACTTCGGCTTGATCCATGTTGGTAAATAATTCGACATTTTGCTTCTCATCTAATTTTCCATATCGATGGATATAGGTATCGGAATGGATATAGATCATGGGCTCGGTCGTCCATTTGCTTTGGTAGTAATAAAAGATGGACTTGGGCTTTCTATCATAGGTTAGCATGCCTTTTTGGTTGATATGCGGAATATTGCCAATTTTAGCAAACGAGGTAAAATCAAACATATTCCAAAGCGTACTGCCTGCAATCCAGTCTGTTTTTTCGATATAATTCCAATACGCTTTGTGGAAATCCAATTGGTAGGTTTCTGAATGATCAAATCGCTTGGGTGTGTTTACATGATATCCGTATTTGGATTCGGCACCGTATTCCGAAATGATCACTTTCCAGTCGGGATACTTTTTGCGTTCTATTTCCATGACCTTTTCAAAACCATCGTAGCTCGAGTAGCCCATATACGCTGTGCCTCCAGTGTACCAACCAAAGTATCGGTTTCGGCCGTGGAGGTCTGTGAGTTTCATGATTCTATCGTCAACCAGATCGTTTTGGGCTTGGGTAGTCGGTCGAAAAGGATCCAGCTTCTTGGCTTTTTTAGCGACTTCTTGGGTACATTTCAAGGCCCATTCTACCTCTTCGTCTGTAAAGTACTCTCGGTAGTATTCGTTGCCTACGCCCCACATAATGACCGAAGGGTGATTGCGATCACGAATAATCATTTCCTCCATCATGTTTACGGCATTTTTAATAAACTTTTCCTCTCCAACCGAATTCACAACGGGGATTTCCTCCCAGACCATAATCCCCAAAGAATCTGCCAAATGCAAAGCATGCGGATGGTGCGGATAGTGCGACATACGGATAAAATTGACCCCCATTTTTTTCATCCAGAGATAGTCGCTTTTTCGTGTAGCAGAATCTGTAGCCCAGCCTTTCAAATAGTTATCTTGGTGTACGTTTACGCCTTTTAGTTTTACGGTTTGCCCATTCAAGCTAAAGCCTTTGTCTTTATCAAAATTAAAAAAACGAATACCAAAATTTTGTTTCAAAATATCAAGTTTAAGCCCGCTTTTATCCTTCAAAACAACAATGGCTCTATACAAATGCGGGGTTTCGGGATTCCAAAGCAAGGGATTTTTTAAATTGCTAAAGGTCACATTAAGGGTGTCTTTCAAGGCAGGGCGTAGACTCATTTTTTTGATTTGCGTAGCCACGATCTCATTGTAGGGATTTATGATATTGATAGTGACCTCTACTTCTTCTTGGGATTGTTTCTTGTTAAAAATCACCGTTTGGACCTCAATATCTGTCTTGGTTTCAAAAATATTTGTCGGTTTCGCCCATATTTTACTGATCAAGGTTCGTTCTTCAATGACGATTTCTACTTCTCTGTATATGCCCCCTTGCGAGTCAAAATCTGCTGTATGTGGCAAGTAATCTTTGTGGTAGCGGTTATCTACGCGAACCGTGATTTCGTTTTGTTTATCAAAATTCAAAAACGGCGTAATGTCCTGATGGAAATCGGTATAGCCGCCAATATGTGTTTTACAAAATTTGCCATT
>JBOFGX010000081.1:0-16697 GCA_051649345.1 Leadbetterella sp. | reverse complement strand
ATTGAAGCCAACTTCTGAAATTTCAGAACATCGTCCTATCAATCAAAAATGGTCTTGGGATAGGATACTACGCTCTTGTTTTATTAAGCAGGCAGATGTATTACAAGGAATGTACTTTTTTGAAGATGATTTCTCTAAGGAAGAATTAGAAAGGAATTTTGATTTTTATGAACCTATGACTGTACATGAGTCCTCATTATCACCTTGTGTACATAGTATTTTAGCGTGTAGATTAGGACGTATTGATAAGGCTTATGAAATGTATATACGAACATCACGTCTTGACCTAGACGATTACAATAACGATACGGAAGATGGTTTACATATCACTTCAATGGCAGGGACATGGATGTCTATGGTGAAAGGTTTTGGAGGGTTTAGGGTAAAAAATCAGATCGCCTATCTTGATCCCATTTTGCCAAAACAATGGAAGTCGTACAATTTTAGAATAGGTATCAACAGCACAATATTGGAAGTGAAAGTACAAAACGGGAAAATAGAAATCGAAAACCTCTCGGCAGTACCAAGCCAAGCCGTAGTATTTGGAAAAAATGTTATAATTCCTGGAAATACGACAGTTTTAGTTTAGTTTTCGAAGTGTTTTTGGTTGAGGATAAGTAGTTTACTCGTCCATTCCTTTAGGGACATAAACTCATGTTTTCTTTGTGTACACTCTAATACCTTGCAATACGAGCAACACTGGGGCACACAAGGATCACTATGGATAAAAAAGTCTATCTTTTCTTTGTATCCAGTACAAATTGTTTTCTCAAATTCGGAAACCAAGTCATGTGATTTTTCCAAAGAATAATAATAGGGAAGTGTTAAATGACAATCTACGTGGATAGAAGTCCCGTATCGCATAATTTTGAAGTTATGGACATCAATCCATTCGCTTTTTCTAGATGTATTTAAGACACTTACTAGATTTTCTAATATTTCTGTATTAGTTTCATCCATAAGACCAGCTATCGATTCACGTAGTATTTTGTATCCGCTGTATATAATGTAAAATGCCAATAAGATGGCTATAATTGGATCAAAAAGTGCGTATTGGGTGATCCATACTAAGATAAGAGCTAACATCGATATTACACTGCTTATACTATCAATCATGAGGTGTTTTCCGTCAGCTTGCAGAATTATGGAATTGGTATTCTTGCCACTAGTATAGATTAACCAACCTGCAAAACCGTTTAAAAGAATTATAGCGATATTTATCCCAATACCAGATTGAATGTTTTCTACATGAACATTTCCAGATATACAATTCGAAATGGCGGGTAGGAGAGTTCCAATTCCCGCAAAAACAATAAGGAGCCCCTCTAAACCTGAGGAGAAAAACTCAATTTTTCCATGTCCATACAAGTGATTTTTGTCTAATGGAAGACTGGATAAGTAAATTGAATATAAGCCAAAACTCGCTGCCACTATGTTTACGAGTGATTCTGCTGTATCGGTAAGTACAGCACTTGAATGTGTACTAAAATAAGCCCATAGTTTTAGCCCAAATACAATGATAGAGATTACGAGCGAAAAAACTATCGCCGCTTTCTTGTTATGACTAATCCAAAGAACCATGCTTTTTATTTTCGAATCTAAAGTATAAAGTTTATTTTTGAATCCATGAGCGAAGAACAAAATAATTGGAAAAAAATAAGTACTGAAGTCCCCTATGAGAATGCATGGATAGAGGTACAGCATCACCAAGTCCTGAACCCTTCAGGTAAACCGGGTATTTATGGTCAGGTAAACTTTAAAAATATAGCCATTGGTATAGTTGCTTTGGATGAAGAATTGAATACATGGCTAGTAGGTCAATATCGATTTCCTTTGGATGAATATAGCTGGGAAATTCCGGAGGGTGGATGCCCCTTGAATGAAGAGCCATTAGACGCAGCCAAAAGGGAATTGATGGAAGAAACAGGGATCACAGCTCAAAAATGGACTTATGTGTCTAAAATTCACACTTCCAACTCCGTTTGCAATGAAGTTGGGTATGTATTCTTAGCAGAGAACCTAAGTTTTGGTTCAGCGATGCCAGAAGAAACGGAAAAACTAAAAGTTATAAAAACACCGTTGAAGCAAGCTTATCAATGGGTCATAGAAGATAAAATTACCGATTCTATTTCTATAGCTGCTATTTTGAAAGTAGCTATTCAAAAAGGAATTGTTAAAAACTAAGCAATTCTAAAGATTTGTAATCCGTCATATCGTATTGGCAAGGTACAATACTAATATACCCATCCATTATGGCTGCTACATCGTGGTCTTGTGCATTCGGCTCCCTATTTACATAGTATCCACCCATCCAATAATACGGTCTATCATACGGGTCTTTACGTGCGTCAAATTCTTCTTTCCAGTAGCCATGAGCTTGACGGGTCACTTTAATACCTTTAATTCCAGTATCTGAGTTTTTAGGGAAATTTACATTCAATGAGGTATGCTTTGGAATACCTTTTTCAAGTACTTTTTTTGCTATATCAAGCAAATATGGCCTCGTATGTTCAAAATCAGCATCATCGGAATAATCATTGAGAGAAAAACCTATAGAAGGGATTCCTTCAACTGCAGCTTCAATTGCAGCTGACATAGTGCCAGAATACAATACCGATATAGATAAATTGTTCCCGTGGTTTATACCGCTAACAACCAAGTCAATGGTTCTATCTTTTAACAATTCGTGTTTTGCTAACTTAACACAATCTGCGGGTGTTCCAGAGCATGTATAAGCATCTAAGTTTGGATACAACTTGCTTTTGTGTGTGTGCAAAGTTGAATTTACAGTAATAGCATGCCCCATTCCACTATTGGGACTATCCGGTGCTAAAATAAACAGATCACCGATTTTTGACATCTCCTCGATAAGCACTTGTATTCCTTTAGAATTGATGCTATCATCATTCGTAATCAAGATGAGTGGTTTTTTATTCATAAATAAATTGCTTGTATAGCAAAAATAGCTTTTTTTTGGGTTCTAAACTGAGAATTCTTTAAAAATAGATGCACATCGCCATTGCTGGAAATATAGGAGTAGGGAAGACTACTTTGGCTCAAATGCTTTCTCAACATTATGGTTGGGAAATAGAGTATGAGTCAGTTGATGAAAATCCATATCTCGCTCCATTTTATGATGATATGCATAGATGGGCATTTCATCTTCAAATATTTTTTCTTAATTCTCGATTTAGACAGGCTTTGAAAATTCAAAGCCAGACAGAGAAAGTTATCGTTCAAGATCGGTCAATTTATGAAGACGCTTATATATTCGCTCAGAATTTATTGGACTCTAACTTGATAAGTAAAACGGATTTCGAAACATACTCTTCTATTTTTCATACGATTAATAAGACTATTCAAGCTCCTGATATTATGATTTATTTGAAGGCAGATTTAGATAAGCTAAAAAAGCAGATTAAGATAAGAAATAGGGCGTACGAGCAAAACATGGATTTTACGTATTTAGAAGATTTAAATAAGCTATACGAAAAATTTACTCAAAATTACGTGTACGGCAAATTTATTGAAATAGACGTAAACGAAATGGATTTTGTTAACAATAAAAAAGACTTCATGAAAATACTCTATATTATTGAGAATGAACTTAATATTGGAGCTCAATTGAAAATTTAACATAATTTAAATTCGAACATTGTATTATTAGAAGTCCAATTTTACTTAATTTTATAAAAAAATTAAACCAAATCCTTCTTTTGGAATATAATATTCTCTTAATCAGTAAAATATGAATTTTAAGTTTCTTAACAACATTTTGGGTTGGGCTGTATTTGCTATAGCTACGATTACGTACTTTCTTACTATGGAGCCTACCGCGAGTTTTTGGGACTGTGGTGAATTTATCGCTTGTGCCTACAAATTAGAAGTTCCTCACCCTTCAGGTGCCCCTTTATATTTGTTGATTGGAAGGATATTTTCCCTTCTTGCAGGATCAGACACGAGCAAGGTTGCTTACTGGGTTAACATCGTTTCTGTATTGACGAGCGGGTTTTCAATTTTGTTTTTGTTCTGGACAATATCTCTTATTGGTAGAAAAATACTCAAAACAACAGCTGAGGAAATTAACGGTTCTGACACTATTAAAGTTTTAGGAGCATCCACAATAGGAGCATTAGCTTATACATTCTCAGATTCCTTTTGGTTTTCAGCGGTAGAAGCTGAGGTATATGGAATATCTTCCTTTTTTACAGCTATTGTTGTTTGGGCAGCCTTTCGTTGGGAGATTGTGAAAGATCCTTCTACACAGAATAAGTGGCTGATTTTTATTGCTTATTTAGTAGGGTTGTCAATTGGGGTCCACTTACTGAATCTTGTAACTATACCTGGATTGGCCATATTGTATTACTTCAAGAAATACGATAAACCTAATTTTAAAGGAGGATTTGTCGCGTTTATGATTGGTATGTGCATTCTTGGATTTATAATGGTAGGATTAATTACAGGTTTACCTACTATCAGTTTTGCCTTTGACAAGTTATTTGTAAATACGTTTGGACTAGGTTTTGGATCAGGGATGATATTCTTTGTTGTTTCTCTTATTGGAACAATGGTCTATTTTATACATAAAACACAAAAGGAAGGCAAAGTAACCTTCAATACCGTTTTAGTATGTTTTGCTTTTGTATTAATGGGATATTCTACTTATACGATTGCGTTAATTCGATCCAACTACAATCCACCAATCAATGAAAACAACCCAAGTGATGTTTTGAATTTTACCTATTATCTCAAAAGAGAACAATACGGTAGTCGTCCTTTGTTTTATGGTCCAATTTACACAAGTGTTCCTACTGATGCAGAACAGGGCTCGGCAATTTATGGTAAAGGAAAAGATAAATACGAAGTTGTAGATTATGAAAATAATTATATATATGGGAAAAAGCAAAAGATGCTTATCCCAAGACTATGGAGCAATGATCCAAGTCATAAAGCTCTTTATAATCAAAAACTAAACCTACCAGAAGGTAGCAAGGTAAGCTTTGGGGACAATATGACCTTTTTGATACAACATCAATTTGGGCATATGTATATGCGATATTTCCTTTGGAATTTTTGGGGTAGATCATCAGATATATTCAATACAGGCCCAACTAACATATTCGAGGCAAAAAATAAGCTTCCAGAAATGTTTAAAAACAATAAAGCAAGGACAAATTTCTTCGCTTTACCCTTAATTCTTGGGCTTTTAGGACTTATTTATCATTTTCGAAAAGATCAAAAAGGCTTTTTCGTGACATTTTTGTTGTTTTTATTCACAGGTGTAGGACTCGTATTTTATATTAATTCTCCTCCAGTTGAGCCTCGAGAGCGAGATTATATTTTCGTAGGTTCTTTTTATTTCTTCGCTATTTGGATAGGCTTAGCTGTAATGGCATTGATAGAATGGGTATTGAAGTTTATTTCTAATACCTCAGTTTCTGGTGTAGCGGCAACGGCAGTATGTGGTGTAGTACCATTTCTGATGGCAAAAGAGGGTTGGACAAGTCATGATAGGTCGAATAGAAGGCATCAAGTAGATTTTGCTAAAAATATGTTGAACACCTGTGAGAAAAATGCAATTTTATTTACAGGTGGAGATAATGATACCTTTTCGTTGTGGTATGCTCAAGAAGTAGAAGGTTATCGTACAGATGTACGCGTATGTAATCTTAGTTTGTTAGGTACAGAATGGTACATTGAACAAATGAAAAGAAAAACCTATCAGTCAGAGGCATTGCCTATTTCTTTAAATCTAGAGAACTATAATAAAGGGATAAACGACTATATTGAGTTTTATGAAAATCCCGATCCGGGCATAAAAGCCGGAATTAACTTGAAGGATTATTTATATTTTGTTAAGACCAATAATAGCGGAATAAAAGTACCAACTCAAAATGGTCAATCTGTAAATATCCTTCCTTCAGAAAACTTTTATGTAGAGCAAGATCCAGAAGCAATCAAAAAGATGGCGTTTGTGAAACCATTGTATCACAACAATATTAGCAATAGATTTCAATGGAATTATGGTAAGCGATCTATTATGAAGAATGATCTTATCATGCTTGATATAATTTCTAACAATAACTGGAAAAGGCCATTATATTTTGCGGGAAACCTATCCACAGACAATTACCTTAATTTAAAGGAATATTGTCAGCTTGAAGGATATGCCTATAGGCTTATGCCATTCCGTGTGGAGGGTGCACGTGATGGATTTATAGATACAGAGATATTAAAATCCAAGATTGATAAGAATATGTCTTTCAAAGGATTAGATGATGAGAACATTTATTATGATTCTGAGACCTATTTAAAATTGCCATTAGTTACGGCTAGGTTCACGTTTTTACGATTAATAGATCAGCTCGTTCGTGAAGGAAAAAACGCTGAGGCTGAAAAATATCTAGATAAATGTATGACTTTGATGCCCGATAAGAGTATTCCATATGATCAGATAACAGCCAATTTTATAATTTTCTATTTTGAAATTGGTAAGAATGATAAGGCTAAGAAAATAGCAGATGTAATGCTAAAAAGATGTCAAGAAGAAATAGACTATTTCTCACGAAATCAAAATACGATGCAATGGAACTCAATAGCGAATGAAGTGATATCTTCAAACATTAGGACTTTGCAACTTATTGCCAATACCACGGATCAAAAAGACAAAGTGTATTCCGAAAAGGTAAAAGGGCTATTACAAATGTATGCTCCTTTGATACAATAGATTTTTTTTCAAGTTAGAAAGGCACTTGATTTATCAAGTGCCTTTTTTAATGTATAATCATCAATTCGAAACTCACTTTCGAGGGTTTTCTCTTACTTTTGTATAAAATAGGTACTGATAAAATATTTAATTCAAAATAGGGATAACATTGCTCTGGTATTTTTGCTGGCGGGGCTCCCTATTATATACTTTTTGAGAGATAATGTGGGTTTAGCCCCCAATAATTCTTTATTTACGATTGTAGGTGTTATTGGTCCTATATGCTTTTCTTTATTGTTCAAAAACCTACGGGTTTATGATAAACCTAATATAAAGGCTTACATACTTCTTTTATCTTTCTTGGTATTGACATTTACATACTTCCTATTAAGAGATAGATATACAGCCGTCAAGGAATCTGCAGAGTATTTTACTTTTCTGGTTGTAGTAATTATTATGATTGCCCTCGCTTTTATTCGTGATGCTAATCTGAATGAGAATTTTATACGCATTGGGTTGCTTATCTCTATTCTAGGGTGTGTCCTATTGTTGTATGGTGTGGCCAATGATCCCAAATTTGAGGTAGGGCAAAGAGCTACGCTGAAATTCGGAGACGACCCCAATGCTCAAGGGAATCCGCATATTTATGGGAAAAATGGTTTTCTAGCGGCTATATTTTGTCTTTTAGCCTTAAAATATAAAGAAAAAGTCAAGTTTGGTATATTGGCTCCGTTGGCTATGTTTGTGCTTGCTATGGTGTCATTGTTTATGACCCAATCTATGAATTCAGTAATTTCCTTTGTGTTTTTTCTATTTCTATATGCATATTTTAATTTTAAATTTTCGCGAATTTATTTTGGATTTATCCCTTTTGTAAAAAAATGGTATGTGATACTGGCAATTTGTGGTACAAGTTATTATGTGTATAAATTGTACGATAATAACCGTCAGTATGTAGAAGTTTTTAATCAAATTTTTACGCGTAGATTTGGTAACTTGTTTGTAACATTCACCGGTGATAAAACAGGAAGTAGAAAAAATAATGAGGCTGATGAATCTGCAACAGGAAGAATAAATACAGTCGTAAAAGTTTTGGGGTTTTATGACAAGGAATTTAAAAACGGTAAGCAACGCTATTTAGTTTTTGGGCATGGGTACAAGGCTAAGTATATAGATATACCTCATTTTGAGGTATATGATTCCTACGGGATATTTGGCTTTATTTTATACACCTATTTATTTTGTTACTTGGTGTACTGTTGTTATATGTTTTTACGAAATCCAACAGATATGGTAGGGGAGTTTATATGTTATGGGTTCCTCTATGTATTTTTCCACAACTTTACTGGGGGGCTTGTTATAGACTATAATCGTCTTATTTTGTATATTGTAGTGGCTCGATTTATTCGATTTCAATCTTCCACTCCTGCAGTACAAACTGCTTAATTTCCTGGGTATCTTTTCCGCAATTTCTTTTTACTTCATAAATATTGATATCCACTAAAAATCGATACCAAAATCCTTGTAAAACGTGAAATCCAAAGCCTCGAAAACCATCTAAAAAGCCCAATAATACAAAGTATCTATAAAAGAAGTATAAAAAAGGACGAATGCCTAATGGAATTGAGTAGTATAGTCTTTCCTTTAAAAAACGTTTCATTTTCGCTTGGAAAGTAAGATTTTTCTCCTCCATGGATTGACTATTTAGAGATTTTAGTACAAAATCTATAGCTTCTCTTTGAGCATATTTAATATGCTTTTCAGACCACCAGCTCAAATTGTTAAGGTTCTTATCAACTAAATCGTACTTTAGCTCTTGTGTTTTTCCATGACGTAATGAAACATGCTCATCCATGAATCGCATTTCACTTTTTCCAACTCCCATTCTAAAAATGCGAATCAACTTTACAGGATAATAACCACCAAAACGTATCCATTTATCCAAGAAATAGTTTTTTCTTTTGGTTACTAAACCTGTAATTTCAGGAGATAGATGGAGAATTGTTTGATTCAGTTCTGCACTTAATTCAGGTTCTAAATATTCATCAGCATCCAGTCTAAATACCCAATCAGTAGTGATATTACAGTTTTCCAAAGCCCAATTCATTTGTATAGAATGATTGTTCTTCCAGGCATTCTGATATATATCTGCTCCTAAACTTCTAGCAATTTCTATCGTATTGTCTGTAGAGAAAGAATCAACAATACATATTCTCGAACATACGGTTTTCAAAGAAAGAATAGCTCGCTCAATATGTTTGTGCTCGTTGTAGGTAAGAATAATACCAGTAATAGACATGAATACGAGAGTAAATGGATGTTTTGTTTCCTAAAAATACTTCGTAAATCTCGAAGTGCCAATTTCTAATTCATTTTCCGCATTTACTTCATTTTTTGTTTCAGAAAGTTTTCGCTTTTTTTGTGAGTCTGAATTAAAATCAAAATACGTATACTTGAGATTTCTCGTCCTACATAATATACTCTGGAGTCACTATAAATCGGTCTTATTTGAAGCTTTGCAAGAAGCTAAGCCCAAAGACATGAACTATAAAGTGATACAAATTGCTAGAAATGAAGTTACAAGAGCTAAATTGGAAGAACAAGAAATGAGCTTTCATTACAACTATGAATTGCTTTTTGATGATTTTATTGAAAATGTTTCCAAATTCAAAAAGGTATTCGCTGTATTTTCTTCTATTTATACGTTCAAACCCGATGTTATTCTCATTACGGGATATGGAATTGATCTCTCTATTACCCTTTCCATTCCCTTCTCCAAACTATTTGGGATAAAAGTGATATTGAGTAGCGAATCTACAGCAAACGATCAAGGACGAACACCTTTTAAAGAATGGATAAAAAAGCGTCTAGTAGGAATGTCGGATTATTTTGTAGCTTTCGGTAGTACGTCAAGAGATTACCTCTTTCAGCTAGGTGCTAAACCTAATCAAATCGTATCGGATAAAGCCGCGATTATTGATGATAGAGCAATAGTCGATATTTTTAATAAATCAGATGCCAATTCCCCATTGTTTTCAGAAATAAAAACGGCTCATAATTTTATATTTGTAGGTAGGCTTATACCTGAAAAAAACTTATCCCTTTTACTATCTACTTTTCAAAAATTGAAAGAGAACAGTCCTGATTTTACAGATTGGGGTCTTATACTACTCGGAGATGGTTCGGAAGAAGAAAATGTAAATAAAGCCATCCATCAATCACCGAAAGATATTTATCGATTTGGATCAGTCGATTGGAAAGGAGTCTCCCCGTTTTTTAAGCGTTCAGATTGTCTTTTGCTCACGAGCGTTTCAGAAACTTGGGGACTAGTAGTAAACGAAGCCATGGTCTGCAGCCTTCCTGTTATAGTTTCTAATAAATGTGGTTGCAAGGATGATTTAGTAAAAGACAATGGATTTATATTTAAAAGTGCTAATGGAGATCAATTAGCCAATTGTATGCAAAGAATCGCTGAAAATCCTGAACTTAGGATTCAAATGGGAAAAAGATCTTTAGAAATTATTGAAGAATTCAAGGTAGAGAAACTATCCCAAGCCATTTTAGAAAAAGTAATTTCTCTTTCCAAGCCATGAAAATACTTCATATACTTACTTACAGTTGGGAAAATGGTGGGTCTTCCAAAGTAGTATATGATATGGCTTTGTACCAACAAAGGGCAGGCCACGAAGTCGTAATATTAGATTTAGAGCTTTCTAATCACTCTCCATATAAATCTATCAATGGCGTTATAGTTAAAGCAGTAAAATTGGGTTGGCTGAATAAACTAATTCCATTGTTTTCAAATTCAGTAGATCAAGAGATTCGAGATTCCTCCTATGATCTTATTCAGCTGCATGGTTTATGGAATTATACCCTCCTGTCTGCCCATTTAGCAGGGGTTCACAATAAATGCTTTCTAACGGTCCATGGATGTGCACATCCCTATACATTTCTAGGGAATGAGCTCAAACGAGGCGTTTTTAGTGCACTTTTTCAAAAGAACTTTCTAAAAAAAATACATACGATTCATGTTTTGCACGAAGATGAAAAAAAGGATATGATTTCCTATTTAGGACAAGATTCAGGAAACTTCTATGTTTTGCCCAATGGAATAGATGCCGAATTACCATATAAACCTTCAGAAGCTGAGGGGATTGAAATTCAGAAGCAATTTGATTTTCTTAAAAGTAAACAACCTTATCTTTTGTTCTTGAGTAGATTACATCAAAAAAAAGGTCTGGATATATTGATGCCGGCTTTTCTAGAGGTGTATAGAACCTTTACTGAACACAGACTTGTAATAGCAGGTCCAGATTTTGGTATGCTTAATTATATAAATCAGTTTATTCAAGAAAATAGCTTGCAAGAAGTCGTTTTTTATATAGGAAGTGTAGAGAAAGAAAACAAACATGTATTGATTTCAAATGCGGAGGCCTTTGTTTTTCCCACGCATTCTGAAGGGTTTTCGATGGCTGTATTGGAGATGCTTTCTGCAGGAATACCTGTTGTTTCAACTACAGAAACAGGGCTTTCTAAGGAGATTGTAAATTATCAAGCAGGTTTAATTTCTGATGTAAACAAAGAAGAATTCACGAAGAATTTGTTGGATTTTTTAAAATTGAATTCCAATCAAAAGATAGCTATGGGGCATAAAGGCAAGAAGTTAATAGCTGAAAAGTATGAAATTGGTTTAGTTATGAAGGACTTTATTACTTACATAGAGAAGCAGTTTAGATCTTGATTCATACGTATTCAATTAATTTTTAACAGTTTCTTTGATTTTAGTCTAAAAATAACTAATTTTGCACCTCAAATTTTTGTAAACTAAATTTTTAAATAATGTACGCAATCGTAGAGATAGCAGGTCAGCAATTTAAAGTTGAAAAGGGTCGTTTCATATATACGCACAGATTGGCGGGTGAAGCGAACGCTGAGCTTGTTTTCGACAGGGTACTCCTTGTTGATAATGCTGGTAAAGTTTCTGTAGGTGCTCCTACAGTTAATGGTGCCAAAGTAAAAGGAACAATTCTTGAGCATCTGAAAGGTGACAAGGTAATTGTATTCAAAAAGAAAAGACGTAAGAGTTATCAAAAACAAAATGGTCATAGACAAGCTTTGACTAAATTGATGATATCGGATATCGTTGCTTAATTTTATTGTTGAACTAAAAATTTTAAATTTATAATACCATGGCACATAAGAAAGGGGTCGGTAGTTCCAAAAACGGTCGTGAGTCAGAAAGTAAGCGTTTAGGCGTGAAACTATATGGTGGACAAGCTGCTATTGCAGGTAATATTATTGTTCGTCAAAGAGGTACAAAGCATAATCCAGGTCTTAACGTAGGTCTAGGTCGTGATCATACCTTGTTTGCATTGAAAGATGGAGTAATTACATTCAAAAAAGGAAGAGATGGCAAGTCGTTTGTACACGTATTGCCCGCTGCTGTAGAGGCTTAATTCTTTCTGAATAAAATATCTGAGAAGCTATCCTACTGGGTAGCTTCTCTTTTTTGTGATCAAGCAACTTTTTTAGTTTTATTTTTGTTAAAATTAAAATACGTTCTAGACTTTATAAGTAAATAATGTACGCCGAAAAAGCTATAAATTGCGATTGAAAAGGTGTCAAAATGCTTTTAAGGAGTTAATTGATAGAAAGTAGTTGGTTTGTTTCTAATGTGTGTTTTAAGTAGAAATTTTAAAAAAACGTTCGTATGCAAAAGCGGAATACAATGATTTATACGGAATTGAGTCCTAATCCCAATTCTATGAAGTTTGTCTTGAACTACGAAATCGTACCCGAAGGTCTTTCGTTTGATTATGCTGACATGGCCGCTACGCAAGCTGAAGGGAAAGCGTCTCCGTTAGCAGCAGACTTATTTCAGTTTCCGTTTATTCAAAGGGTGTTTTTATCCTCAAACTATATCACAATCAATAAGGATACTGAAACCGTTTGGGAAGAGGTGGTTTCGGATATCAAGAGATTTCTAAAGATTCATTTTGATGAGAATCATCCAGTGTTTGCCATCAAAACGATAGAATCCAATACACTTATCGTTGATGCAAATGATGACCCCATTGTAGCTAAAATAAAAACAGCACTTGATCAATACGTACGTCCAGCAGTTGAGTCGGATGGTGGAGCTATTAATTTTTCTTCGTTTGATGAAGAAACAGGGCTTGTGAAGGTGTATTTGCAAGGTTCTTGTAGCGGCTGTCCTTCTGCGTCTATGACTTTGAAATCGGGTATTGAAAGGCTTTTGACCAGTATGGTACCAGAGGTGAAATTGGTAGAGGCTGAAGAGGTTTAAAAGAACTTTTTTATAGCCATTTCGAATTCATTTTCTTCCCGCTGTTCTTGCAATACTTTAGGAGCTGCTGATCTTTCTTTACAATCAAAAATTGAACATCTTTCGCAGGTAGATCCTACTTGAACAATTTCATTTTTTCTATTGTCTAAAAATTTAAATTTACTGGCTAGTTCATCACTCAACTCGATGCTTAGAGTAATGCTATAGTTTTTTGCTTTTTTCTCAGCGATACACAGTTCCCAGTATAATCGTTTATCATCTACATATTTTGAAAATTGGTGAATGATAACTCTAGATTTTTTTTCTATTTCTAATTCCTGAATAGCTTTGAGTCCAGTCCATCTCCTGCAATAAGCCTCTTGAGCAGTTTCCTGAGGGAAGTGCTTTTTGTTTAGATGCAGATCTTTTAATAATCGTAAGCCCTGAAAACCTTTATTGGACTCAAACTTGAAAAAGCCCACATTTTTGATTCCATAACCGTGATTCAAAACAGATATTAGTCTTTGAAGATAGGTCTCAGGAGTTACTTCATATTTATCTATCTGTTCCCTGATTTTATCAATAGCAAATGATCTTTCTTTAAAAATTTCTCCCAGATCTGAGACAAGAGAATCTTTTGGTACTAATACGGCTCCTGCAAAATAGGAGGCTTTATAATTAGCAAGAATCTCTTCGAAGTTTTTAACTTTTATATAATTGTATGTATAGGGTCTCGATTTAGCCTGCAATAATTGAAACCCAATTTCTCGAGTCATTATAAAGGTTTTTTGAGAAGGGCTCAAGGTTTTATTTATGCTTAAAACCTTGGATTTGGGATTGAAATTTGATCGTAAACTCGCTAAAACTTTGTTTTTGTTTCCATCAAAAAACTGAATACCGATTCCTAATTTCTTGCTTAAATAATCAGACACTAGAGTCTCAGATATTTTATTAATTTTAGATTCCGCAAGGAATGCCGTAGCTTGTTGTTCTAAATCTTCAAAGTAATTGTAGTGTACTTCTTGATACGATTTTAATATGGCATAGTAAAACTGCCCCATATCCAAATTGTAACTCTTGCCTAATCTGCTGATTGAATTTATAAATGTACCGAATCGCAAGGGTGAACTTGCCAGCATTTCGATAATCACAAGTGGGTCTAAACCAAAAAAATCAAATGGTACATCGTCTAAAAAATTAGAAGCTAGTAATTGCTCTATTCCCTGTAGTTTATCTTCTACGTTGAGAGCGGATAAATCTCGGAAGTCAACTTCTAGAACTTCTGCTAATAATAGTATTTTATCAGGCTTTGGGAATTTTTTACCTTTTTCTATTTCATTCAGATAAGAAACAGAAAGCCCCGATTTTTTGGCAAGTTGACTCGGATTGATATTTCTGTCAATCCGGAGTTGCTTTAGCTTTAAACCAAACAGTATTTTTATCTTGTCAGGGCTAAGGGACATCGGGTATCAAAGTGGTTTGAAATCCATCCGTATTGCCGAACCTAAACCTGTAATAAACGTTTCTGTATTGGCCTCAAGCACAAGCTTATCGTTTTGAATAGCAACGATTTTAAATTTCCCCTTGAAAGCTGTTATATTAATATCAATTACCTGATTATCTTCTATCAGCTCCCAAGTACCCCTGTTTAATACATTTTTGGTAGACTTTTCATACGCTCGCGTTTCTTTGTTCGTTCTGAATTCAAAGGCCAAATCGTATAAAAGCTTAGCTGAGCTGTTTAGTGTCGCATTCGATATCGTCTTACCTGTTAAATCCGTGTATCGCTCTAGCTGCCACGTAGTGGAGGATAAAAGGGAGGAAGCAGAGTTATTTGATTCTACGCCCTCTCCATCGTCACAAGATAA
This sequence comes from Leadbetterella sp., assembly GCA_051649345.1. Lineage (GTDB taxonomy): Bacteria > Bacteroidota > Bacteroidia > Cytophagales > Spirosomataceae > Leadbetterella. The sequence goes on along the minus strand of JBOFGX010000081.1, from coordinate 1,837 downwards.
AAATATGCAGAGAGAAAAAATAAGGATTGCAAACCTGTACATGCTATTTAGATTAAATTTGTGTTTTAATAACGAATACTACACAAAAATAGTGAACAAATCGGCTGTAAAAATATTATTTGTACTATTCTTCTTGGTAAAACTTACGGTTTGTACAGACTTACATGCCCAAAATTGTTCATCAAATACGATAAATTTTAAGCCTTCAGCAGTAGGAGGGCTTGTCAATCTCAATCAAATACCTAATTTTTCATTGCCTTTTAAAATAGTTTTTTCGGGGCCAACCCAGTATATGTCTCCTCAGACTCTATTAAATAAAGGTTTTACACATATCGCCAATCCCAATTCAATTGCGGGGTACAACAAGGCCAATAGAGCCTATATTATGTACAACCTGGGCTCAGCAAATCCTGCTCAGCCATGGTCTATAGAACGGAATCCATGGGGTAATTCTATGTCTATTTTAGAAAGGCACTGGGACGGCTTAATAGCTACTTACCGACAAAATACCCAAAATCAGCCCGTAGATATATTTATGGTGGACATTGAGCTTCAGTGGAAGTCTGATTTGCAAATACTAGAACTTAAAAATTCTAGATTTACACCTACCGAAATAAGATCTCTCAGTGACGCAGCGTTTGTTGAAGCCTACAAAAGAGAATCTCAAAATCTCTATAGTACGTGTTTATCGTATATTATTTCTCGAGGAGGAATAGATACGAGGATTACTTCGATTAGTTCCTATTCAGATGCACCCATACTGAATACATTTATCAATATCCAAGGTAAATCTTGGGAAAATTGGCAAAAAGATCCGACTTCTGTTAACTTTCTTACTTACGATTTTAATAGAAATACCGTAGGCGGGAGTTTTTACGCACAACAGTCATTACTATCACCTTCTGCGTATTTTTACTATGATTATCCACATCCTTTTGCTGGTGAATATCTATCGTATATGCTTTTCCAAATAGAAGCGAATAAAGCTTGGTCCAACAAAGATCAAATGGTGTTTTTATGGCAAAAGTACAGTGCGAATCAAGACTTTTCTGGGCGAGCTATTAAGCCTTGGATGGCAGAGTCTATGGCTATTTTTCCTTTTTTCGCTGGTGCTAAAGGGCTTTGGTTATGGGATGATCCATCTTCTGTTCGTCCTACTGATAATTTATCGAATTATGAATGGTTTACCTTCGGTTTATATCGATTATCCGTGTTTAAAGATATGTTTGATGGGGGTACGCAAGTGGCAACTGTTTCTGCTCGTGATTATAATGAAAATAAGCAGCCCGTTTGGCGTGGAATTGTAAAGGGCAATAAGATATTAATAGCTGCACATAACCCTTGGGCAGATTCTGAAAATACAGAGGTGAATGTGAATGTGAGTTATTCGGGCTGGACGCAAAACATACGTTTGAAAGGCTATGAAACCCACTTATGTCAATATGATTTTGTTTCTTCAGAGTCTCTATTGAAGATTTTTCCTAATCCTAATTCAGATGGATCATTGAAGGTAAATTACAGTTCAAAAGAGGATAAAAACGCTGTTTCGATACGAATTTATGATTTAATCGGTAAGCTCTTCTTACACAAGGGATTTTCTTCGTCCTCACAACTGAATTCTGCAGCTTTGGATATTAAAAAATTGCCAAAAGGAAAGTACCTTGTTGTTATTGAAGAAGATAAGCAATGCACCACGGCTAATTTAATTATACCATAAAAGGAATAAAAGTTTTGTGTGATAATAGATTGAAGTGTACCTTTGTGAAAAAATCAATTACGATGTTCGGTTATCAATTTTCTTGGATTCTTCCCATTAGCTTTTTTGTTGTGCTACCAG
>JBOFGX010000080.1:0-20610 GCA_051649345.1 Leadbetterella sp. | reverse complement strand
TGCCTGTTCTCAAGCCTGGGCAGGTTTTAGTGAAAATGGCCTATGCCCCTATTAACCCGGCGGATCTCGCTTTTTTGACCGGACACTATGGTCTGAAGAAACCATATCCTGTGGTTCCGGGATTAGAAGGAAGCGGTGTAGTAGTATCCTCAGGAAAGGGGTGGTTTGGTAAATACTTGATTAACAAGGCTGTTGCTTGTGCTTCACCCAATTGGGGAGATGGTTCTTGGGGAGAGTATATGGTTACAGATTCAAAATCCTGTATCCCTCTACCTAAAAGTATCCCATTGGATCAGGGAGCAATGTTTTTTGTAAATCCGCTCACAGCTGTTGCTTTTTATAGAAAAGTAAAAACAGAGAACGTCGATTTGGTACTTGTAACAGCGGCAGAAAGTGCCCTGAATAAAATGGTACTTTATCATATGAAAAATGCAGGAGTTCCAACGTTTGGTATTGTTAGAAAAGAAGAATCGGTAGAAAAGCTAGAAAAAGCGGGTTTTGACAAAGTTTTTAATAGCGAAAGTCCTGATTTTGAAGAAAATATAAAGGTGGCTTCTAAAACATATAAAAAAGTAATCATTTTCGATGCCATCAGTGGAGGCACTGTTCCTTATAAAATGTTACGTGTGCTACCCTCAAAAACCAAATTGGTTGTATATGGCAGATTGAATGTTACTACACCAGCATTTGAACCGCATGAGTTGCTGTTTAAGGAAAACATAATAGAGGGATTTTGGCTAAGTAAATATTTATATAAAAAGCCATTTTTATCATTAATGTCGGATATCCAGCTTGTAAAGAAAATGCTAAAATCTGGATTTACTACAACCATTCAAGATATGATACGCTTAAAAGATCTCAAGGATAATCTAAATACGCTATCTTCTAGAATGTCAAAGGGGAAAATTCTATTAAAATTCTAAAAATCAATCCAATTTATAAATTCTACATTCATGAGCTGCCTCAAATGACTCACTGGAATAAATGAGGTTGGATTCTGCGGGAAATGGGTAATCAAAACTTGTCTGAGAGTGTATTTTACTTGCAAATAGTAAATTTCCTTTTCGCCAAACACAATGGTTATCAGTAAGACTGATAAGTATTGTTTCTTGATTTTTTACAGGTGTAAATATCTCGTCAAACAGAATCTTGAGTTTTTCTATTTCTTCAAAAAAAGAATAATTTTTCCCCCAGATGTAGGGGCCACGCGTAAATTTATCCTTCTCTATACTATCGCGAATCTGAAAAACATACAGTTTACTATATTCCTCATTTTCTCCTCTTTTCTTGTGGTCGTTACGGCACTCAAAGCCAAGACTTACATAACTGGGTAAAACATCGAAAAATGTACCCATGAAATAGCGAAGAAGATTTCCTTGCTCAAAAAAAACATCAAACCTTGGATCGTCCTTATCAGCAGTCATGATGGTAAATGAGGGAGTCACTTTTCTTGCACTTGCTATATTTACATATCTTCTGAGATACTCATTGAAATCCTTGCCCCCAACAACAGTAGATTGTAGATCTGCTAAAGTAGTATCAGCTTCTATGGCTTCCAAATGATCACACTCGTCTCCATATGCCATCGTATTTACAGTTTGTAAAAACGTTTCTGCAAAAAATCCAAAGTAGGGGTAACCATTTGCTTGAATATGGTTTTTAATATATTTGAGAGGATCATAGAATTGCCCTATTTCTTCGGGAACACCCTCTTTTCTTGGCTGAACATGAGCCATATCACCTCGCATGTAGTCAAAATTGTACGCATTCTGACACTCCAAATACTGGTTGGCCACATAATCCCAAGTTTCGACGTTAGGATTATCAAAAAGCCAATTTTGCTCTTTATCGCTTTCGTAAAATTTATACCGAGTTAGAGGGCCAAAAACACGCGAATATGCTTCCGGTTTTTTAAAAACGTAATTGTACCACTTATGACCTAAATTATCCAATATGTAATTTTTCTTCTCCAAAGTCAGGCCTCGGTAGGGTGGTGCCATTGTCACAGGCATAGTCTCTAATCCATTTTTAATACAGGCTTGGATTAACCCCAGTCTACGATGCAATCGGGTATTTTTATCCTCTTTGGAGCCAAACAGAATCGTATTTCTCCGTGAAACCTGCTCTGTAGATGAGCCAAAAAAGTCTTCTTTCGAGCCTAGTTCTAGTTCTTTTGAAGTAGGCCCTTCTATTTGAAGGTATTCCCAAATCATCTCTTGAACTTTAAGGGAATTTCGTGAGTCAATATCTATGATTTTGTCCCCCTCTCTATATACCCATTCAAACAATTGAGGGTGTAGAAACACCAATTCTGAAAATCTATCCGTATGAGGAATTACATCCATCCCCACAGTCTTACCCATAAGATGAATAAGATTAACCACGATTTTTAATTGTTTTTCAACAGAATCTAAAGCGGGAGCAACGGCTTGTAATTCATGGCTAAAAAACTCTGTATTTATATTCCAGCTTGTTTTACCATAAAGGCTAGACACCACACCAGGTTCCCAAATAGGCAAAATGTGGACAGAATCAATATTGTCACCAATGGTCAATAAATACTTAACGATGTTAAAAAAATTTCCGATCGTTCGGACATTTATCCCTACTATTCGAGAATGTCGCAACCAGGAACCATCCTTGCTCGTACGTACTGGGCTAGGAATTGTGTTAGTATATTCGAGAGCTTTTACTAAAGAATTTTGTGAAAATCTACTTTGTAAAATTTCAAAAACTTCTAATATTGGAAGCTGAATAGCAACCTCTGGAATCAACCCTCGTATGAAGCTTGCGGTTTTGGAGGCATATCTATTATACGAATCCCTCTTCAAATTCTCCCAATCTACAAACTCAATATTTGCAGAATTTTGATTTATCATAGTTAAAGTAACACTATCACAGGTTGAGTAAAATTAATCTATTATTGCTTTAATCGCAATACAAACAGAGAAATTTTTGAAAATTTCTAAATAGTAAGATTTCAAACATTCCCAATTATACTCAAAAAATGCAAAATTTTGCAAGATTTCTTTCGTCTGCATGTCTCATGCTAGTTATATATGGACACCTACTTCTCTACGAAAGTACTCAATTACAAAGTGTTTTAATAGGTTCTCCTGTGAAACAAAATCTATGGCTGGAAGTTCTTTGAGGCTCTTCCAATGCGGCCAGCCATCAGCATCTAACCCAAGAATTTCATAATAACCTCCATAGCTAAGTACCTTACAAGTAGCAATATGCATCAGATCTTGTTTTTCTTCTTTGGAAAACTGAAGATTCCCTTTGCCCAATTCCTGAACACCTATTAGGAACAATACTCCCTTAAGATCTGCTGGTTTTTTGCCAGTTATCTGCTTAAGGAATACCATCAGGTTGTTCCAGATTTCTTGATTATCTTTGGATGTGATCATGATACAAATATAATGTTGCTAAAAGCACTTTCTGATTTTGTTTTTCCTAGAATATGCATAGCATGCCAAGAAGAGATCCTGCTTGAGGAACAATTTATTTGTTCTGGCTGCATGCTGGATCTTCCTAAAACCGAGAATCACAAACAAGAGGTGGATTCAATTTCGCAAAAATTCTGGGGAAAAATCCATGTTTGTGGTATTTATTGCTATTTATCTTTTGCCAAAAATAATGTAGTTCAGAATCTTTTACATGCCTTAAAATACAGAAATAAATCCGAACTGGGCAAAATGCTAGGAAGGTGGTATTCTCAAGATCTCAAAAACATAGGTATTCACACGAAACTCGATTTTGTGATACCTATTCCCTTACATATAAAAAGAAAGGAAGAAAGAAACTATAACCAGTCGGAGGTATTTGCTCAAGGTCTTTCGGAAGGCTTATCTTGCCCAATTTTAGAAGACGCACTTATAAAAACACAAAACAATCTTTCTCAGACACATGCCAAGAGTCGCTGGCTACGATTCAAGAATACAGAAGGGGTATTCAGTATTTCTGATCCAGACAGAATAAAAGGAAAGCGAATCGCACTTGTGGATGATATGCTTACTACGGGATCCACCTTGGAGGAAGCGGGAAGAATATTGATAGAAAATGGATGTCGAGAATTGTATATAATTACACTGGCGGCAGCCTATTGAAAAAATTATAGGTCTTCATAAATTTCTTTAATATAATGGACAAGATCTTTAACTTCATCCATCGTGTTTTGAACTCCAAAACTGAATCGTATCCCTTCGAAAGCTTCCGTTTCATTCAATCCCATAGCGGTTAGTACATGACTAGGCAATACACTAGCTGAGTTACATGCAGAACCATTAGATAATGCAAATCTTGAAGCCAATCGCTGAAGCATACGTTCGCTATCTTTGCCTTTGAACCGTATCATACTTATATTTGATACTCGAGGAAGATTTTTGGAAACCAACGCTACGTCAAATAGTTCTTCCAAATTACTTTCTAAGTAAGATTTTAGAGTTTGCGTATTTTGATTAAACGCAACTCTCGCTTCGGATGCAAGGCTCAACGCTGTTGCCAAACCCACAATACTGGAGACTGCTAGAGTTCCACCTCGCTTGTTGGACTGCTGGTCACCTCCCGACATCCACTTAGGTAATCGTTGGCAGGAGAACAAAACTCCAATACCCTTGGGTCCGCAAATCTTATGACCAGAGAAACTCATAAAATCTACATTTGAAGTGAAATGTGAGAGATTCAATTTCCCCACCGCTTGACTCGCATCTACATGTAGTAGGAAATTTTTAGTCTTTTTTAATTCAAAAATTTCGTCCATAGGAGCCATATATCCTGTTTCATTGTTTACTAAAGAAACAGACAGTAGTACGTTTTTGCACGTCTCAACGCCATTTTTCAAAAAATCTATATTCAAGCCTTTTTCTGAATCCCAAGGCCAATACATCACTTGCCCTCCTTTCGACCGAATATAGTCCAATGTATCAAGTGTAGCTTTGTGCTCAATGCTTGGAGCTATGAAAGTAATACTGGGATCTAATTCAAACGAGCCTTTCAGAGCTGTATTGATACTTTCGGTTGCACCAGAAGTATAGGTAACGTATTGAGTAGGGATTTTTAGAATAGAACTAATTTGCGATGTTGCCTTGGAAACGGCATCTTCAGCTAACCACCCGTAGGCATGATGACGACTCGATGGGTTACCAAAATGCTCTATGAAATACGGCTCCATAGCTGACCATACATCAGGATGTAAGGGAGTCGTGGCTGCGTTGTCGAAATAAACGGGGAGTTCCATGATCACTTCAGTTTTTTAGCCCAACGAACAGATGGTTTCTCAATTATCAAGTAATAGATGTATGACCCGAGAACAGCAATGAATACGGATAGTATACAAAGACCAATTTTCTCAAAAATTAAAAACTTGGCTTTATATTCGATAAAAAACTTTAGAAACATATCGTATCCAAAAGTCCAATGCATAAGATAAAGACTATAAGATATGGTACCTAAAAAATAAAGCGGCTTAAATTTTACATCGATATTCCAAACAATCATACTTACCGTGAAAATAGTCGAAAACACATAAATCCATCCGAAATTTAAATAGATTAGGCAGAAAATAACGCCAATAGAACCTAGGAATATTTTTAGGCCTATATGCTTTATGTAATACATGAATGTAAGAATTCCGGCTGCAAACAGAGGGATGTGCTGGAAAATAAAGTTATCGTCTCTTACCAAAAGTCTAAAGACTAAGTAAGAAATGGCTACTAATGTGCCTAAAAACAGTAGGTCTTTTTTCCAATTAGAACTGATCAATTTATTAAAAATAAGACTTATAAGTATGTAGTATTGAAATTCCACAGCCAGTGTCCAATAGACTCCTAAAATCCATTTTTTCTCACCAACAGGATTAAATGCATTTAAGTATCCTATATGCTTTAATATATTCACAGGATCAAAAACCCATCCTCCTCCTTTTATTAGCACTTGAAAAGCATACATCATGAATACGGCTAAGAAAACCGAGAGTAAATAAGGAGGCTCTATTCGTACAAATCGTCTGAAGAGAAAGTTTTTCCAAGTTCGGGGAAACGAATATCCATTGGCCCACATAGAGTACGGAATAATAAATCCAGAAATGACAAAAAACACGGGTACACCCATTCTTCCTACCAAGGTAATTTTTCCTAAATAGTGTGTAAAAAAAGCATCTGATGCGTCAAACAGATCCGTTGTGTTGAATATATGCATGATACATACTCCCAAGGCGGCAATACCGCGTAACCACTCTACAGACTTTAGTTTATTCAAAAATTGTACAAGTTTCCCTCAAAGATAGAAGCCTCTTTTGCTAAGCACACAATTCGTCCCTCTAATTTTTCGTTATTCGAAGCTAGTTTGGCATTTTTTTATTAGATTTGATCGAAACAAAACATATGTTATGAAAAAGAGATTTTACATTTTACCCATTATTCTATTTATCACCCTTATGGCTAATACATCAAAGGCACAAGACAAAGTTCTTAGACATGTGGTGCTATTTAGTTTTAAATCTACAGCATCCAAAGAAGATATTACCAAAGTACAACAAGCGTTTTCGAAATTACCGGGTAAGATACCGCAAATCCGTGATTTTGAATGGGGAGAGAACAATAGTCCGGAAGGATTAAATCAAGGATTGACCCATTGTTTTTTTGTGACGTTCCATTCAGAGAAAGATAGAGCGGTATATTTGCCGCACCCAGAGCACAAGGCTTTTGTTCAGATCTTAACCCCACATCTAGATAAAGTTACGGTTGTGGATTATTGGGCTCAAAAATAAGATTCGGAATCTCTCGAAACATCCTTTCAAATAATGAAGACGCACATCATTCTGCGAAGGCAAATAAATCTAAGCATTGAAAAGATGTTTCGTTACCTAATTTTTATATCTATACTTTACAGTAGTATTCCACTACGAGCTAGTTCTTATGTTGGTATTAAAGACTCTCTATTAGAAAAAAAAGCAACCACAAAAACAGATAGTATAGATGATAAAATCTTTGAAAAGCCCGATGTGCAGCCCGAGTTTCCTGGAGGAATTTCTAGTTTGTATAAATTTCTAGGAGAAAACATAAAATATCCAGAGAAGGCCCACAAGGCAAATGTAAGTGGTAAGGTATTCGCCAAGTTTGTGGTAGAGAAAGATGGATCGATAAGTAATATTCAGATATTACGAGGTATCGGATTTGGTGTAGATGAAGAGGTAATACGTGTTATAAAATTAATGCCTATCTGGAGCCCCGGGCAGAAAAATGGAAAAGCCTGTAGATCTTTTTTTAATATGCCTATTTCTTGTATGAAGATAGAAGAATAACCAATTTATTGAAATACTAAAAATCGATGTAAATTGTCCAACAATATCATTGTTTATAAATGAATATACTTGTAATGTTTTTAGCTTTTTCTTTTAGTTGTAGCTCTGCAAATGAAAGGAAAGATTTGAGAAACTTATCATTGATTCAAAAACCTAAATCCTTTCAGAAAGATACTTTAGATGAGGAAATTTATGTTTCAGTAGAGGAACCTGCCGAATTTCCAGGAGGAATTGCTAGTTTGTATAAATTTGTAGGCGAGAATATGAAATATTTAAATAAGCCCTCTAAAGAAAATATAAGAACTAAAATATTCGTAAAATTTGTGGTAGAGAAAGATGGAACACTAAGCAATATTCAAATTGTAAAAAGTCTAGGCGTTGATAATGATAAAGAAACGATACGCTTTATAAAGTCTATGCCTAAATTTAAACCTGCTAGACATAAGGGTAAAGTTTGTAGGTATATGTTCAATTTACCGATTACCTGCATTAAATGGGAAGAATAGGTTGTAAAATCAAGTTTATTAAAAATAAACCAAGTAAAAGTCAAAATTAAGTACGTATATTTGTACATAATTAAGTAATTTATGCAAGTATTAAATTATTCAGAGTTTAGGTCAAATATGAAAGCCGCTTTGGATAGCGTTACGGAAGACTCCGAAACCGTAATTATAAACAGGGGAAACGAGAACAATGCCGTTTTGATTTCACTAAAAGAATACAATGCACTTTTAGAAACTATTCATCTTAGTAGCTCTACCAATAATAACGAACGACTGCTTGCCGCAATTGAAAGAGATAAACAAACAATCTTTGAAAAACACGATATCATCCAATAAATGAGATATTTATCATGGGATATTGCTGCTTGGGAAGATTATAATTATTGGTTGGATTTAGATAAAAAAGTCCTTAAAAAAATAAATGATTTAATAAAAGAAACTCTCCGCATGCCCTTTACAGGCAAAGGGAAACCGGAACCTTTACGAGGAAATTTTAGCGGATACTGGTCAAGAAGGATTACAGATGAGCATAGACTCGTTTACAAAGTGTATGATGACAGGATACACGTAATTCAGTGTAGATTTCATTATTGAACTACATTTAAACAGAAGTACGAAACGGCAAGTCTACTTGTATTGACTACAATCTACATCAGCCATGGTTTCCTTCATGGCGTCTTTTTGCTTATCTGTACCAAACGTATTTTTGTAACAATCACTGTTTTGAAATTCTTTCATGGATTTTACATATTCTTCGCAGGTAGATTTGCTTAGATTTTGTGAGAACTTTTTTGACGATTCAGTTATAGCATTGGTCTGTTCTTGACAATCTTCAATTGTACTTGATGTACTACTTCCGCATCCTATAAATGAGAGTATTATACCCAACAATAGAGAAGAGAAAATTAATTTTTTCATAGTTTTATATAGTTTTATTCAATACAGTTACCAATTCATTTACCTTGTTTTTATACAAGCTAACGACTTCACCGAAAACGATAATAGAAGGATTTTTAAGTTCATTTTTTTGAGCTTTGTCAAGAATCGTATCCAAAGTGCCAATTGCATGCTTTTGCTCTTCGGTACTACCATTCATAAAAATAGCCGCGGGAAGATTTCCTTTTTTATATTTTTTGAACAAGTCTACAATTTCAGAAAGCTTACTCATACCCATCAATATAACAACTGTAGCGGTAGATTGAGCAGCAAGTTTCATATCTTCAGGAAGCTTTTCATCTTGGGTATGACCTGTTACCACCCAGAAACTTTGAGCCATTTGTCTATGAGTAATAGGTATTTTGTTTGCCCCTAATACACCTATGGAGCTAGATACACCAGGTATTACTTCTGTAGTCATCCCATGAGCTTCAGCATATTCTATTTCTTCAAATCCACGCCCAAACACAAAAGGATCGCCTCCTTTTAGTCTCACAATATGTTCATGGTTTTGTGCGTAGTTGACGATGAGTTCGTTTATTTCGGATTGTTTGAGGTAGTGATCTCCTTTCCGTTTTCCTACATAAAGGATCAAACAATTTTCTTTAGCATAATCAAGGATTTTTCCTGAAGCCAATGCGTCATATAGGATTACATCTGCATTTTCAATAGCTTTTATGCCTTTAAGTGTGATAAGTTCTGCGTCACCAGGACCCGCCCCCACGAGTGTAAGTTTTGCCATTTATTTTTGAGGATGATTTATATCAAGTTTTGTTTTGAAATATGAACGTACCCAATAAAATTTTCATTTTAAACTGATTACAAATTATAATTTGGAAATTCTTTTATTTTTTTAATAGAAACAAAATAAAATACAATTCCTATTCAAGTTTAGCCTATAAAGTTACTTTTCTTGAGGGCAACTCTTGTTTTTCAATGTTTTAAAATCCATACCTGAGGCGAATCCCAGATCACAAATACCCAAATACTAGAGTTTTTCAGAATTTTTCCCTAGCTTTGTATTAAAGCTTTCTTAATAACACGTAGTATTTATGGCAAATAACTTCCGCAAAAAACGGAAATCTGTCGAAGAAACTGAATCAATACCAAAAACCGCCACCAAGAAAAAAGATGCTGCTTCCGATAATGGATCTCGTCTTCTATTTGGAGGTTTTCTGTTTTTAATCGCATTGGTTCTTATTATATCGTTTGTTTCTTATCTCGTATCGGGGGAAGCGGACCAGGATACTATTTTCTATCAAGGGAATGGTGAAAACATAAACTCCGAAAAAATTCATAATGGTTTTGGAAGTATAGGAGCCAAATTGGGGCACCAATTCATATACGCTTGGTTTGGGCTTTCTGCGTTTTTGCTAATTCCTATAGTTGCTTTATCTGGATACCGATTGATTTTCGATAAGGATTTTGTAAAAATGAATCTTAGTAAATACACGATAGGAAGTCTTTTTTACTTGTTTTTTATACCCGTATTTACAGGCTATTTTATTTACACTTTCGGAATAAAAACACAAACGCTTTGTGGAAACATCGGTATTTTTATCAATGATGTTTTACATGAGTTATTTGGAGGAGGAAGTATCCTTATTATTGTCTTTGTTCTATTGGCATGGATGGTGTTTTTTCATGGATTTACAAAGATCGATGATTTTATAATCACCAATTACTTTCCCCAAAAGCCGAGAGCTTCTCTCAGAAAAGATCCTGTGTATGATGACTTTTTACAGAATGAAGAACGCTCACATATCAATCGAGAAGAAGAAATTCGGAACGGAAGCGATGATTTTTCAGAAAGGGAAGAACCTACCAGCCTTAAACCCATCTTTACAAAAAGTTTAGAACTAGAAAAATCAGACCCCTTGGAGTCTGTTGAGTTTACACCAACTATACCTGAAAAAGATCCATTCAAAGGTCCTGATATTTCGTTTACGATTTCAAACGACGAACCCGAGGAAATAGCTACAGACGATCTTTCGGAGGTAAGTTCAGAAGACTTAGTTGAAACCTACGGAGAATATGATCCAAAGCTCGATTTATCTGGTTATATGTACCCACCAGTGCACTTGCTTGCGGAGTATCCCAATGCGGGTTCTAAGGTAAGTAATGAGGAATTGGAGGCCAACAAAAATCGTATTGTAGAAACTATCAACAACTTTTCTATAGGCATATCTTCAATAAAGGCGACAATTGGACCTACAGTGACTTTGTACGAAATCGTACCTGACGCAGGTGTGCGTATATCCAAAATCAAGAACCTAGAAGATGATATTGCCTTGAGTTTGGCTGCTTTGGGTATTCGTATAATTGCTCCTATGCCTGGCAAAGGAACAATTGGTATTGAGGTTCCCAATAAAAACCGAGAAATGGTTTCTATAAAGTCAGTTGTCGGGTCTGAGAAGTTTCAAAAGTCCTCGTATGAGTTACCGATTATACTAGGGAAAACCATTTCGAATGAAATATACATAGCAGATCTTGCAAAAATGCCTCACTTGCTTATGGCAGGGGCTACAGGGCAAGGAAAATCCGTAGGATTGAATGTAATCCTTACCTCCTTACTTTACAAAAAGCATCCAGCTGATGTTAAGTTTGTATTGGTAGATCCCAAAAAAGTGGAATTGACCCTTTTCAATAAAATCGAAAGGCACTTTTTAGCGATGTTGCCTAATGCCGAGGAGGCTATCATTACAGATACCAAGAAGGTTATCAATACAATGAATTCGCTTTGTATTGAGATGGATCAGCGGTATGATCTTCTCAAAGATGCGGGTGTGAGAAACATCAAAGAGTATAATGCTAAGTTCATAAAGCGTAAGCTGAATCCAGAAAAAGGCCATAAATATTTACCCTACATTATTTTGGTTATTGATGAACTTGCCGACTTGATGATGACGGCGGGTAAGGAAGTTGAACAGCCGATTGCTCGTCTAGCACAGTTGGCTCGTGCCATAGGCATACACTTGATTGTGGCCACTCAGCGTCCTTCCGTAAACGTAATTACAGGTTTGATCAAAGCCAACTTCCCTGCTCGTCTTTCGTTTAAGGTGACAGCCAAGGTAGACTCACGTACTATCATGGATACGGGCGGAGCCGAACAGCTAGTGGGCAATGGCGATATGCTTTTATCTATGGGATCAGAAATGGTTCGTCTTCAATGTCCATTTGTAGATACACCAGAAGTAGAAAGTATATGTGAGTATATAGGTGAGCAAAAAGGTCTCACAGCCTATTTGCTTCCTGAGTTTTATGGTGACGATGAACCAGATGCATTGGACTTTGATCCAAAAGAGCTTGATCCTATGTTTGATGATGCTGCCCGATTGCTAGTAATCAATCAACAAGGAAGTACATCTTTGATACAAAGAAAAATGAAACTCGGATACAACAGAGCTGGTAGGATTATTGACCAATTAGAAGGGGCTGGTATTGTGGGGCCATTTGAGGGTAGTAAGGCCAGAGAAGTTCTGATAAAAGATTTGGAGCATTTGGAAGAAATGTTGCGAAGTTTACAAAGAAATTAGACTTTTTTCGCAAATTTGTTATTGATATCTATTTTGATACTAGAAATTCAGATATCGAAGCTGTTATGAATGAATCCGATAAAATTGTTTTGAAATAAAATATTTAAACCCATTTTTCGTACTTAACTTGTATCTACAATAGATGCTTCAACATAAAAAATGAAATACTTTATTCTTATTTCCTCCTTTTGTTTACTAAGTTTTACTGTATTTTCTCAAGATAAGAAAGCCAAGGCCATACTGGATGCTATGAGTTCCAAATACCAAAAAATGGCGACTTTTGCTGCTAATTTTACCTATGGAAATGAAGGAGCTAATTCTAAAATTACAGGAGCACAAACAGGCAGCGTAATTGTGAAAGGTATTAAATTCAAGATTAAAACTGCAGGTCAAGAAATATTCAACAATGGTAAAGAAATGTTTACGTATGTAAAGGAAAACAATGAGGTAAACATTACCAACCCGAATGAAACGGATGATCAAGATTTTTCTCCAACGAAGATATATTCTATCTACAAAAAAGGATATACGTACGTTTTTAAAGACGAAAAGAAAGATGGGAATGATGTGATCGAAACTGTAGAGCTAACTCCTACTACATCCAAATCCAATATTTCGAAAATCTGGATTTCAGTTTCAAAAACAGATAGATCCATCAAAAGCTGGAGAGTATTGGACAAAAGCGGAAAGAAAATGCTTTTTCGTATCGATAAGTTTACGCCCAACGCCCCAGCAACAGATGCTAGCTTTGTGTTTGATAAGAAAAAATATCCCTCGGTAGAGGTGGTAGACCTCCGCTAGTTTAGCATTACCTTTTCTATATTTATGAATACCCACATCCAGCGATTGTTTGAAATAGCCCAAAAGCCCAAGCGAACAATCATAGGCTTAATGTCTGGGACTTCACTCGATGGTTTAGATATTGCACTTTGTCAATATCAGGGTAATGGTTTAGATACAAAAGTAGAAATTTTAGCTTTTGAAACCATCTCGTATGAGGAAACCGTAAAAGATGAAATACGTAAGATATTTGCTAGGAAGACTATAGATTTTCAACATCTGTGTTTGCTCAATCCTTGGATAGGGAATCTACATGCCGATTTAATCAATGGGTTTCTTAAAGCCAGGAATATTGCACCAAAGGATGTAGACTGTATAGCCTCACACGGCCAGACTGTTTTTCATGCTCCCAAGATTTTGCATGATTTAGAGGGCTTTCCAAATGCTACTTTACAAATTGGGGATGGGGATCATATAGCACAAAAAACAGGGATTATTACCTTCTCGGATTTCAGACAAAAGCATTGTGCTGCGGGTGGAGAAGGTGCTCCTCTGGCTGTTTATGGAGACTATCTAATATTTTCGAAAAAAGACACAGACCGTATCCTACTTAACATGGGGGGGATTTCTAATTTTACATATCTACCTGGAAACCTAGACCCCAATTTGGTGTTTGCAACAGATACTGGGCCTGGCAATACGATGATAGACAAGTTTGTGCAGGTTCATTTTGGTATTCCGTACGATAAAGATGGAGCACTCTCAATGAAGGGAACCATTTCTTATGATCTCCTAAATGCCTTGAAGGAAGAACAGTACTTTAGTCTACCAGTACCCAAAACTACCGGTCCTGAGTTATTCAATCTGGACTATCTAAGTAAAGCTCAAAAAGGGTCAAATACTGAAAACCTGAAGCCCGAAGATGTAATTGCTACATTGAGTAGATTTTCTGCAGAAACGATTTCCGAATGCATCCTGTCGAATGTAGAAATATCGGGTCATACGGAAATCTTGATAAGTGGTGGCGGTGCACATAATCCAGCCATTGTAGGGCATATAAAGTCTTTATTGCCTGATATTCCTATTGGAAATACCACAGATGTAGGTATTGAAGGAGATGCTAAAGAAGCTGTCTTGTTTGCCACTTTAGCAAATGAGGCCTTGGTAGGAGGAAAAGTAGATTTCGGAGCCAGAAAGGGTGTTCCTAGTGTAAGCATGGGTAAGATAAGCTTTCCAGGTTAATGCTATGATACGTGTTCCATCTGAAATTGATGCCCAGCAATTTGAATCCCTAAAAATTCAAGACAATACGTTTGTAGCTTATAGAAGCGACATTTACCCTTCTAAAAATGAAGTGTTTTTTGAGGAAAATGCTGTTATTTTTGTTCTTGAAGGTGATAAGATATTTTCGAATATGCAGCGAGAAGTGAAGGTGCATAAAGGAGACGTGCTTTTTGTTAAAAGGGGTTTTTACTTAATGAGTGAATCCATCAATGAAGATTATAGAAGCTTGGTGTTCTTTTTTGATGAAAAAATATTGAAAGAATTCACTGGTCATCATCTTGAACTTTTCAAGAACGTATCTTCAGATAACTCTCAAATTTCAGATGGCTTGTTAAAACTACAATCCAACGAGGTTTTTGCAAAATATATTGAATCTCTAATGCCTTATTTTCGGGCAAAATCAGATCATTTACATCATTTTTTGAAGCTCAAAGTTCAAGAGCTTTTACTTCATCTATTAGAACTTGATGCTAGCAAGAAGCTCCATGAAATTCTAATTAAAATTTATCAAGGGCAAAAATCGGATTTAGAATTTATACTTCATACCTATGCATTAAAGCCTTTGAACCTGGAAGAAATCGCTCGGATTTCGGGACGAAGCCTATCCGTATTTAAAAGAGAGTTTGCTCTCCAGTTTGGTCTTTCTCCAGGAGAATACATTCGGTCTTTAAAGCTCGATCATGCTGCCTTTTTGCTCAAAAGTCAGATGTCCAATGTAGAAGAAGCCGCAGAAGCAGTTGGCTACGCAAGCGTACCTCACTTTATAAAAAGTTTCAAAGCCAAATACGGAGTTACTCCAAAAAAATTTGAGTAAATATGTTTAAAATGAGACTACCCTTCTAGAAATAGGTTACGCTTTTTTAAGTACTAATTTCTTAAAGTATTCAGCGTCTTTCTTGGCATCTTGAATTGGAGTAGAATTATCATATCGCTCCTGCTCTACAGCAAAGTACTCTCCACCATTATCAATAGCTGTTCTAAGAATTTGAGAAAAATCCAATCTTCCCGTACCCAAAACACAAGATGCATCAATTCCGAATTGAGGATCTGGCTTTTCTGTTTTGGCTAATTCTGAAATTTTTGCTTCCGAGTAAATATCTTTTACGTGAAATAGTTTGAAACGATTCGGGTATTTTTTTATCCATTCTTCTGGATTCTGGCCAGCAGAAGCAACCCAGTAAATATCCATTTCGAAATCCATCAGATTAGGATCTGTATTTTTCATCATTATATCTTGAGGAAACTCTCCATCCAATAATTTGAAACTATAATGATGGTTGTGATAGGCATATCGTAAGCCTAAAGATTTGAGATATTCGCCTTGCTTGTTAAAGGTTTCTGCCCCTTTTAAATATTCACTTTTTGTTTTAAAAAACCCCACATACGGATTTACTAAGTATTTAAGTCCGGCTTCAGCGGCTTCGTTTCCTAGCTTTTTGAAAGCGTCCCATTTTTCTGGTTTTAAAGAAAACTCCGGATCGCAGTGACTAGCGAAAACATGTAAACCCAAATCTTTCGTAAATGAGGTAAACTCCTTTGGACTCATTCCCCAAAAGATACCTTTATCACCTCCGAAACTTTCGATCTGGTTATACCCAAACTCGGACAATTTTTTCAGCGTTCCTTTTGGATCTTGAGCCATTTCATTGCGAACTGTCCATAGTTGGATACCAAAATTCTTAAAATCCCCTGTAGAAACTACTGATTTCTCAGAATTTTCTTTTTTACAAGAAGCTAAATATGATAATAATGAAAGAGTACCCGCACCGTACCCCACCTGTGAAAAAAATCTACGCCTATTCATAGCAATACAAGGTTAACTTTAAAATTAGTTTTCAAATGTAACCTAAATATTTCTCAGAATAGGTAATTACACGTTGCTTTTTATGAGCTTAAACGCAAAATAGAAATTTAGAAACAAGAAAAAAACGCCAACCATGTTTTTCATTAGGGAAACAGCCTCCATATTTATTCGTTAAGTTTTAGACTATTTTTCAAAAACCAGTCCAAACTTTTAAGAGCTCAATCCAATTTTTACAAAAATCTTTAGGTATTCTTCCTAAACACTTAATTACTAGATTATAAATCGTTCAAAAAAAATTAAATTTTCATTAAAATAATTGTGAAGTTTCAGCCATAAAAATCCAGACTATGTTCAATACAGATAGGTATTTATGGAGAGGCCGTTTTTTTTGTTACTCCTTTTACCTCAAAGGATATCTTGTTCGAAGACAAATCATATCTACGAAATAATATTTGGCAAATAGCACTATTATCGAAATATTGCCCCTGTGTAGAGTTTCTTAATCCTTACTTTTTTATATCCTGCCAAATTTCATACTGTATATGGTTTAAAATTTTTGCATTTTATTCTATGACTTTTTGTAGTTTGCGTATAATTTTAGTCAGTAGACCAACTAAAAACTGTAGATTTGATACTACTTAGTTATCAGCAAATTACATGGTCTCGTTTCGAATAAATTCTATTTTAAAATTCATCACCAAAATAGAATTAAAATTAGATAAAAAAATAGCTGGAAGTCTTCAATTTTATAGCAATATGGCTTAGGGTTTATTCAAAAAATAGTATTAGCTTTGCATTTTAGTTTCATTCATTAATCACTTAAGCTTAAATGGCTGGATTTTTTAGCTTTCTTACAAGCGATATAGCAATAGACCTTGGTACAGCTAATACGTTAATTATATACAAAGACCAAATTGTAGTGGACGAGCCGTCCATTATTGCTCTTGATAAAGTATCTGGTAAAGTGCTTGCTATTGGCCATAAAGCCATGCAAATGCACGAGAAAACCAATGAAAATATAAAAACCATTCGTCCTCTCAAAGACGGTGTAATTGCGGATTTTACAGCTGCTGAGCTTATGATACGCGGTATGATCAAGATGATCAATACAGGAAGAAATCTTTTTTTCTCACCATCACACAGGATGGTCATTTGTATTCCATCGGGTATCACCGAGGTAGAGAAAAGAGCGGTTAAAGATTCTGCAGAACATGCTGGAGCCAAGGAAGTGTACATGGTTCATGAGCCTATAGCAGCAGCTATTGGTATCGGTATTGATATAGAGCAGCCCAATGGCTCCATGATTGTAGACATTGGTGGAGGAACAACAGAGATCGCTGTCATCGCATTATCAGGTATTGTGTGTGAGTCTTCTGTACGTATCGCTGGCGACTTGTTTACGAGGGATATCGTAGATTACATGAGAAGAGAACATAATCTATTGATTGGTGAGCGTTCGGCTGAGTTTATTAAGATTCAAGTGGGTTCAGCTCTTCCAGATCTACCTAATCCTCCAGCAGATATCGAAATCCGTGGGCGTGACCTTATGACAGGTATTCCGAAAGAGATAAAGGTTACATTCTCAGAAATTGCGTATGCATTGGATAAATCTATTTCCAAAATTGAAGAAGCCATCATGCGTGCTCTAGAAATGTCTCCCCCAGAATTATCAGCCGATATTTACGAAAATGGTATTTATCTTACTGGTGGCGGTGCATTATTGCATGGACTAGATAAGCGATTGGAAGTAAAAACCAAACTTCCTATTCATGTAGCCGATGATCCCCTCAAAGCAGTTGTGCGTGGTACTGGAGAAGTTCTCAAAAACTTAGCAAAATATCAAGCCGTACTTGTTCATTAGAATTTCGAAAACTTTACAGTAAAAATCTAATAAAGAATGTCGCAGTTATTTGGGATATTATACAGCATAAGGCATTTTTTTCTGTTCGGGGTTTTGCAGGTAATTTGTTTTTATCTTTTAAGTAAGAACAGCGTATTTTGGGAAGTAACCACGTTTAATACAACAAACTCTATGGTTGCGGGTTCTCTTAAAACAAACCAAGAGATTCATGAGTTTATTAACCTCAATAAGACCAACGAGCAGCTCGTACAAGAGAACAAAATTTTAAAGGCACAATTAGCCCAAAAAATTGAAGCTGAAAGTCTGGTCGGTACAGGATATAAAGTAGATTCTACTAAAGCTAGACGATTTGATTTTCTTGTAGCTAAAGTTATTAGCTCATCTGTAAATCTTGTTGATAATTACATCACAATTGATAAAGGTACTAAAGACGGTATTCGTCCTCAAATGGGCGTAATATGTCCTCAAGGTGTAGTAGGTCAGGTTCTGAAATGTAGTGACAACTATTCCCTTGTTGTTACCCTATTGAACTCCAAATCCAAAGTATCCGCGGAGATTACAAACAAAACCTTACAAAAAGATGGCACCAAAGCTTTGGGAGTAGGAGAGTGGGAAGGCGTGAACCCAAGTATCATTGCTATGAAGAATGTGGACATGTACAAGCCCATTCGTAAAGGAGATAGCGTTTACACCTCGTTTCAAAACCCTGTGTTTCCCCCCAAAATACCGGTAGGCAGAGTAAGTAAACTTACACCCAATAAAACTACAGCCTTCTTTGATATGAACGTAAAGCTCGCTACGGATTTTACTAGTCTTATATATGTGTATGTAGTTACGAATAAGCAGCAAGAGCAAGAGACCCAATTGTTACAAGAAAAACTTAGTGAACAGTGAATACCCAAACCTTACTCAAAGTCGCCCTAAGTATACTTTTGTTCACTTTTTTACAAGTGTTCCTCGTACGCAATCTTATATTTCTAGAGGTTACATTCTGCTTTTTGTATATTTCTACAATACTTACAATGCCTACTTCAATGCGGCTATCGGTATACATGATATTAGCGTTTTGCATCGGTCTTATAGTGGATGTATACTACAACACCACAGGTCTTCATGCATCAGCCTGTGTACTTATTGCCTCCCTTAGAAACTATATCGTCAAAATCTTGTTTCCTACCAAAGGGCTTGAGTCTGAGGTAATAGTTTCTATAGACGGAATGGGGCCAGAACGCTTCATACGCTACATTATCATCATGACATTTATACACCACTTCTATTTATTCTTTTTAGAAGCTGGTGGTTTTGGAACATTTCTTAACACTTCTCTCAAAGTGGTCGCCAGTGTAATATTTAGCTCTATAGTTATCTTTTTACTGCAAATTTCTTTCAAGGGCTTACAGAACAATTAAACATGCGTAGTTTTCTTCTCCCATTCTTTTTTTTACTAGGAATAGCGTTTTTTTCTTGCAAACAAGGTACGTCTAAGAAAGAAGAAAACACTGCTAATGCATCGAATTTGCAGCTTACTGAAGTACAAATTGCGAAAATTCGGAAAGATATAAATGCAGACGCTAAGGCTAAACAAATTGCCGAAATCATAAATGCAAAGATCAAAGGAGGATTTAATGGAAACGTCCTCGTAGCCCAAAAAGACGTGGTTGTATATCAGAGTTCACATGGGTTCCAAAATGATACCGTACTCAACACTCCAGCTTCTAAATTTCAGCTTGCCTCTCTTTCGAAAACGTTTACATCCGTAGCTGTAATGAAGCTCGTAGAAGAGGGTAAAATAGGACTTGAGAATACCATAGAGGATTATATTCCTACATTTCCATTCAAGGGAGTTACCATTAGAAGTTTACTTTGCCACCGGTCTGGACTACCAAAATACGAGTATGAGTTTGACAAAAAAGCATTTCATCAGAAACTATTCCCCACCAATGCTGAACTTATCAAATGGTATGCTACTGACAAGCTCACCATAAAAGCCAATCCCCCTGATCATAGTTTTGCATATAACAATCTAAATTTTGCCTTGCTCGCTTCTATTGTAGAAATTACATCTGGAAAAACATTTGAGCAGTATCTAAATCAAAATATCCTCATGCCTTTGGACATGAAAGAGACTTTTGTAGCTACTTCTCAGGATCCCGAATTACAACGCAATAAAACCCAAGGATACCAAGGGGGAAGAAGTATAGATAAAGACATATTTGATAATATTCTGGGTGATAAAGGTATCTATTCTACAGTAGGAGATCTGTTTAAATGGTATAAAGGGCTCAAGTCAGAAAAAATACTAAAGAAAGAATCTCTACGAGAGATGTATACCCCCCGAAGTTTTGAGCACCCTGGACTGAGGAATTATGGTTTTGGTTTTCGTCTATGGGTAAATGAACTCCAGCAAACGGATTATGTGTATCATACTGGATGGTGGAAAGGCTACAAAACTATCATGTTTTTTGATTTGCGAAGTGATTTTGTGATCATTTTGGTAAGTAATAAAGCAAATACCAACGTCTACAATATCCGAGATATAGTAAGTATTCTTCAAGGAAAAGATGCTAAGAATAACCTTGAGGATAGCATTTTAGATCAATAAT
>JBOFGX010000079.1:0-3240 GCA_051649345.1 Leadbetterella sp. | reverse complement strand
GTGGAGAGGAGCTAAATAGTAGCTCAAATGCTACATTGTTCCGAGCAAATGAATTGGGTATGAAGCTTCATTTTGTGACTCGGAATGAGTACCAATACAAAGATAAACTTGTAGAGAATCTGGATGATCAATGTTACATTATTTCGGAAGGAGGCTCTGATCCTATTTGCATGCAAGGAGTAGCAGATCTTCTAGATGAGCAAGAGTTTGACTTTACACATATAGTATGCCCTGTAGGCTCGGGAGGTACGATGGCGGGATTAATCTCGGCAAAAAGAGGAAACGTGAAGGTTGTTGGAATCGCTGTTCTAAAGGGCTTGGGATATTTAGAACAAAGGGTGGAGGCTTTGCTTGGTTATCCAATACCAAGTACGGCAGAGATAGTACATGATTATCATTTTGAAGGCTACGGTAAGTATTCCAAGGAGTTAATCGACTTTATGCTAACAACTGAGAAGGAAAATAACTTACTTTTGGATCAAGTCTATACGGCCAA
Organism: Leadbetterella sp.; assembly: GCA_051649345.1. GTDB lineage: Bacteria > Bacteroidota > Bacteroidia > Cytophagales > Spirosomataceae > Leadbetterella. The sequence goes on along the minus strand of JBOFGX010000079.1, from coordinate 2,744 downwards.
ACTTTTTTATGGAGTTCAAGATTTGGTTTCAACAGGATATTTTCCTGTAGATTCACGAATTTTAGTTTTACATACGGGGGGCGTACAGGGTAGGATGGCGGTTTGAATACTAGTAAACAGACCTGATCATATGAATGCCGCTTCCTACATTTATACGTGCATTTTGTTTTTCGATACTTGGATTATTCCCGGAATTAAACTTATAAAACTCAATACCACCTATCGGTTTCCCAAACGAAAAATATTGAAACGTGCTGAGGGCAATGTTTTGCCCCTGTTGGTCAAATGCTACACCTGAGGGCATCAAGCCTTTTATGTTTACGTTATTTTTATTGTTGAGGTTGCCATCATTCGAAATAGTCAGAATACTAACGGAACTATTGTTACTTATTTTTTCAGAGATCGGATACTCAAACGATTGCATGTTGTTTACGACCAAAATATATCTTCCGGCGGGATGAGCTATCATATTCATAGGATTGGGATCAGTCTCTGCTTTAGACAACAATGCGTGTTCTGTTGGGGTGTCAAAATTGAATCTAATACAAAAAACATTTCCTTTGCTGTTACTCGTATTTTTTTCAGGATTTAGTTTGATGTCCATTACAAAAAAGTACTTTGCATCAATAGAATAGAGACCTTTTACGGGTAGTCCTTCGAAGCGAATAGGAGGGCCGTGTATGTCTAATCGTATAATTTTACCTGCATTATCTTTTACTATTTTCAAAAGCCCCACTTCTTTGTTAGGACTACTGATATAGGTCAAATAATCACCCATAGGGTGCCATACGATATCCGTAACGCCGTTGGTGCTCATCAAATTAGCCTTGGGTATAAGTTTGGCTGGTTTTCCTTGTGGGTCGAGCTCAAAAATTTGAAGCTCTTGATTGAATTCCTGTGAGGTAACAGCCAAAAAATCAGAATTTGGGCTGAGAGCAATGCTCGTAGGGTTTACGCCTACCTGAAATCTATATACCGCTTTTAGATTTCTCATATCCGATATATCCACTACACTAATGTAACCTCCTGAACCTAGATCAGAAGTCTTGAAAGTCGAATTTTTATCTGATCGTAATTGCTTTTTTGACTCCAATACGTACGCCAGTTTTTTATTCGAATTTATGGCTAAGCATGAATGATTATTAACAAACGAGTTTGAAATAGTCTGCTCAGAGTATTGAGAAGAATTTTCCAAGCTTAGCGGAAACTCGAGGGCCCCAATTTTATCAGGCTCATTTCCTTGTTTATCAATATTCCCAGTCTTAAGCGTAAAAGCCCCAAAATCTGTGTCTCGTAAGAATAACAAGCCACGTGAGTTAAATTCTATCGATTGTGAAAAACAGAAATTAAAGCCGAGAATGAGTACTCCCGTGGATTTAAGTTTTTTATGAAAGATTTTGAGAGTGGAAAAACTCATTTACGTTGCATCATAAACCTGAACTCTTGACCAAAGATGCGAATAATTTTCAATAAATAAAAGATGATCAGGATGAACTTGATATGCTTCTTGATCTTCTGCGTTTTCAAATATGAAAGTTATAGAAAAACCAAAACTACTATCTATCACTTCCCTTCGGGTATTTGCAGGCTTTCCAATATACGCTTCTCGTATACATGAAATTTTAGAAAGCTCGTTTAATCCTCTTTCTAGGGAAATAACATCTTCAAAATTCGAATTGTCACGTAACCAACAGAAAACAGTATGTACAAAGCCCTTCTTTAAATTGTTCATTATATAAATTTTATCTTGATTTATAGAGAGAAAACAGATCCAAGGTCCCTAAATAATACTGTGTTAGGGTGGTTTGATTGGAGTGTGTGCCATTTGTAATAGGTATAAAACTTACATCCGTAGAACCTTTTGCTTTTAAACTGGCCACAGTAGTTTCAGAGTTTAATACGGGTACAAATGTATCATTCAATCCATGATAAAACCGAGTAGGAGTTGTGGTTTTCCAATCCAAAAGGTCATTATCCTTTATAGCGTCTTTCCATGCGACATCCGAATTTTTTAGAATTTGATCTTTAAACGTGGGTTCAATTATTTCATTAAAACTCCTATTTATATTTACTTGAAACCCATTTTTCGAGATATCCGATGCAAAGGGTTCAACGAAATGACTTGCCAGAGGTTTGGAAATGTTATACAATCTATGGTAGGTTTGTAATACCCAAATATACGATTTATTGTTTGTGGTTTCACCACTAGATTTAGTACTAAAGAGTTGCTCTACCGTCTTGGTTTTGTTATATGCTCCTGCACCCACAGCACTTGCCTTTAGCTTAAAATCATTTGCGTACTTCTCTTCAATTAGTTTTTGAAGAGAGAGTGTTGCATATCCTCCTTCGGAGAATCCTGTTAACAATAGATTTTGATTCCAAGGTGATTTTTCCTTGGTAAGAAACTCTTTTACAGCAAACAAGAAGTCTACACTACTTTCTGCGAGGCTAGCTCTATGTTCATAGGGATGAGGTAGATTTTTAGATTCACCGTACCCAATATAATCTGGCATAGCCATAATATAACCTGTTGATGCAAGAAAAGAGCCTACGGTGGCTTCTGATGCAATATTGAAATAGGAAGGTGCTAGAAACTCTCTTTCTGGTAATATAGTACCGTGTTGGTATGACGCTAAGGCCGTTGTTCCTTGCAAACCTATGGGTAATACCAATGCTCCAGAGGCATTTATCTCCTTGCCGTCCGTATTCTTTGTTTTGTATACAATTTTGTATGTTTCTACGCC
>JBOFGX010000078.1:0-5982 GCA_051649345.1 Leadbetterella sp. | reverse complement strand
CGATTTTAATGATGAAAATATGCCATTGGCTGGTTTCATACTGCTTGATTCTACTATGTACCCTTTCTTGTAAAAAAGATACGAATAATCAAGCTAAAAATGAAGTCAAACAGTGGTACGAATCTCACCTTGGTATTATTATTCAGAATATTGAAGGTATTGCTCTTTCTAAAGATATTCAAACGATGGAGGCTCGTTATAAGACCGCAAGAAACGCCTTTAAAGCGTGTGAACCCATCATCGCTTTTTCGGATCTAAACAATTACAAATATCTCAATCGCCCCAATCTTGAAGTTATAGAGGAAGAAGATGCTACCCAAATCAAGTATCCTGAGGTCACAGGTTTTCAGGTACTGGAAGAAAGCATATTTATAGAAAAAGACACAGCTCTTGCTCACAAACATGCATCAATCATGTTGAACCGGCTAAAATTTTTAAGCAACAATCTTTATCTTGAACCCTTTGAAAACTATCATTTTTTATGGATGCTGAGAGATGGTTTTTTGCGTGTTGCCTGCATCGGTATCAGTCCTTTTGACTCCCCAGCTCAAAACCGACAACTAAAAGAGTCTGCAATCGTTCTTCGTAGTTTAGATACATTATTGACTTATTATTCAAATGAGTTTTCGGATGAAAAGCTTTCCAGAAGCTGGAAAGATGACCTTAACAAGGCCATTAATATACTAGAAGCAGGGAATCCAGATACTTTTAATGCCTATGATTATCACAAACACATAAACGAGAAATTGTTGAAAAATTGGGCAGAAACTGTCAAAGATTGGAAAGTGAAATTCCCTTTTGAAATGGCTTTGAAACACAAGGCAACGTCACTTTATTCAGATTCAACATTTAACATGACTCATTTTTCAAAGCAGAGCACTCGAGTAAACGAAAGTGAATATGTGGTGCTAGGCGAAAAGCTTTTCAATGAAACCAAACTGTCGAAAACCAAAACTATGTCATGCGGCAGTTGCCATATAAAAGCCAACGGTTTCACAGATAATAAACCTATCGCCTTCTTAGGAAGTAGAAATACCCCAACTTTACCTTATGTTGGGTTACAGAATAGTTTCTTTTATGACGCCCGTGAAGGGAGTTTGGAGGGGCAATCTGTAGATGTAATCAATAATTCGAATGAGTTTCATAGCAATACGAAAGATTACTACAAAGGCATCGAAGCGGATCTATATTATCAGAAAAAGTTTAAAAAACTATATCAAAAACCAGTAAATGATCAAGATATTCGAAACGCCATAGCCAGCTATGAGCGATCGCTCAATGCGTTTAACTCGAAATTTGATCGAAATATCCGAGGTGAAGAAAATACGTTTACGAGCTCAGAAATACGAGGATTTAATATATATATGGGCAAAGCCCAATGCAATACCTGCCATTTTACCCCTCTTTTTAATGGAACTGTACCACCTGATTTTACAGAATCAGAACTTGAGCATATAGGAGTTCCTGCTACATTACAAGAGAAAGGGATAGACTCTGACTTAGGCCGATACTACGTATACAAAACCGAAGGCAAAAAACACTTCTTTAAAACTCCTACTCTACGTAATATAGACAAGACTGCCCCTTATATGCACAACGGTGTCTACAAGACTTTAGAAGAAGTAATTGATTTTTACAATAAAGGAGGAGGAAATGGATTAGGATTCAAAGATCCTAAACAAACCCTATCAAGCGAGCCACTCAATCTATCCGATGCAGAAAAAGTAGATCTCGTTAATTTTTTAAAGACATTGTCGGATGGTTCTAATAGTCGCTGAGCCTTTAATACAGAGAATGATTAAATTGGTGGTATTATATGAGGCGTTACATTTAAAACCAATTCTGTCATTTTGAATTGTTATTTCTTAGTTTTTGGGATAGTATCAATTGAATAATTTTAGAATTCTATCTTATACTCTAAATTAGCGACAAACCCTCTTGTAAGACCGTCTGGTCTTGCTTCTCTGATCAGAAATGGCATCCCTACATTTAGTTGTAGGGTATTGTTGGTGTTGATTCGATAATCCAAAAAGAGCGTGCCATTAACCGTAAGTCCATTAGAACCTTCAATTTCTCTTTTAACATTAAGCTCATCGTAGTACTTATCAGTAGAAATATGATAAATAGATAGAATGCTTGGCGTTATTCTGAACTTATTGCCGTTGATAATAGGATAAGATAGTCTATTAAGTATATCCCCACTGCGAATAAATTGTTTTGTAGAAATGATAGATGTTAGAATTTCATATGGAGGCACGTTTTTAGGAGTAAACTGATTCTTGTTTTGAGTAATTGGTTGTTGAATCGCAGCTACAATATGTAGTTTTTTGATTTGATAACCCAAGCCTAAAGTGAGATCAATTGTTCCTAGGCTTGGTTGATAATCCATAGGTAGAGGCTTACCTTCTAGCGTATTATTTCCATCCGAAAGAGGTATCTTCGTGCCTACCGTAATACTTAGGTTTTGTTTGATTTTATAGTTAGTATTGATGAATACATCCGATAGACCAAAAACTGAAATATCATTGCCGTTTTGCCCTAAACTGGTTATTTTGAAATCTAGACCAAGTCTCTGGTTTACTTTTCTGTAGTAATTAAGGTAGGCACCATTTACCATGATATTATTATCGGCCAATCCTGAAAAAGCCCCTACTTTTATTTCATTACTAGTCTTTGATTCTCTTGAACCTTGCGAGGGTTTGATTCCATTGACTGTACAAAACCCCGCATCACTACAGCCTTGCCCATAACAGAAATGAGTGGTGATAACGGTCAAAAAGAGTATTATTAATGGGAAGGGATGTTTCATACAACTATGATTTTAATATAAATGTAGGTAATATTTTAGTTTTAAATCTTTCAAAGTAATAAAATATGCTTTAGTTATTGAAAATACAATCCGATGTGGAGGATGATTTTAAAGGCGTATTTTGAAAAAAGTATTCGTCCTGTTTCGATATATGGAGCTATATTCGTAATAGAAAAGTTTGATGTCAAAGGAGGGATAAATAGCTTTAAATTCCTTTTCTTGTTAAATCTCTATTCGCATTAATTTTAAAGAAAATATACGATCATGAAAAAACTTTGTTTTTTAGCTCTTTTTCAAGCGATAATTGGTATCTCATTTGGGCAAACCACAACTATCAATCCGAAGACGGTTCAGGTGCCGAGATATACTAATCTGGCGGCTATTCAAAGTGCCAATCCCAGTCCTTTGCCTGGATCCTTGGTGTTCAACAATGAGACCAACTCGTTTTGGAGTTTTGGCAGTTCTTGGACAAATCTAGCAGCAAGTACGGCAGCAGGTTGGAGCGTTTCATCTGGAAATAACATTTACAATACCCAACTTGGGAGAGTCGGTATTGGTACATCAAATCCGACTAGTACCTTAGATGTGAATGGTGTCATGTCTCTTAAAACCAAAGTATTCATCACAGCAAACGAAACCGTAAATGTGGATGAAACTGCCAGTATTTGGATTATAGCGGCTCCTGTAGTCTTAAATCTCCCTGACCCAACGACATGCCAAGGAAGATGCTATATGCTCATCAATAGAAGACCCACGGGACAGCCCATCAATAATCGAGTCGTAAAATCCATCACCAATACGGATCTGACGGTTGTAGACAATACAGAGATGTGGCAAATTGTGTCCGACGGTACCAATTGGTTTAAGATAGACTAAACTTTTTTAGTCTAGGATCTCTATTACATTCACGAGAAACTCGTTTGATATACCTTGCCTAAAATTTTAATTGAGAAACGCTAAATAGCGTACTTGCATCAATAAAATCGATATTTTTGCACACCAAAACAAAACAAATATGACAGCATACGTATTTCCAGGACAAGGAGCACAGTTTAGTGGAATGGGTAAAGAACTATACGAGAATCACCCCAAAGCCAAAGAATTGTTTGATAAGGCGAATCAAATCCTAGGATTCGATATTACTAAGATCATGTTTGAAGGCAGCGATGAAGAGCTCAAAGAGACTAAGGTTACTCAGCCTGCGGTTTTTCTTCATTCTGTAGTTTTAGCCCTCACGTCTGATGCGTTTGTGCCTGATATGGTGGCAGGGCATTCATTGGGCGAGTTTTCGGCTTTGGTGGCAGCAGGTGCATTGTCGTTTGAAGATGGTTTGAAGTTGGTTTTTAAACGTGCTCTTGCCATGCAAAAAGCCTGTGAGAAGAACCCATCAACGATGGCTGCTATATTGAATTTACCTGACGAAACTGTTGAGAATATTTGTGCAGAAGTTTCAAAAGAAACAGGTGAAGTTGTTGTTGCAGCTAATTACAATTGTCCCGGTCAATTGGTGATTTCAGGTAGTATAAATGCAATCAATATTACCTGTGAAAAAATGAAGGAAGCCGGTGCCAAACGTGCCTTGGTTTTACCTGTAGGTGGTGCATTTCATTCACCGCTGATGGAGCCTGCAAGGGAGGAACTAGCTGCTGCTATTGCCAATACGGAGTTTAGATCTCCTATTTGCCCCATTTACCAAAATGTTAGTACAAATGCTGTTACTGATATCGAAAGTATCAAAACCAATTTGATCGCTCAACTTACTGCTCCCGTAAAATGGACACAAAGTGTACAAAATATGGTAGCAAACGGAGCTACTAGCTTCGTAGAATCAGGCCCAGGAAATGTTTTACAAGGGTTGGTGAAAAAAATAAGTCCGGAGGTTGAGACGAGTAGGATTGGGTAAGAAGGTGTTTCTTAACAAGATATTGTTGGAGGCAAATAGTTTTATTTAGTTAAGTAACTCTTTGGTAATGAAATCATTTTTTTCATAAAACCAACGGATTGTATAATATCTGAGTAATACGAAGCCATTTTACCCTGAAGTATTTCAAAAATAGTGTAGAATAAGATAGTTGAGCCTTGGCTAGATCAAAGTTCATTTTTTTCCAATTGCTAAAAAAAGTATAAAAATCCCGAAAAATAAAGGGCATACAGAATACAAGTAGAACTTTGAGAACCCAAAAGTTTATGATTTCTACATGTATCTCAATTGCCATTCTTTCTATAGTTTTCGGTATGGAACGCTCTCGCCCGAAAAGTTAGCCGAAGAGGCTGTATGTAGAGGCGTAAATAAGTTGACACTGACAGATATCAACACCATCTCCGGAGTCTACGATTTTGTAGATGCCTGCAAAGAACGAGATATAGAGCCCATCGTTGGGATTGAATATCGAAACCGGGATACCCTTTGCTATATCGGAATCGCTCAAAATGCCTTGGGGTTTGCCGAACTCAATGCCCATCTTACAGATTATCTGCTTTTAGAGAAAGATTTTCCTTCTACAGCTCCTTTGTTTGCAAATGCCTACGTGGTGTATCCCTTGTCGGTGCTCAAAAGAAATACAGCTTTGCGAGCACATGAGTACATAGGCGTGCGGTGGAATGAGTGCTCTTTGCTATACCACTATAGAGATCGGATTCCAAAGGCTAGGTTTCTTGCCTGGCAACCTGTCACATTCGTTGATAAAACCCACTACAATGTGCATCGATTGCTTCGGAGTATTGATCACAACCTACTTCTCAGCAAACTAGAACCCACACATCATGCGGATATAAACGAAGCCTTCATTGCTCCCGAGCGATTGACACAATTGTATGCTCAAGCTCCTGAATTGCTATTACATACGCAGGATATTCTTGATACATGTACATTTCAAATGGATACCCAATCTCCCAAAAACAAACGGATATTTGGCAGCTCTGAGACAGACGACTTTTCTCTCCTCCAAAAACTCAGTCAAGATGGTTTACACTATCGTTATGGAGCGAGTAACAAAGAGGCTAAAACACGTGTAGAGCGGGAACTCATGATTATCTTGGATCTCGGATTCTGCTCCTATTTTTTGATTACTTGGGATATTATCCAATATGCCCGTTCCCGAGGGTATTATCATGTAGGTAGAGGATCGGGAGCCAATAGTATCGTGGCATATTGCTTGGGAATCACAGACGTG
>JBOFGX010000077.1:0-2422 GCA_051649345.1 Leadbetterella sp. | reverse complement strand
TTCATGATAAGAAAACTCCGTTTTTAGCGTTTTTTCCGCTCGCTCCTTGATTCTGAGGGTTTGTGAAAAATCCATTTCAGAGCGTTTGGGATAATAAATAGAGTACGGCCATACGCACAGCCACGCCGTTCTCAACCTGATCTAGGATGATGGATTGCTTGGAGTCGGCCACATCTGTACTGAGTTCTACTCCCCTATTGATAGGTCCTGGATGCATGATGATGATCTCCTTATTGAGTTTATCGAGGCGTTGTCTGTTTACACCATAGTAGGTAGTATACTCTCTGAGTGATGGAAAATACTTGAGCTGTTGCCTCTCGAGCTGAATACGGAGTACATTGGCTACATCACACCAAGCCAAAGACTGATCAAGATTCTCAAAAACACGCACATTAAGCTCACGCAAATACTTGGGCAGTAAAGTAGGAGGCCCAAATACGCCCACTTCTGCTCCTAGTTTTTGGAGACAGAAAATATTGGACAAGGCTACTCTTGAGTGGAGAATATCACCGAGAAGTAAAATTTTTTTGTTTTGGACAGAACCCAGCTTTTCTTGTATGCTGAACGCATCCAATAGAGCCTGTGTAGGATGCTCATGGGTGCCATCTCCTGCATTGACAATATGAGCCTTGATTTTGCTTGCCAAAAAATGCGGTGCTCCTGCACTGGCGTGTCTCAGCACAATCATGTCTACTTTCATAGCCAATATATTGTTGACTGTATCTAGCAATGACTCCCCTTTTTTGACGGAACTGCCTGCGGCAGAAAAGCTGAGCGTATCGGCTGACAGACGTTTTTCGGCTAACTCAAACGATAGGCGGGTACGGGTGGAATTCTCAAAAAATACGTTGGCTATGGTGACGTCACGAAGAGAAGGCACCTTTTTGATGGGTCTATTGATGACCTCCTTAAACTCTTTGGCTGTATGAAGAATGAGCTCAATATCAGATTCTTTTAGGTTTTTGATTCCCAAAAGATGTCTAGTACTGATATTCTGCATGAAGAAATTAAATTTTACAAAAGTAGGAAAAAGTTTTAAGTTATTGAATCGAAACAGAAGGATTCTGAAAATTTATGGCATGTTGTTGGGTACACTTTAGTGAATTCATCCGTTTTTTCATAGTTTAGATTTCTTTTTACATTCTTTTCATGAAAGGTCTAAACAAAGTTACACGTATTGGGAATCTGGGAGATAACCCCGTTGTAAACATTCTGGAAGGGAATATCAAAGTAGCAAAATTTTCATTGGCGACAAGCGAGCAATACAAGGATGTAAATGGACAAAATAAAAGCTCGACAGAATGGCACCCTATTGTCTTGTGGAGATCCTTGGCAGATCTAGCTGAGAAATACCTAAGTAAAGGCAGCTTGATATATTTGGAAGGAAAATTAAAAACGAGAAGTTATGAAGATAGCGAGGGAACTAAAAAATATATAACAGAGATCATGGGAGAACAAATTATACTATTGGATAAAAAGACAAATGAAAATTGATGTTCGATTTGAACTGGGAGAACATAGAGGAAAAAAAGTAATTTTTATTCTTTTTAAAAAAGATCAAAAATTGATCGATCGGGTCAAAACTCTTATAGGTGTAAAATGGAGCCAAACCAAAAAAGCTTGGTATGTTTTGGATACTGATTTTTATAGAGAAAAGTTTGGTTTGTCTGCTCAAAATCCTATTTCGAGTGAAACACTGGGTGCCATCCATACTATAAATGTACCCGCTATAACCCGATTTGTTGAGACTTTACAGCTAAAGGGATATAGTCCAAATACCATTAGAACCTACAAAAATGAATTTGCCTCCTTGTTGATTCTACTGGGCAATACTTCTGTAGACTACCTCTCTGCTGAAAAACTGAGAGCCTATTTTCTATATTGTACCAATATCCTCAAACTCTCAGAAAACACAATCCATAGCCGTCTGAACGCCGTGAAGTTTTATTTTGAGCAGGTTTTGAAGCAAGAAAAAGTGTTTATTGAAATCCCAAGACCCAAAAAGCCCTCACAATTGCCCAAAGTGATCAGTATGAAAGATATAAAAAAGCTATTCGAGGTCACTACCAATCCTAAGCACAATTTGATGCTAAAACTATGCTACGGCATGGGGCTTCGCGTAAGTGAAATAATAGCTTTAAAAATAACCGATATAGACAGTGATCGGATGCAAGTGTTAATAGAAAGTGCTAAAGGCAAAAAAGACCGGTACGTAAACTTGCCTCAGAGTATATTGGAACAACTACGTACTTATTATAAGCAATACAAACCGGGGCAGTATTTGTTTGAAGGTCAATACGGCGGACAATACACCACCCGAAGTGCCCAAAAAGTATTTGGAGATGCCATGGAAAAAGCCAAAATCAATAAAACGGTGGGGATTCATGGACTACGCCACAGCTATGCAACCCATCTCATGGAG
>JBOFGX010000076.1:0-5624 GCA_051649345.1 Leadbetterella sp. | reverse complement strand
GTATTCCTTCACTTATAGTTCATGCGGTGGTAAAAGCAAACCAAAATATACGACCCGCAGAAATCGCCTTTGGTAGATTCAATGCTCCTGAATTTGTCGTTTGTAGAAGGTATTTTATGCAGGAGGACTATGTTCCGATGAATCCTGTTACTAGAAAGCCCGATAAAGTAAAAACAAACCCAGCTGGTCTTGAAGATAAAATTTTTAAAAGAGCGGCTGTTCCAGATGCAGAAGTTTGTTTTGTGGGTGTTAAAGACCTAGAGGGTAACTGGATATCGGTTTTAGCCAACTACGGTTTACATTATGCAGCAGATTGGCCAGATGATACCATTACGGCAGATTATTTTGGCTCGTTTTCTAAACATATAAAAGAAAAGTTACAAGCCAATGACAACTTTGTACCCATGATGAGTAATGGTACCAGTGGGGATGTCAATATTTGGGATTTTCTGGATCAGGATAGGCTACCCAAAGGCCATTTTGAGAAAACGGAGTTGATTGGTAAGACACTTGCCAATAGGCTTTTTGATCAAGTAAATGATTTAAAATGGGATGGTAACCCTCAACTTGCAGTAGCCATTGAGACCTTGACTATAAAACGTAGAAAACCTTCAGCAGACGAATATCAAATAGCAGCCGAAGAATTTAAAAATCGAGACTTTGATAATCTCAGTACGAAGCCCGATTTTATACAAAGAATCTACGATAGAGAGCAAGTATTATTAAGTGAATATCCCGATACGGAGGAGTTAGATGTGCAGGTTTTGAAATTGGGATCAATATTTATCGGTGCATTACCGGGTGAGTTTTTCGCGGAAACGGGTCTAAAACTTAAACAAAAGCATTCAAATATTGATTACTTTTCGATAAACTTATCCAATTCATATGGCGGATATATACCTCCCAAACATGAATTTGAAAACGGTGGTTACGAAACTTGGCGTGCACGTAGCTCAAGCATGCACGAAGATACAGAAGAGCAAATTCGTTTAAAAGTAAGTGAACTCATCCAAAGAATCCAATAATATGCAGCTAGTAGTTAGTCAATTATATATTTTTCCTATTAAATCTATGGGCGGAGTAAAAGTGGATTCAGCCGAAGTTACCGATAGAGGTTTTAAAAATGACCGTAGATGGATGATTGTAGATGCCAATAATAAATTTATTAGTCTACGAGAATTTCCAAAAATGGCAAGAATGATTGTAACTGTGATAGATACAGGAATCCGTATAAATGATCTAGAAAAAGGTAATCATTTAGATATCCCTTTTATTGATGAAAGTCAAGACCAAGAGCTCGTAATGATTTGGAAAGCGGGTGTGCAGGCCATAAAATATCCAAATGATGTAAACCAATGGATTAGTGAGGCCTTGGGAACACCTTGTAGTTTGGTTTATCAACCGGAGCAAAGTATTCGTATTGTTGATACGGATACGGGTTATAAACCCGAGGGTAAAATTGTATCTTTTGCCGATGCATACCCATTTTTGGTTTTGAGCGAAGAATCTGTTCAAGACCTCAATACTCGCTTAACCAAACCTGTAGATATTTTACGTTTTAGGGCAAATATTGTAGTTTCTGGAGGCAATCCATATAATGAAGATGAATTTGAGAACTTTAATATCAATGGAGTTTCTTTTACAGGACTCGAAAACTGTCCTAGATGTGCTGTTCCTAATGTTGACCCTGAGACAGGAACCTTGGGTGCTGATAAAGAGCCTTTAAAAACGCTCTCCAAATATAGACTTAAGAATAAGAATATTGAGTTTGGAAGAAATACCGTTCACTCAGGTAAAGGTGTAATTTGTGTAGGTGATGTCTTACATTTTTGATTTATTAACACTTTACAATAACATTAAATGAAAAACCTAACCCAAAGTCTAAATAGTATGAAAAATCCTTTTTTTGTTTTTGCCTCTGTTCTAATTTTTTGTATTATTCTAATTTCATGTAAGTCTGACAATCAAGCTTCTGGCGATTCGAAATCTGACGTTCCGCCACTGGATAAATCCCTCGCAAAATTGCCACCTATGGGCTGGAATTCTTGGGATTGCTTTGGATGGACTGTAAATGAGGCCCAAGTAAAGGCAAATGCAGACTTTATTGCTAAGAATCTTAAACATCTGGGCTATGAGTATGTAGTCATAGATGCAACATGGTATGGCGATGCCGCAGCAAGTGACTTTGAGGCATTTGTTCAAGAGACAATCCCTGTAAAACCCAATTATACCATTGATGAGTATGGCCGTTTACAACCTGATACCATCAAGTTCCCTTCTGCAAAAGGTGGAAAAGGATTCAAGCCATTGGCAGATTATGTGCACAGTTTGGGTTTAAAATTGGGTTTGCATATGATGCGAGGTATTCCATGGAAAGCAGGTGAAGATGGTAGAAAAATCAAAGGAACTGATTACTTGTGCAGTACTATTTCTCAGCCCGATAGTGGTTGCGTTTGGTACGATGGCTTCTATGGTATCGATATGAAAAAACCAGGAGCTCAAGAATATTATAATTCCGTTTATGAGCAATATGCCGAATGGGGATTGGATTATATTAAGGCCGATGATATGGTGAAAACAGCCGATTTAATTGGTACAAGCGAAGCCATTCGTAGAACGAAAAGACCGATAGTTTTAAGTGTAGTGCCAGAAGATGTACCCATGGATGTACTCCAAAATAATGTACACATGGCACGTACAGGAATCGATTTTTGGGATGTATGGGAAATGCTTAAGAAAGGGTTTCCGGTGGCAAACAAAATGGTAAAAAATCAGCAAGAAGGTTTTTGGCCAGACTTAGATATGTTGCCCGTTGGCAAAATTGGTATAGGTCTATCTTACAAAGGCCCCCTTCCTAGAATCTCCAATTTTACAAAAGCCGAATTAAATACGTTGATGACCTTGTATTATATAACGCGTTCTCCTTTGATGATTGGTGGTCACTTACCCGAGTCCGATGCTCATACTATTCAGTTACTACAAAACGCGGAAGCACTAGAAGTCAATAGAAAAGGTAAGAATCCACGTCAAATCAAGTTTAAAAATGCCCATATTATTTGGGCAGCAGATAGTCCTGTTCAGGAAGAAAAATACCTTGCTTTTTTCAATCAATGGGAATCCAAAGAACCTATCAAACCTAAAGTAACATGGAAACAGTTGGGCTTAGAGGGTTCAGAATATAAAGTGAGAGACCTTTGGGCCAAGAAGGATTTGGGAAGCTTTAAAGATGGTTTCTCTACTCCAATTTCTGCTCATAATGCCGGTTTATATAAAATTTATAAATAATTAACTAGATATATCATGTCAAAAAAGAAAATAGTACATCCTGATCGTGATCCCAATTTTGTAACTGGAGCGTATTCAGATGGAGTAGTAGTTGGAGATTTACTTTTTGTAAGCGGCCAAGCTGCCGTAGACTTTTCTACTTCAAAGTTTGTTTTAGGGACTATAGAAGAGGAGACGATTCGTACAATGGATAACTTAAAAGCGATCATCGAAGCTGCAGGTGCTACCATGAATGATGTCGTTAAGTGTACAGCCCATTTAGCAGATATCAATGATTTTGACAGATACAATGCGGTCTACGCTACATATTTTGAGGGTATTCGTCCAGCAAGGACCACCGTACAGTCTGTTTTGGCAGAAAATCTGAAAGTAGAAATCGACTGTATCGTAAAGCTTCCATCTTAATTAGCCAATTTTAAATGAGAGAATACGGTAAATCAGCCGAATGGCTCGAAAGGGCAAAAAAGTCTTTGGCAGGAGGTGTTTCTTCAGAATTTCGTAAGTACAATCATCCGCATGCAATTTTTTATTCGCATGCAAAAGGGAGTCGTATTTATGATGTTGATGGAAATGAATATCTCGATTTTACATTAAGCCAAGGGCCTTTAATTACAGGACATAATCATCCTCATGTTACAAAACGAGTAGAAGAATATGCTAAAAATGGACAGCTGTATGCGGGGCAACATGAATTAGAGATTGCTCTTGCCGAGAAAATTCAATCCATTATTCCTTCGGCAGAATTGATGCGGTTTTGTTTGGATGGTTCTGAGGCTGTTCATACAGCATTTCGATTAGCCAGAGCCAAAACAGGTAAATCCAAATTTTTACGTTTTGAAGGGCATTATCATGGATGGCTAGATAATGTTGCATGGGGACTTTCTATGCCTAGTGTTGAGGCTTTAGGATCCGAAGAATCTCCAGAAGTATTCCCGTGGTCGCAAGGACTTGCTCCAGCTAGTAAAGATGAGTTTATAATTATTCCTTGGAATAACCCAGAAGTACTAAAAGCAACAGTAGAAAAATACAAGGACGAATTGGCGGCTATTATTACAGAGCCTATCATGTGCAATAGTGGCTGTATTTTACCTCATGATGGATTTTTACAGCTTATTCGGGATCTGTGTTCACAAAATAATATTACATGTATTTTTGATGAAGTAATAACCGGCTTTAGAACGTCACTTGGAGGTGCTCAAACCTATTTTGGTATAACTCCAGACCTTTCGATTTTTGCAAAAGCCCTAGCAAGTGGATATCCGATATCCGCAATTGTGGGTAAAAAAGAATGGATGAATCTCATCGTAGAATCCAAGGTAATTCATGCAGGAACCATGAATGCGAGTAATTCGCCCATCGCCGCCGCTATAGGAACGATTGAGGTGTTGGAACAGCCCAATACCTATGAGAACATCTATAGATTGGGTAAAAGTCTAATGGCTGGAATTCAAGAAATTGCTAATAATTCGGGTCAAAACCTTCTGGTACAAGGCTTAGGGCCTATGTTTCATACAGGTTTTACCGATTTAAATAAAGTGCAAAATTTTAGAGAGGTACAAACCTATGATAAAGCCAAATTAGGAAAATTTATTGCAGGTATGCACAATTTGGGTGTACGAATAATAGGTAGAGGATTGTGGTATATCTCGGTAGTACACACAGACGAAGATGTAGCAATTGCTTTACAAAAAACGGAAGACGTCATAAAAACCTTAGATAAATAATTCAATGAATCGACCATTAGAAATTAAAAAAGTAGGAGTAGTTGGACTCGGCTTAATGGGCTGCAGCATTGTTGCCGACCTATTGATCCACGATAGAGAGGTAGTAGGAATCGCACCCATAGAAGACGACTTTAAAAGGGCAATTCCCAAGATAAGTCATTATTTGAAAATTGCCTTTGAGAATGGGTTTTCCCAATACCCTGTTGAAACTGCATTGACTCGATTTTCCTTGTCAAGGGATTACTCTGATTTGAAGGATCGTCAATTAGTAATGGAATGTGTCATCGAGAATGTAGAAATTAAGAAATCGGTGTATCAGCAGGTAGAAAAGTATGTTGATACAGAAGCCATAATTACTAGCAATACATCAGCTATTCCAATAACGGTACTTAAAGATTTTCTCCAATATCCTGCCAGATTTATGGGAATGCATTATGCAGAACCTTCGTTTGCATCTCGATTTTTGGAGATTGTTTGTAGTCCCGATACGGATATACAAAAAGCCGAATTTCTCTACGAAACATCTAAAATGCTTGGTAAAGAGCCCACCCTTGTTAGAAAAGACATTCGGGGATTTATAACCAACAGAATTATGTATGCCATGTACAGAGAGGC
>JBOFGX010000075.1:0-15626 GCA_051649345.1 Leadbetterella sp. | reverse complement strand
GTAGCTGTGGTTGGTAATATCAGTAAATCTCAGGTACTGCGTGTGTGTGAGCGTTATCTAAAAGACATACAGCCTAAATCAAATAAAATCCAAAGAACCGCCCCTGACGTAAATCCCGTTGTCCAGATCGTAGAACAAAAAGATAATCACCAAGCCCAGGTAGCTCTCGGCAGGCAGTCGTATTCCTTGTACAACAAAAATCGCCTTCCTTTTTTTACGCTTGTTAATCTTTTGGGAGGACCTGGACTAAACTCTAGATTCAATCTCAGTTTACGAGAAAAATACGGGCTGGTTTACTCCATCGAAGCTACGTATACAGGTTACTCGGATACAGGATTTTTTGGGATTTTCTTTGGCACAGACCACCAAAACGTTGACAAGGCCTTAAAGCTGATTTACAGAGAATTAGAACACCTAAAAGAGAAAAAACTCGGATCCTTACAACTAAAAAGTCTTAAAGATCAGCTTAAAGGTCAGCTTGCGATGGCAGAGGAGAGTCATCAAGGATACATGCTAATGATGGCCAAAAGTATCTTAGATCTAGAGAAAGTAGAGCAAATAACCGATATTTTCAGAGAGATAGACATAATCACTAGCACTAAACTTCAAGATTTGGCAAACGAAATGTTTGACAATCAGTCATTATCAAGTTTAGTTTATAAGTAAAGTTTAAATAATTTGGTTTAACGTAGGTTCTGAGGAATTAATAAAAAGCATGTAAGCCGAAAATAAAAGAATAAATCAGAAGGATTGAAAAACTTTTGGGTTAAAGGTATGAGTTACAAAGGGAAACATATTAAAACAAGCTTTTTCTTAAATATCCTTCTGAAATAGTCTTTTGGATCATATGATTATAGGGTTAAAATAGTTTGAGTGTTGTACTCTGATACAAATATCCATTATTATACTTTCAAAAGAAATACCTGACTTCGGGTATTTTTCAATTTTAATTTTACATATGCTTTATAATCAATATTTTATAAGAAAATAAGCCCACGGTCACATTTAGAAAAAGACCAAAATATAATCTGTTTTTTCAATTTTAACCTTGTATCCTTCAAACAATCTATTGGCTCCCAAAATCGTTTTATGTATAAAATTTTTATCTAAAAAACCTATTTCAAATTGAATAAAACCGAGCTTGGATAAATTCTAACTTTTAATCAAGCGACAGTCCCAAAGTTTCATAAACCATGGAGACTTTGAGACAAAGGTTATCTACAAATGTAGAATTAAACATGATTTACATTCTCTATAACAAATTTCTCACCCTGATTCAGGGATTCATGATATTTATTCATAATTTGCCAAACCTCAACCTTGAAACTGCTTATTGTGTATAAAGTAAAGCAAAATAGCAACTGGTTATTATCGATACTTTTGCTTGTTTGTAATCTCTTACAAGCACAAAGCCCCATTCAGGTATCCGATAAGCTAACCTCTATTAATATAAATCAAAATACCCAGGTCTACAGCGATGAGAATACAAGCATACGAGATATAAATGCAGTCTTGAATGCAAATGAGTCCCAATTCAAACCCAACACCATGCTACAGTATACCAACTTTGGATATCACAATCCAAGGGCTTGGTGTAAGTTCCGAATCAAGAAGAATATTTCAGAGACCATAATACTTAGGGTAGAACAATCCCGTACAGACACATTGCAAGTATTCATAAAATATGGAAACGACTCTATAATCAAGTTTAACCCCATAGGGCGATTTACAAGCTTGTACACGCGATACATTCCTGACAGAAACTATATTTTTCCAATCGACTCTAAAGCTGGTGAGATTTTGGATATATATGTTTATTCGACAAGGATGTATGGGCATCATGCTCTGGATATGCAGATTTATAGTCTTCGTGAATTCAAAAACTATTCTGAGCGATTCTCTATACTATTTGGTATTATATGTGGTATCAGTTTGGTTGTTACCATTATTTCTTTTTTAGTTTACTTTGTTTATAAACAAAAACTACACCTATGGTATGGGCTTTACTGTTTGAACTCCCTGTTTCTAACTTTTTCTGATACAGGCTACTTCAATGCCTACTTTCAAAGCACGAGTTTTCATAATCAATTCAATTCTATCAATAGCATTGCCTTTTTTTTACTGGTGATTTCTCGCATTCATTTCACCAATCATCTTTTTGAGTTTAAAGATCGTGCGGAAGGCACTTTTTTAAAGATAGGGAGATACTCAACCCTTTTTCTTTCTTTTATGGTTTTATGCTTACTATTCCAAACACCACAATTTTGGCTTTGGAGTATTATTTACGTCGGATACTTCATTGTATTTTATGTAGATATATATGTTCTCTTTGCCGTTATCCTTGGACTAAAAAAACCTACATTCTTAGGTTACTTTTACACCATTGGCTTTACCATTTCACTGGTTTCTTTTACAATTCTTATTTTGGGTAATTTAGAAGTTATAGACTTGTACGAAGTAAAAGACGCGTTCTATTCAATCCCTGTTTTTGAGATACTATTAATATTGGTCGGTATCACGATTCAGTTTATGCGAACCAATAATGAAGAGATTGCTTTGCAACGAAAATACGCCGAAACACAAAAACAAATATTGACGATTCAAGAAAACGAGCGAGAACGTATCGCAAGAGATCTTCATGATGAAGTTGGAAACTCCTTGGCTGCCCTTAAAAACCAAATTCAATCGTATGGTAATCATGAGCAACTATCCACCATTCAAAAAATAGTGCATAGTCTTCGATCCATCACACATGATCTTATACCACCCAATCTAGAATCTCAATCCTTATGGAGCAGAGTAGAGGACTTGCTAAATGCCCACAAGCAGAACCCACAAATCGAATTTGAATTCATGCTTAATGGCACTCCAAGGAATTTAGATATACTTAAAGACCTAGCCCTTTACAGGGCTGTTACGGAGCTCTTGACCAATATAATCAAGCACTCAAAAGCACGAAATGTACTTTTGCAAATGACATATTCAGAAACCGATCTCATCTTGAATCTAGAAGATGACGGTATACCTTTTGATTTTTCAAAACATTTTTACAAAAACCCAGATAAAGCAGGAATCGGCATTCGCAACCTTTGGCATAGGTTTGAGTTTCTCAATGCCAAAGTCAATAGTCAGTCAGACCAAAATGGCAACATAGTAATGATCATTATCCCATTTTATACAGAATGAGAAAGCCCCGCATTTTAATAATAGACGACCATCTCTTATTTAGTGGAGGCATAGCAGCTTACCTAAGTGAAAAGTATGAAGTAATAACGCATAAAGATGCGTTGAGCTCTTTAGAAAAAGTGGCTGAATATGCCCCCGACCTAGTCTTACTGGATTTCAATATGCCAAATCTAAACGGTATAGATCTATCCAAAATGTTGTTTGAATCCTACCCTGACCTAAAAACCATCTTTATAAGCATGAGTGAAGATAAGTTTACGGTTGACAAGTTTTACATAGCGGGAGCAAAAGGCTTTGTTTCAAAAACAGCCGATATGGAATCCTTCGAAAACGCTATAAAAATTGTATTAGATGGAGGTGTGTATTTCCCATTTGATAAAAACGTAGATTCTTCAACAAGCTCAAACAAAAATAATCGCTTGACCAAAAGAGAGATTGAAATCGCAGAAAAAGTAAAAGAGGGCTTAACGACAAAAGAGATAGCCGAAGTTCTCCATATAAGCTACTTTACTGCAGAAACACATCGTAAAAACATTATTGTTAAACTGGGACTTAAAGGAGAAAAGGAGTTGTATAAGTATCTCGTTAAAGGAGAATAAGTCGTATCAAAGCGGGCATGTGTCGCAAGAAAATATACAATTCTGTTCATAAAAGTTGGAAAACTAGAAACAATAAAAAAATATGGAATTATTTGGCAGCAGAATATTTTGAACGTACTTTTGCACCTCATTAAACGCTCGCAGGTCCTGTGGCCGAGCGGCTAGGCAGAGCTCTGCAAAAGCTTCTACAGCGGTTCGAATCCGCTCGGGACCTCTTCGTGTAACTTTGATAAATACTATTTGTTTACCTTTTTTCTAGGATAAATGAATAGTATTTTTTTTGTTTAACTTTCATGTTTTCAAACTCTTGAAATTGCTATTTATAATTGTTCTAAATTTCTTTTGTCTAAGAAAAAATACAATACTTATTTTTGTCCAAAACCTTTCTACAGTTAATTTTGTACTCTAAAATCGCAACATTAAATACAAATGCTGAATTTTATTTCAAAAAAGGTTGTAAGCGTTTTTGCTATATGCCTAGTTTTTAGCTCGCTATCATTTGCTCAAGAAGGAGATGCTGCTGCGGGTGAAACCCTATTTAAGAATAACTGTGCTCAATGTCACTCAGCAGGAGGAGATGTTGTAGTTGGTCCAGGCCTTAAAGGCATAGAAGATCGTAGAGATTATGCATGGTTAAAGAAATGGATCAATAACAATCAAGCAGTAACCGCTTCTGGTGATAAATATGCTGTTGAATTGGTTAAAAAATTCAATAATTCACCAATGACTCAATTTCCTGGCTTTGGAGACCCTGAGGTTAAAAATATTTTAGCTTACATAACAAAATTTAATTTAGTCCCTCCAACTCCAACTCCCGGTGATTCTAAAGTCACACCAAACGGAGGCGGAGAATCAAACGGCAAATTTTTCACTATCCTTCTAGTTGTAATTTGTGTTATCATGCTTTTAGTATTGGTAGCATTGTTCTCTGTATTGAATTTATTGAATAAACTTTCCAAAGATGAAACAAGCGAAGAGGGAAAACAATCCACAAATACTCTTTCTAATAACCTAAAAGCTCTTGGTTCAAATAGTACGATTCGTTCAGCTATCGTTTGGTTATTTGTGATCTTAGGCACAAAAGCTTCATTAGATGGCCTTTACAAAATAGGCGTTCATCAAGGATATGCTCCCAAGCAACCAATCAATTTCTCTCACAAGCTTCATGCAGGAGAAATGGAAATCAACTGTGCAAACTGTCATACAGGAGTATACAAAGGAAAGCAAGCAGGAATCCCATCGGCTTCTATTTGTATGACATGTCACAACTCTATCAAAAGAGAATCACCTGAAATTCAGAAAATCTACAAAGCATTAGAAAAAGATCAACCGATTGAGTGGGTACGTGTTCACAACTTACCCGACTTGGCATACTTCAATCACGCTCAGCATACAAATGTGGGTGGATTGGAATGTAAAAATTGCCACGGTGAAATCAACAAAATGGAAGTCGTACAACAACGCTCTACCCTCACGATGGGCTGGTGTATAGATTGCCATAGAAAGACGGATGTAAATCACAAAGGCAACGAGTACTATGCTTCGCTTTTAAAAGCACACGAAAGCACATCCAAAGAATCCATGAAAGTGGAAGACATTGGCGGGTTGGAATGCTCAAAATGTCACTATTAATATTACGAAATTAGAATAGATATATATACGCATGGAGAATACTAACAAAAGGTATTGGAAAGGTATTGAAGAGTTAAAAAACGATATTGATGTGGTTAAAAATAGCCAACGAGAATTCAATATTGACGATATACAAGAGGGTACATACCGTCGTGATTTCCTTAAAATGCTTGGGTTTGGAGTAGCCGCAGTTTCTTTAGCTGCCTGTGATGCACCCGTTCGCAAGACGATTCCTTATCTCAATAAGCCAGAAGATATAGAGCCGGGTATTCCCAACTACTATGCATCATCTTATTCATTGGGAGGAAATTATGCTAGTATATTAGTAAAAACTAGAGAAGGTAGGCCCATTAAAATAGAAGGAAACAAACTATCTGGGGTGACTAAAGGTGGTGTAAGTGCCCAAATTCACGCCTCTTTGCTTTCTTTATATGATAATGATAAGGCAAAGAAACCATTAAAAGGAGGAGCCGAAATATCGTGGGAAGCTTTAGATAAGGAAGTTGCCACTAGTTTGGCATCTAGCTCTTCTATTCGTATCGTTACCAATACGATACTTTCTCCTACAACCAAAAAAGTATTCGCTGATTTTATAGCCAAATACCCTTCTGCCAAAGTAGTAACCTATGATGCAAACTCAGCATCAGGCTTATTACAAGCCAACCTACAATCGTTTGGTAAAGCAGAGATTCCCTCTTTTCATTTCGATAAGGCCGATGTTATCGTAGGGCTTAACTGCGATTTCCTTGGAACATGGGTAAGTCCAATCGAATTCTCAGCTGCTTGGGCGGCTGGAAGAAGAGTAAGTTCTAAAAAGAAAACGATGTCTCGTCATTTTCAGTTTGAGACAGGCTTAACAACTACAGGTTCCAATGCAGATTATAGAGGGATGTTTAAACCCTCAGAAGAAACTGCCGTAGCGGCATCCTTGTATAATAAAGTTGTTTCCCTTCTGGGTTCTGGCTCTGCCATTCCAGGAGCATCAATCAAAGTAGAAAACTTAGATAAAGCAGCAAAAGACTTAGTAGCTGCGAAAGGAAAAGGTCTTGTAGTTTCAGGATCTAATGACTTATCGACTCAATCCATCATCAACGCACTTAATGCCGTTTTAGGCAATGTGGGTTCTACGATTGATTTCGGAACTACATTAAACTATCGTCAAGGTTCTGATTCTGATATGAATACATTTGTATCTGAATTGAATTCTGGTCAGGTTAACGCAGTTATCTTCTTTAATTGCAACCCTGTTTACGATTTTGCTACATCTGTAGATTTAGCTTCTGCCATCAAAAAGGCAAGATTGAGCGTTTCTATCCAAGACAAATTGGATGAAACCGCAAAAGCATCGCAGTACTTAGCATTAGGAACTCATTACCTGGAATCATGGGGAGATGCTAATCCAAAGACCGGTTATTACTCATTGATACAGCCAGTAATTTCGAATGTTTCTCAGTCTCGTCAAGGAGAATCTTCTCTGTTGACATGGTCTGGAAAATCAAGTGATTATTATGCATATTTAAAAGAATCTTGGTCGTCTATCCAAGGTTCTACTCCATGGGAAAAAATTCTTCATGACGGTGTTCACGAAACTCCAAACACGACGATTTCAGGAGCAAGCTTCTCAGGTAATCTATCTGGAGTCAACGCTGCTACTAAAAAATCAGGAGGTATAGAACTTTCGGCATTCGAAAGCGTAACTATGGGAACAGGTGCACAAGCCAATAATCCTTGGTTATTAGAAACTCCAGATCCCGTATCAAAGGTAACGTGGGAAAATACAGCTGCTTTTTCAGCAGCAACAGCTCACGAATTGCATCTAGAAAAAGGAGACTGGGTATCACTAGAAGCAAACGGAAAGAAAGTTGAACTTCCTGTATTAATCCAACCGGGTCAAGCAAATGGTACTGTATCTGTTGCCATAGGTTTTGGTCGTACAGATGCTGGTAAAGCAGGAAATGGTGCCGGACAAAATATTTTACCTTTGGTAGGTCAAGCAGGTTGGGCGGGTAATGTTGCAGTTACCAAAACTAAATCTGGCTATACATTGGCACAAACCCAAACGCACGAAACCTATATGGGTCGTGAGGCTGTGGTTCAAGAAACTGTTCTTAGCGAATACGTTAAAAATGCAAAAGCGGGTAGGTTTGAACCAAAAATTGAAACTTCAAACGGTTTAAAGCATCCTTACTCTATATCTCTATGGAACGGTCACGATAAGAAAAACCACTCATGGGGTATGGTTATCGACCTTAACACATGTACGGGGTGTGCTGCTTGTGTGGTATCCTGCCAAGTAGAAAACAACGTGGCTGTAGTAGGAAAAACGGAAGTAGCTCGTGCACGTGAAATGCACTGGATACGTATCGATAGATATTATAGCTCAGACGCTCCACAAGAAGAAGGATATAGCATTTCAGGATTCAAAGATATGGAAGTAGCGTCTGCTAATCCAGAAGTCGTATTTCAGCCTTTGATGTGTCAGCATTGCTCCAATGCACCTTGCGAAACTGTATGTCCTGTATTAGCGACTACACACAGTTCAGAAGGATTAAACCAAATGACGTATAATAGATGTGTAGGTACACGTTATTGTGCCAACAACTGTCCATATAAAGTACGTCGTTTCAACTGGTTCAAGTACTTTGAAAATGATAATTTCGATTACCATTTCAATAATGAGCTAGGTAGAATGGTAATAAATCCAGATGTAACCGTACGTTCACGTGGGGTTATTGAAAAATGTTCTATGTGTGTACAACGTATTCAATCAGGTAAACTTACGGCCAAAAAAGAAAAACGTCGTCCAGTAGATGGAGAGATAGAAACGGCTTGTTCACAATCATGTCCTACGGGTGCTATTACATTTGGTGACATTTTGGATCCAGAATCGAAAGTACATCAATTGCTACAAACAGAAAAAGAAGGTAGAGCATTCCAATTACTAGAGGAAATCAACGTGATTCCCCAAGTAAGTTACTTAGTAAAAGTAAGAAATAAGGATAAGGCAGTAGCATCCACTACAGCTGGTCATGGTCACGATTCTCATGCAGAAGCAGAACATGCTCATTAAAATAAGTTTGAATATTAAAAGTTTATGAAACCATAATATGTCAGTAGTTTCACCAATAAGAGAACATTTGGTAACCGGTGGTAAAACCCACCACGATGTTACTGAAGACATTTGTCGCCACGTAGAAGCTCCACCTACCAAAGAGTGGAAGGTTGCCTTTGCTATATCTGTAGTATTAATGCTTTATGGATCTGGATGGGTAGCATGGACATGGTGGGAAGGTCTGGGCGTTTGGGGTCTTAACAAAACCGTAGGTTGGGCTTGGGATATTACGAACTTCGTATGGTGGGTAGGTATTGGTCACGCAGGTACGTTGATTTCTGCGATCTTATTGTTGTTCCGTCAGAAATGGAGAACATCTATCAACCGTGCTGCAGAAGCCATGACCATCTTCGCCGTATTGTGTGCCGCATCGTTTATCTTAATGCACATGGGACGTCCTTGGCTGGCGTACTGGGCATTACCACTACCGAATACATTTGGATCTCTTTGGGTAAACTTCAACTCCCCTCTTGTTTGGGACGTTTTTGCGATCTCAACCTATTTCTCAGTATCATTATTATTTTGGTATATTGGTATGATTCCAGATTTGGCTACTATAAGAGATAGAGCCTCTGGCATGCGTAAGAGTATATATGGTGCATTGTCATTGGGATGGACAGGTGGAGCAAGATCTTGGGCACGTTATGAAGACGTTTCTCTTATTCTCGCAGGTTTATCTACACCACTTGTACTTTCAGTACATACCATTGTATCCTTTGACTTTGCTACTTCCGTTATACCGGGATGGCATACAACTATCTTCCCTCCTTATTTCGTTGCAGGTGCAATTTTCTCAGGATTTGCCATGGTACAAAACCTAATGCTTGTAACTAGAGTCGTATATAAACTAGAAGACTACATTACGCTTGAGCATATTTCTTTAATGAATAAAATCATTACCCTTACAGGTTCTATAGTAGGTGTAGCCTATATCACTGAGTTCTTTATTGCGGCTTATTCGGGTGTAGAATACGAAAAGTATGCATTCTTAAACAGAGCAACAGGACCTCTTTGGTGGTCATATGCAGCCATGATGACATGTAATGTTCTCTCTCCACAAGTTTTCTGGTCAGCCAAATTGAGAAAAAATATTGTTGTATCTTTTGTGATTGCGGTGGTCGTAAATATCGGTATGTGGTTTGAGCGTTTTGTAATCATTGTTACATCACTACACAGAGACTACCTACCTTCTAGCTGGACATACTTTACGCCTCGTATGGGTGATATTGGTGACTATTTATTCTCATTTGGATTCTTCTTTACATGTTTCTTTTTGTTTTCGAAGTTTTTACCTGTAGTGAACATGGCCGAGGTAAAATCCGTATTGAAAAGTTCATCCGAAAAAGAGGCATAATTTATATTTGAATTAAGTAAAAATGGCAAATAAAAAATTTATAGTAGGTATTTTTGATGATGAGGACATTGTCTTAAATGCTGTTTCAAAAGTAAGAGCTAGCGAAGTGAAAATAGATGAGGTCTATTCCCCATACCCTGTTCACGGTTTAGATCATGCTTTGGGATATGAAAGGCCTCGTATGGGAGTAGCAGCCTTTTTGTTTGGTATTACAGGCACGTCTCTTGCACTTTTATTGACATTCTGGACATTAGGTATTGACTGGCCTATGAATATTGGGGGTAAAAACTTTTTTCCTTTCCCTACCAATGTCCCCATTATGTTTGAGCTTACTGTCTTATTTGCTGCTTATGGGATGTCTTTCACATTCTTTTTTATGGAAGGACTAGGACCAACGGTTAAACCTACTATTTATGATGTAAGAAGTACAGATGATAAGTTTGCGATGGCTATTGATATTTCTAACAATAAGAAAGATCAATCCGAAATCGAAAATATCCTGAAATCATCAGGAGCATCTGAAGTAAACGTAAAAGTATTTTAATAATAATTATGAACAGGATATTTTTATATACCATATGTCTTGTAGGTCTAGGTAGTCTAGTATCGTGCAACGACCCCAATAGTACGGGCTGGGAATTTGCACGTAACATGTATGATGCTGTAGGTTATGAACCACAATCTCAGATAGAAAAAAACTCGAATAATAAAGGTACAGGAGGCTCCAACATGCGTGAACCCGTACAAGGAACCATTGCAAGAAGAAACTTTCAAACCAAGTTTGCTAAAGATGACAGCTCCTCTGTAGAAGATCTCATGTTTTATAACCTTACTCCAGAGCAATTCGAAACCCTCGAAAATCCAATCGCTTGGTCGGAGGAAGCTGAGGCAGAAGGACAAGCTCTTTATGAAAGGAACTGCTTGCACTGTCATGGCTCAGGTGGAGCAGGCGACGGTAAAGTAGGTAAGGTTTACAAAGGTGTACCCAACTATTCTACAGACGCGTACAAGAACATGACAAGCGGTCACATCTATAATGTAATCACCAATGGAAAAGGTCGCATGTGGCCTTTGAAAGGACAAGTTACACCGATCGAGCGTTGGAAAATAGTACATTATGTACATAGACTACAACTTGGAAGTTAATAAAACTATTGAAAATTAAGAAATTGAAATTTTAGATATATGGGTCATCATCACGAAATACCATCGTTAGACGAACAATTTGAATTTAGTGCTTCTCTAAAAAAGAATCTAATACTATCTACTATAATAGGTGTAGTGCTTGTTGTCGTTGGTGCTATTATAGCAAACTTACATCTGATTCCAGATGCATTTGCGGATCATGGTGCTCACGCTGGTGGACACGATGCTGGTCATGGTGATGCACACGGGCCTAACATTTATACCCGTGTAGTTGCTAATCTTTGGATGAACTCTGTATACTTTATAGGAATCTCTGTAGCAGGAGCTTTTTTCTTGTCTTATAACTATGTTGCTAAAGCGGGTTGGTATACCTCATTCAAAAGGGTACCAGAGGCATTCCCATCGTTTATAATTATTCCTGCGGTTATCATGCTGATCTTGTTTGCTATACCATCTACACGTCACATGATTTTTCATTGGACACACGAGGGTATCATGGATAAAACTTCACATCATTTTGATAAAATCATAGCCGGTAAAAAATGGTTCTTAAACATACCGTTCTTTTTAATACGTATGATTGCTTATTTCGTAGTTTGGTATTATCTATGGACACAAATTCGTAAAAACTCTATCCTAGAAGATCAATATGGTGGTTTGGAATATTATTACAAACAACGGAGCAATGCCAAGTTATTCTTAATGTTCTTTGCAGTAACTTCATCAACTGCCGCTTGGGATTTATCTATGTCAATAGATCCACACTGGTTCTCTACCATGTTTGGTTGGTATCACCTTGCATCATGGCATGTATCAGGTTTGGCAGCCATTATGTTAACCATACTTTTGTTGAAAGATCAAGGATATTTGAAGGCAGTTAATTTTAGTTCAATTCACGATTTAGGCAAGCTAATGTTTGGATTCTCAGTATTTTGGACATACGTATGGTTTAGTCAGTATTTACTCATTTTCTATGCCAACTTACCTGAAGAAACAATTTACTTCAAAGAGAGGTTGGAAGGATATGGTGGTAGATATTTCTTCCCATTCATGTTTAATTTACTTTTAAATTTCTTCTTACCATTCTTAATATTAATGGCGAGAGAATCCAAAAGAAATATGACATTAATCAAAGTTGCTTGCGGATCTATATTGATGGGTCATTGGTTTGATTTTTATCAAATGCATATGCCAGGTATTGCAAAAGGCATTGGTAATATTGGACTAATTGAATGGGGCACTACACTTGCTTTTGCATCTATGTTTATCTACTTTGTAGCTAATCAATTGACAAAAGCGAATCTTTACACAAAGAACCATCCATTTATTGAAGAAAGTACGCATCACGATATATAATTAGTAAAAAAACAGATGACAGCTGCATTAGTAATTTTAGCCCTAGTTTTTGTTGTTCTCACGGCGATGATTGTATCAAAAACACAATCCATCATAAAAGGAGTGAAAAAAGATTCTGAAACATCGGAGAGCGACTACCTAGGAGCACCTGATGGAGCAAACACGGCTAATGCCGCTGGTTTGCTAATATTTTGGATAATTTGTATTGTTGGGATTATATGGTCCTTTATGGATGCAAAAAAAGATTTCCTACCAGAGGCATCTTCTGAGCACGGAAAAGAAACGGATTATTGGTTTTGGGTATCTATGATTGTCATAATGATTGCATTTGTACTAGTGAATACGGCTTTGTTTCTATTTGCCTACTTATACAGATACAAGCCCAACAACAAAGTGAGTTTTTACCCACACAATAATAAGCTAGAAGTAATCTGGACAGCGGTACCCGCAGTCGTAATGGCTGGTCTTGTTTTTACGGGACTCAATGTCTGGAATAAAGTAATGGACGAAGCACCCGCTGAATCGGAAGTTATCGAAATCATGGGCAAACAATTCGGTTGGACGGTACGTTACCCTGGTGTTGGTGACAATAAATTGGGTAAATACAATTACAAATTGATGGATGATGCAGCAGGTAACTCATTGGGTGTAGATTTTACAGATGAGAACTCTTTGGATGACTTTGCGAATGTTTCTGAAATGCACATTCCTAAAGGAAAGCCGGTGTTGCTGAAGATCAGAGCAAGAGATGTATTGCATAGCGTGTTTATTCCTCATATGAGGGTAAAAATGGATGCTGTACCAGGTATGCCAACAAAATTTTGGTTTAAACCAGAGAAATCTACGGATGACATGCGTTCAGAAACGGGTAATCCTAACTTTAATTATGAAATTGCTTGTACTGAAATATGTGGTAGATCACATTTTGGTATGAAATTGTTGCTAGTTGTAGACGAACCAGAAGAATATGCAAAATGGAAAGCGTCTCAAAAAACTATTTTGGCTGAGAACCCAGACTTGATGGCTAAGGTTCCAGATAATTTGAAACCCAAAGCTATGCGATATTTACCAGCTGCAGCCCCTGCTGCTCCTGTAGATTCTGCATCAGCAATGGTAAGTGGCGGAGGATCATCAAAAGTTTATAAATAATATTTTTTAAAAATACCTATGGCAACTGTTGCACACGTAGAAGGACATGCACATGCTCATGCTCACGAAGAGCACCATGAGCAAGGATTTATCAGAAAGTATATCTTTTCTGAGGATCATAAGGTAATTGCAAAACAATATCTTATATCGGGTATAGCTTGGGCCGTAATCGGTGGTTTATTGTCTCTTATTTTCCGTCTTCAATTGGGATTCCCTGAGATGGATATGGCTTGGATGAAGCCGTTTTTAGGCGATTGGATTACTCTTGCAGAAGATGGCAAAGGAAAATTAGATCCTAATTTCTACCTAGCATTGGTGACAATGCACGGTACTATCATGGTATTCTTTGTATTAACAGCTGGATTGAGCGGAACGTTCTCTAATTTCTTGATTCCCCTGCAAGTTGGAGCAAGAGACATGGCGTCTGGCTTTATGAATATGCTTTCATACTGGATATTCTTTATTTCTAGTGTGATCATGTTTATTTCTTTGTTCTTAAAGACAGGTCCTGCCGGAGGTAGCTGGGTGATTTATCCTCCATTAAGTGCTCTTAAAGAGGCCAATCCGGGTTCAGGTGATGGTATGACGTACTGGTTAGTTTCTATGGCATTGTTTATAGTTTCTAGTTTGTTGGGTGGTATTAACTATGTAACAACGGTAATCAACCTTCGTACAAGAGGTATGACGATGGACAAAATGCCTCTTACAATATGGGCATTTACATTTACTGCCATCTTAGGAATATTATCATTCCCTGTTTTATTGTCAGCAGCTTTGTTGTTGATTATGGACAGAAGTTTTGGAACGAGTTTCTATTTATCAGACATTTATATCAATGGTCAGGCCTTACCTAATCAAGGTGGTAGCCCGATCTTGTTCCAGCACTTATTCTGGTTCTTGGGTCACCCTGAGGTATATATTGTAATTCTACCCGCATTGGGTCTTACTTCTGAGATAATTGCTACGAATTCACGTAAACCTATCTTTGGATACAAAGCCATGATTTTATCCATGGCAGGAATCACATTACTTGCATTCATCGTATGGGCTCACCATATGTTTATGACAGGTATGAACCCATTCTTGGGATCTGTGTTTATGTTTTTAACATTAATCATTGCAGTACCATCTGCCGTAAAGGGATTCAACTATATTACCACGCTGTGGAGAGGTAATCTTATTTTTACTCCGGCGATGTTGTTTGCCATTGGTTTGGTTTCTTTCTTCGTATCTGGAGGTCTTACCGGTATTATACTTGGAAATGCTGCCTTGGATATACAATTACACGATACCTATTTCGTAGTGGCTCACTTCCACCTAGTAATGGGATCTGCTGCCTTCTTTGGTATGATTGCAGGGGTATATCACTGGTTCCCGAAAATGTTTGGAAAGATGATGAACAATACATTGGGTTATATTCACTTCTGGGTAACATTTGCAGGTGTTTATGTAGTATTCTTGCCTATGCACTATATTGGAATTGCTGGTTTCCCAAGAAGATACTATCAGTGGACAGGTTTTGAAGCCTTCAAATCATATGGAGATATTAATAGCGTGATTTCAATTGCTGCTATCGTAACCTTTGCTGCTCAATTGGTATTTATTTGGAACTTTGTTTACTCTATATTCAAAGGTAAAAAAGCGTCATTGAACCCTTGGAGATCTACTACTTTGGAGTGGACAACTCCATTGCATCCAGGCCATGGTAACTGGCCAGGAGAAATCCCAACGGTTTATAGATGGCCATATGATTATTCTAAGCCAGGGGCAGCTATGGATTTCATTCCTCAGAATGTTCCTTTCTCGGCTACGCCAGAGTCCAATTTACCAGAAGAGACGGCTCTTATCGCGACTGAAAAAGAGTTGGAAAATATTGTATTCGATACAAGTATACACGATTAATTGTACATAATTCTAAATAGTACAATCGGTCTTCATTGGCTGGTTGTACTATTTTTTTTAGGGTGGATAAATTTTTTAGGCAGTTTGGAATATTGACAATTTGCTCCGTCATACTTCTGATTTTCATCGGAGGAATCGTAAGAGCTACAGGTTCAGGCATGGGATGTCCAGATTGGCCCAAATGCTTCGG
>JBOFGX010000074.1:0-6765 GCA_051649345.1 Leadbetterella sp. | reverse complement strand
AGTCCTACAGATAGAGTAGAGGGTCAATATTATCCTTGGGGTTGGGAAAAACCTGAATTTGACGACACACATTGGTCAGAGGCAAAATGGGTTGATATTGCTGGAGAGACTGAAACCCAATTTGCAGGAGGTATTATGTATAGCAATGGTAAATCTCTTACCTCAAGGCAAGTTGCTTTACTCTATGAGAGGCCCGAGCCTTTGGGTAAGATAGTTAAAATTGAAGGTGCTTCTAAGAATGAATCCTTCTTACATAATAATGGAAAATGGATTATTCCTGCCAACTCTAAAGTTCAGTTACTTATAGATAGAGAATATCAGACGATTGGATATCCTGAAATGAATGTTTCTGGCGGCAAAAACTCGGAGATTAAAGTCATGTACGCCGAAAATCTCATCTACAAAAACAAAGCATCCAAAGGAGACAGAAATGATATCCGAAACAAATATATGGTGGGTATTAAAGACTACTATTATACTGATGGTGGCTCAAATAGAACGTACCGACCGACCTATCTCAGGTCATTCCGATACATTCAACTTGATATTAAAACGGCTGAGGAACAGCTCGAAATTCATTCATTCAAAAATATTCTTTGTACGGCCCCTTTGGAGTTGAAAACTAAGTTTGAATGCGACAATAAGCTATTAAACGCTATCTATGAAAATGGCTGGCGGACAGCCAGAATATGTGCTCAGGATATTCTAATGTCTGATGCCTACTACGAACAACTACAATATACGGGGGACTCTAGAGTACACAATCTAACGCTTTTGACTCTGTCTAACGATGACCTTTTGACAAGAAATTTTTTAACTCAAATAGACCAATCCAGAATACCTGAAGGGCTTACTTTAGCTGCTTATCCCAATGCTTTTCATCTCGTAATACCTTCATACTCTTTAATATGGATAGACCAAGTCTATGACTATATGATATGGAAAGATGATAAAGAATTTATCTCAAAATTTGATTTAGGTATACGGTCTGTAATTGATTGGTATGAAAAAAGGCTACAACCCAACGGTCTACTAGGACCTATCCCTTGGTGGCCAGCATTGGCATGGCCACGAAATTACAAGAATGGTGTACCCATGGATGTACAAAAAGGTAATAATACGCTTTACAGCCTACACTTTGCCTATACCTTGAAGCACGCCTCAGAAATATATAAAAATCTTGGCAAAAGCTATGAAGCCACACGATTATATCAAATGGCAGAAAAAATCAATACATCTGTAAATACTTCATGCAAAAACAAAGATGGATTTTACACTGAGAGTCCTAGCCTTGATAGTGTATCACAAATTACCAACATCATGGCTGTTGTGTCAGGAGCAGTAAAAGAAACTGAAGCACGAATATTTCTCAAAAAACTATTAGAACAAAAAATAGAATATGGACAAGTAGATTTATTTCTTCATTTATATCTGTTTGAGGCTTTAAATATGACAGGTTTAGAAACATATTTTATAAATGAACTATCTGAATGGGAGCTAATGCAAAAACGAAACATGACAACTTTTGCAGAAGTCCCCCTTGAATGGGGTGAAGAGAACCAACGCTCCGAATGCCATCCATGGAGCACAATACCGAATTACCATTTGTTTCGAACAATATGTGGGATACAGCCTACATCGGCGGGTTATAGAACCATACAAATTAAACCCGAACTTAGCCATTTGAATTTCTTAAAGGCAGAATTTCCTTTACAAGATAAAGTCATCAAAATAGATATTAAAAAAATAGCGGGGGTTTGGAAAGGAACCCTATATATACCCCAAGGAATACAAGCAGAAGCTATTTATGGGGCACAAAAACAAAAACTAAGTGCAGGAGACAATAGCGTCATTTGGAAAGCCCAATGAAATACAAACATTGCCTATATCATAAAATATATCGCTAATTTTCAATTAGCCCTGGGTTTAATTGAAATTACATTTATTCACTTTTAAATCGTTACCTTCGTTTTAATTAAATTTGAAAAATCCAAAAAGTCATCTTCATTAAAGAATAAATATGAAAATCAAAACAGTTATTATTTCTGTAGTTATTTTAATGATTACCGTATTTTCTCATAATGGGAAAGCTCAAAAGCTAGAATCGGAATTTCTATATAAAATAACGCTCTCATTAGACAAGCCTTTAGATTCAGGCAAAAGTCCATATGGTAGTAGGATTGCGTATCCTGTGAAAGGAGGCACTTTTGAAGGTCCTAAGTTAAAAGGAAAAGTAAAGGCTGTAGGTGAAGACTGGCTTTTAAAAGTGGATGACGCAACGAATAAATTAGATGTAAGACTGATGCTAGAAACAGAGGAAGGTGAGCTTATTGCATGTACATACCAAGGAGTTGTTCATAAAAAAGCAGATGGAACTACCTATTGGAGAATAACACCTACGTTTCAAACGAACTCTAAAAAATATGATTGGATAAATTATATAGTTGCGGTCGGAAAGGGTGACTTTAAAGACGGAAACGTGACATATGATGTTTTTGCAATTAACTAGTCATACTTTATGAATAACTAAGTTATAGCTTCAAAATCAATGTTTTTCTGTTCTGGATTACCATTACATTCCAATAAAAAATTACCAAAAATAAATAGGCGTTTTTCGGCTGATTGCTTTTGTTAATGACCAGACAACTTGATATTTTAACGCTAAAGCCTATTGAAGCTATAAATCATTCACTAAGATTTCCCCATTTATTAAAAGCCCTATTAAAAGTAGATTTTGAATTGAATCCACAATCAAAGGCAATCGAAAGTTTTGTATATAGCTTGTTTTCAGGTTTTTCTAACTGAACTTTATACTCTTGTATTCGATACTTATTTACAAAATCATTAAAATTTAAGTTGAAATTCTGATTTATGGCAGCTGATAGGACACTGCTATTGGTTTTTAGCATCTTGGCGAGTTGATTAAGATTAAGCTCAGGATCCAAATAAACTTTCGTTTCTTCCATTATTCTTGTAAGTTCTGCCTTGAGCATCAAAACTTGCGGATTATCTACTTTCTCTTTTTCTAATTCTGGCTTGAATAGCGTTCTGGTATTTACGGTTTGCGTAAGCCCATTTATTCCGAAATAAATAATCATCAATATGGTAAAATATTGCCAATAGAAATCTTTCTCAAATGGCAAATCCAAGATTAAATCCAAGATAGAGAAGGATAGATGAAGGGATGAACCTATAATAAAAGCAAATAAAAAATGCTGTAGCCATTTCAGATTTATTTCATCTACATTTGAAAAGCTCTCTTGGGTATATATATTGAATCCCTTATAAAGTTTTAAACATTTCACAGTAAACCAAAATATAGCAAACCAATAACTTATATCTTCCACAATATTCCATATTCTCCAAACGTCACTTTTGTAAATTTGAGCTTTCATAGGTATAAAAAATATAAAAAAACGGACCAAAAAATAAATAATATAGGGTACGAAATGCACCAAGTGCTTTTTTTCTAGCTTAAAATTTACGTTGGTTTTAGCCAAGAAATACAAATAAATACACGTTGGAAGCAGCCAAGGAAAATGTCTCGGAAAGCCCTGCAACTCGCTCCAAAGGATATTAATTCCAGAGAACCCAAAAGTGTAATCTTGAAGTTGCATACTCAGAAGACATAAAACGAAGCCCAATAATCTATCCGACAGATTCCTTTCTTTTATACCTCTGAAAATAAAAACTAAGCCGAATAAGAGCCCCAGAAAATATCCAAACTGCAAAGGAGTTTTATAAAAATTCATTTAATCAAAATTTAGCAATCATCAATTTAAAAAACACAAAAAACCACCTCCAAGCCACGGTCATCTTCTTATCCAAGCACTAATTTATAGCTAAGAGGTAATATTTATTAATCTCGAATAAGACTAATACAACTTTTTAACTTCGCCATTTCCTACAATACCTGACATAGAACTTATTTCTCCTTGCCCAACCTGTATCACACTCCCATTTCCTGTTCCATTTGCTTGAAGTTTCATTCGAGCATTTACTTTTACATTGCCATTACCGATGGATTTCACTTTGGCTGTTAGCGTTTTAAGCTTCACAGCATCAATACTACCGTTACCAATTTTATCAATATCTAGCTCATCAATATTACCACCCAAATCACTGCTCCCATTTCCTTGATGCTCATACCTAAAATATCTGCCCATAATCCCTTCAACTTTTACATTCGTATTGCCTCTATGTCTAATAACAGATGCTTCAGGCATTGTAATTTTAATCTTGATGTTGGTGTTTTCGAGGTAAGCTGATCCGTTTTTATTATCTTTTAGGTATAAACTTAATTCTGATTTTTCGGCATCCACCTTACATACTAGTTTGGGAGCTAAGTTGTCGTCAATTTGTACTAGAATACTGTAAGATGGACCTATTTTTACATGAATTTCACCGTCAAAATCTGCTATATTGAGTTTGTCAAAATTCCTAAAGTCATAAGATATTTTAACTCTTTTACCACTACCTTCTAACGGTTTTTTCTGAGAATATACAAAATTTGTGATCAACAACAATGTTACGAATAAGAATTGCTTTTTCATTGTAAATTTAATTTTTAGTACCCGCTTCGTTGCGTTTACATGACAAAATTGAATTAAAAAAAACAATGTGTAGGTTCATTTTATCATTTGAAACTCAGAAAAAAGCTTCAAAATATGATTTGAGGTAGTTATTAGAATTAAACCCGAAAAATAGATCAGAAGTCTTCTTCAATCAAAAAGCTCCAATACTAGCACGTATTGCTGTAAAAAAAAGCCCATAGGTGGCATTATTGACAATATCATTCCCATACGTAGTAAGTGTATTAAAGCCTCCATATGGTGCTGTAGGGCTATTACTTGTCATATTTCGATAAGAACATCCGTCTCGGATCCAAGCCCAGGCTAACCACCCTATATTATTATTCTTTAGAGTTGTGAGCAAAGTTTGGTATTGAAAACCATTGGTAGGATTATTGGGCGGATCTGTAGTTCCGTCTAGATTATAGTGGCAATACGAGGTAGAATTGTTGACATAATCATCTTGCTTGTTGGCGATTTCTCCAAAAACTAGAGGAAGATTCGCGTTGATCGCGTTCGTAAGATCAGTATATCCGTTGTATCCTGCCCAATAGGAATGCACACTGAAGATTACATTCTTTTTGGGGTCATGGTCGATAATTTCTTGTCCACCATCTACAATGGCTTTAACATCTGTACCACAATCTGGAGCATCAATCATGATTGGTATATCTAAGCCTGCGTTTCGGATACTAGTAATGGCTGTTTTATAAGAGTCTTTCCAATTGTTTAAGCTAGTAGTAGTATACCCTGCCCAACGATACCTACCTACTTCATTGGCTAGATTGATAATGAGGTATTTTTTGTGCTTATTGAAAATAGCTACTCGGGCCGGATCTGTCCACCAAGATATGAGTTCAGTATTGACACGATTTACGTCTTCTGCACAGGTAAGGTCATGTAGTTCTACAACCGGCATGATGCGAAGCCTTTTACATTTTGTCAATAGGCTATCTAAATGAATATTTGTTATAATCGGCCTACTCCCATTGGGCGTTTTATAAAACTGTAGGCGTACGGTATTGGATTTACTTTTTTCAATTTCTGTAAGTAAATCCGCTCCCGGAAACCCCCAGTCATCATGGAGAGAGTAATTTACACCACGCATAATAAATGGCTGTCCAGTTATGTCATACATTGTCCTCCCTTGTATGTACATGGTTTGAGTAATACTGGCACAATTGGCAATTTCGGCCTTGAATACAGCACCCGATTGAATGCTTAGTCCTGGTTTTAGTTGAACCGATTTGCCTGCAGAAAGGGCTAGTCTATTCGTATTGCTAGAATTCAGAACCAAGGGACTAACCATATTACCTATACTAATACTGTCACTTGCCTTAAAAATCATATTAGCTGCATATGGTGGTGGACTAATAGTTCCGGTAACGACTTTACTGGGAGGGCAATCTGTACTTACTGTCACGCTAACACTTACTCCTGCACTTTGGCAAGTAGACGTGGCACAATAAGCAGTATACGTAGTGTTTGAGGTTAAAGCTGGGCTTACAAATACACCTGTAGTTGCAACTTGAACAGAACCTTGCTTCCATAAATAGGTAGAATTGGACGGGCAAGCGGAGGCCGTCAATATTACTGTTTGATTAGATTCTATTGTTATAGATAGTGGCGAAACCGCGGGATCAGCTAATGTCCCAGAGAATGATCCTTTGGTATATGTCTTTACAAAGTTCCAGATTTCAGTCGCCCCATTAAATCCAGAGTTAGCAGTCGTTGGCCATCCATGCCCCAAAGAAGCTCTTTTGAGTCTGAGGTATTCTATTTTTTTACCCAAACCACAATAGGTAAGCCTATCTATCTCCGAATTAATCACTGTCGTGATTGGAGCTGGATTATTACACTGAGGGGTACTAAAAATCGAAAATGGCCAAGTATACGTAGCACCTACTGAAGGAGGAGCAACAGCTGCATCAGCAGTACAATGAACATGCATAATAGCTGTAGGAACGTAATTTGTAACCGTTGTTTGATTACTAATATAAGTATTATCACCCCAAACACTAGCAGCTACAGGAGCTATTGCCGCAATTTTGTTTTTTGTACCATCTGATAAAATGAGATGATAAGCCATAAAAGCTCCTCCAGAATGCCCTGTCACATATACACGCGTACGATCTATGCCATAGGTATTAAAGAAAAAATCGATAAGATCAGAAATAAACTTTATGTCATCTGC
>JBOFGX010000073.1:0-1983 GCA_051649345.1 Leadbetterella sp. | reverse complement strand
CTTGAAGCCCCATGGAAGTATATGCCCAACCCGAACTTAGATTTAAGCCTTTATGAATAAAACGTAACTGAGCACCTAAGCGATTGTATAAAACGCGGTTGTCAAAATATCGGCTTAAACTTTCAATTCTTCTCCCGTCACTAGAGTTTAGATCATTTACGTCTCTTTCAGAATCTCTGCTCAATATTGAATAATTGTAAAACATTTCGCCAAATAGTTTTTTTGTGAAAGGTTCTGTGTACAATATACTACTTTTTAGGTTCAATGATTTTCCAATGCCGAATACTAACTGATTCACCCTTAAATCTAGACCTTCTAATGGGAATTGTTCTCCATTTATCCTATTTTCTATTATGTTGGAAGCCTGTAGAGAGTTGTTGTTATTGTCTGTTCGATTTAAAGAGCCTGATAGAGCAAAATTACGACCTTTTT
The DNA here is from genome assembly GCA_051649345.1 of Leadbetterella sp. GTDB lineage: Bacteria > Bacteroidota > Bacteroidia > Cytophagales > Spirosomataceae > Leadbetterella. The sequence continues at coordinate 1,551 of JBOFGX010000073.1, read as the reverse complement.
TTCGAAATTTGTGTCGAAAGATGAATGCTCCCGATTGGGCATTGCTGTTGCCATCCATAGTTGAGCGTATCTGATTTTCTCGGAATGTTTCGTCTGTCTTGTTTATGAAGTCGGTATATACATCGTTAGAGTTTTCACGCTTTGAAAGACGACCATTGAAGTTGATTGTGATCGTATTAAGCGAGTCTAAGGATTTCTCAAATCTAAAACTTAGCCTGTGATTGTTAAATAAATTAGTACTTAGATTTCTAGCATTTTGAAAGTAGGAGGTGCTATTAAGAAAGGTTTGTGTTTGGCTATAAATATCAAACACTTGATCCGATAAATTGTAAAAATAGCTCGAACTAAACTTTGTTTTTGGGGTATCATAATTGTAGTTGACCCCACCAGCAAGGTTTTTTGAAAATCCATCCCCTTCTCCCCAACTCTGAGGAATACTCATGCTGGACTCTTCGTCTCCATCATCTTCAAAATTAAACATTCTAAAGCCTGATCCATTCTCAAAACCAAAATCAGCGTTATCATTCCATTGGTAGGATTGAGATCCTTTAAAGTCTTGATAATCATCCCGATTAAGGCCGGTCTGATTCAAGTTATTTCCAAATCCAACAATAGAAAACTGATTTTTCTGATTGAATCGGTTGTAATTCCCTTTGGTCATAAGTCGCTCATCTGTACCGATGCCTGCGGTAATTTTGCCAAAACCTCCTTTTTTAAACTCTTCTTTGAGTTCAAGATTTACTGTTTTGTCACGTTTACCATCTTCAATTCCAGTAAGCTTGGATTGCTCAGACTTATCATCAAAAACTTGGATTCTATTTATGGATTCTGCGGGGAGCTGCTTGGTAGCTACTTTGGGGTCATTTCCAAAAAACGATTTACCATCAACCAATACTTTTTGAACTCTTTCTCCTTGTGCTTTTATGTTGCCGTCAGCATCTATTTGAAATCCAGGTAGGCGACGAAGTAAATCCTCTACTGATGATCCTGGAGGTACTTTGAACTTACGTGCGTCGTATTCAATGGTATCCCCTCGAATTTCTATAGGTGCTCGAGCAGTTTTTATTACTACTTCCATTAATTCTTTGAGAATGGGCTTTAGTCTGATTACACCAAGATCTACTTGGTTTTCTTCTATATACTTTACCAAAGTTTGGTACGGGATTAAACCCGAATAGGTTATCTTGATTAGATAGTCTTGTTTCTTAATGTTCTTAAACTGAAAAAAACCTTTATCATCAGCTCGGGTAAACGTTACCAATGTTGAATCAGTCGGTTTTAAAAGTAACACGGTGCAGAGTCCTAAGGGTGTATTGGCCGTATCTTGTAAAATGCCTTTGATTATATATCCTTGTGAAAAGGTAGTTTTTAAAATAAAAAGGAGACAAATTGTAAATAAAGTTTTTTTCATAGTCATTATGTTTATCTTAAGAGTTTAGTAACCATGTTTTTAGGTTTAAATAGGGCTTAGGTGTTGATGTATAATTGTAGTGGTTTCATATGCATGATTGTATACAGATTAAGACGCTTGAAAAAACTAATTGTTGCATT
>JBOFGX010000072.1:0-15225 GCA_051649345.1 Leadbetterella sp. | reverse complement strand
CCAAGACGAATTTTATATTCCCACAAGGGATAAATCTTTGGTAGGTGCATGGATAGCGATAGACGATGCAACTGTTGAAAATGGCTGTCTATGGATTATACCGGGTAGCCAAAAATCTGGCTACATTATGCCAAGAGTTGAAAACAAAAGCACCGAGTATGCCGACATTGACACGATAGATATCAGTAATTATCCAAAGGAATCCGTCATTCCTGTTGAGGTTAAAAGTGGGTCTGTTGTGTTTTTCAATGGATATACTTTACATAGCTCTCAAAGAAATAAAACAGAAAATAATTTTAGGAGTGCTCTTGTTAATCATTACATGAGTGCCGAGAGTATGCTACCTTGGGATCAAGATGGTAAATTGGAGAATACTGAAGATTTAAGAGACATTCTTATTGTAGCAGGTATAGACCCATATGCTCACAAGCCGATAACAAATCTCAATATGCCCTACCTAAGGCCGGAGGTGTTAAGCATCAAGAAATAACAATGATCAATCTAGTTTGTCGTAATAATCCTTAGCATAATAAATTGGACATAAAAGCTCAATACATAAATTTTAAGGATTAGAACCTATTAAGACATACACTAAAACAGTTTTTAGTATTTTCAAAAAATCAATTGTATTTCTTAGCACGTTTGTCGATGAATATACTTCGAAAGTCTTTTTGACGAATAGTCCACTTACGCTGATTATTCACATAAAAACTGCTATTTTTGCAGCTTGATTTTGGATACCAAACCATAGTTTGTCACATTGTCTGAAAATTTGTCATGCTTTTCATCCTATTTGACACTTGGTATAAAACTTGACGAAATCTGAATAAATTTAAATTTTAAACAATTAACTATACAAAAATTATGTCAGTAAACGTAAAACCTTTAGCAGATAGAGTTTTGGTGGAGCCAGCTCCAGCTGAAGAAAAAACCGCTTTTGGTATTATTATCCCAGACACAGCAAAAGAGAAACCTCAGAAAGGCGTAGTTGTGGCAGTTGGTCCAGGAAAAAAAGATGAGCCTGTAACTGTAAAAGTTGGAGATTCAGTTATTTATGGTAAATATTCTGGTACTGAACTTACAGTAGAAGGCAAAGAATATCTTATTATGAAAGAAGCGGATATCTACGCAATTGTTTAATTTCTATTTTTTTCATTCACAAATTCAATAATTCATTATATAATGGCAAAGCAAATCATTTTCGATACAGAGGCTAGAGATAAACTAAAAAAAGGGGTGGATACTTTGGCAAATGCCGTGAAAGTAACCCTAGGACCAAAAGGTCGTAACGTAATTATAGATAAGAAATTTGGCTCACCTGCAATTACCAAAGATGGTGTTACAGTAGCAAAAGAAATAGAATTATCAGATAGCATCGAAAACATGGGTGCTCAATTAGTAAAAGAGGTAGCGTCTAAAACAGCTGATGCTGCTGGTGATGGAACTACAACAGCGACAGTATTGGCACAAGCGATTTATACAATAGGTGCCAAAAACGTAGCAGCAGGTGCAAACCCAATGGATCTTAAAAGAGGGATTGACAAAGCGGTAACGGCTATTGTTGCAGATTTGAAGTCACAGTCAAAACCTATAAATTCTTCGAAAGAAGTTACACAAGTAGCGACTATATCTGCAAACAATGATTTTGAAATCGGTAAAATGATTTCAGATGCTATGGACAAAGTAGGTAAAGAAGGTGTAATCACTGTAGAAGAAGCAAGAGGTACTGAAACAGAAGTAAAAACTGTAGAAGGTATGCAGTTTGACAGAGGTTATTTGTCTCCATACTTTGTTACGAATACAGAGAAAATGGAAGCTGAAATGGAAAGACCTTTCATTTTGATTTCTGAGAAGAAAGTATCATCTATGAAAGAACTACTTCCTGTATTGGAGCAAGTGGCTCAGACAGGTCGTCCGTTAATGATCATCGCTGAAGATGTAGACGGTGAAGCTCTTGCTACTTTGGTAGTAAACAAAATCCGCGGTGCATTGAAAGTATGTGCTGTAAAAGCTCCTGGATTTGGAGACAGAAGAAAAGCTATGCTAGAAGATATCGCTATCCTTACAGGTGGTACCGTTATTTCTGAAGAAAGAGGATTTAAGCTTGAAAACGTAGATCAGTCTATGTTGGGACAATGTGACAAAATCATAGTTGATAAGGACAATACGACTGTTATCAATGGTGGTGGTCAAGAAGACGAAATCAAAGGTCGTGTAGCTCAAATCAAAGCACAGATCGAGACAACTACTTCTGATTATGACAAAGAAAAACTACAAGAAAGATTAGCTAAACTTTCAGGTGGTGTAGCTATCATCTATATTGGTGCTGCTACAGAAGTAGAAATGAAAGAAAAGAAAGACAGAGTAGACGATGCATTACACGCTACACGTGCCGCTGTGGAAGAAGGTATCGTAGCTGGTGGTGGCGTGGCGTTTATACGTGCTCAAGCTGCATTAGAAAAAGTATCTGCACTAAATGCTGACGAAAAAACAGGTGTAGCTATCATCAAAAATGCTATTGAGTCTCCTTTGAGAACAATCGTATCGAATGCAGGTGGTGAAGGTTCTGTAATCGTACAAGAGGTTAAAGGTGGTAAAGGTGCTTATGGATACAATGCACGTGACGATAAGTTTGAAGACATGATTGCTGCGGGTATTATTGACCCAACGAAAGTAACACGTCTTGCACTTGAAAACGCTGCGTCTATTGCAGGTCTATTGTTGACTACAGAAGCTGTTATTTCGGATATCGCTGAAGAGAAAGCAGATGCTGGTCATCATCATGGACATGGCGGCGGCGGAATGGGTGGTATGATGTAATATCAATTTTTAGATATTTTGAAAAGGACCTCACGAAAGTGGGGTCTTTTTTTGTGCACAAATTTTACCCAAAAAACGCACTAAGTTATAGACTCAAAATTTAATTTTACTTAGAAAGTATTAAGAGAAATATATAATCTAAAAATCAGGTATGGTAAATTAGTTTATACTTTAAAATAGTCTCATTTATTCTCGTAAAAGCCTTTTTCTTAAATCAATATAGAATTCCTCTCCTTGACTAGGCTTTAAGAAATGTTTCTCTATAATTGCACCCGCTTTATTCATCACTAAATAGTTGGGTAGCATAAAAACATCAACACCTCCCCAAATAAATTTAGTGAGTTCATCTTGGAGTTTTTTGTTAGCTCGTATATGCGTACCTAATACATCGTACTTTTTAATAGCCCTTTTCCAGTTTTCATCTTTTTCATCCTTGTCAAAAGAGATATAAAGCACCTCTATACCATCTTTTTTTAGATTTTCATATAAGGTTTCACTATTCTGAAATTCATGAATGCAAGGCTCACACCAACTAGCCCACATGTCAATAAAAACTGCTTTACCTCTAAACAAGCTACTTACATCGGCTATAGAATTAATTAAAATGTCGCTTTGTATAACATTCTTTCGAAATGAGCCACTTCCTTCTTCAGAAAATGAATATATAAGGCGGTCGGAAGTAACTTCTGTATTTTCACCTTTCATATCAATATGAACTTTGCCTTTTGCTATAAATTGTAAATTAGTAAAATCGTACTCAATAGAATCTGCACTCAATTTCAATTCGTGTGAGACAAAAGAAGTTCTCCCAAACATAGTAATTCTGTCATCCGGTTCTTCCAAAATAATACTATCCTTATTTCTAAATTGAGTAGCGTAAGAAGCCGAAAAAAGAAAAAAACTGCAAAAAAACACTATATAAACAGTAGGCTCGATATAGTGCTTAATCAAACTTTTCATATTGAGTAGTCTAATGATAGGTTAAAAAATATGTTTTACACTTACAACAATAAAGAGATTAGTCATTGATTTTAAAAATCTAAAACTATTTTTCTTTCGTAAATATACTCTTCTTACAAAAAAATATTAAAATTTAGCACTAAATTTCAAACTTCTTGTATTGGTTAGTTTGAACCTAAGAATTAGTGAATTTCAATTATATGTCCTATTCTTAGAACTACAGTAGAAATAGCAGTAGTCTTTATTAAATGAATAAAAACTTGTAAGCTTGGTTGAGCACAGAAAATTATAGTAGATTGACTACAAGGTAATTCGCTAAAGAATATCGCATGTAGCATGTAAACCTTTAGACTTACATATAATTCAAATCATTGTTGGGCTTGAGGTATATAATCCGCATAAAGCTCATTAGCTTAAGAATGGGATAAGTAGGATCCAATTCATGCCATTTGATGCCAAAATTGGCACGTCCGCCATACTTATGATGATTGTTGTGGTAGGACTCTCCCATCATCAAAATATCAATTGGCAGTAAATTTTTGGCGGTATCATTTACTTTAAAATTAACATATCCGTACTTATGAGCAAACCAATTGATAATGACACCATGAACAGGGCCCATCAGAAAATGAATTGGTAAAAGCAAATATTGCCAGTTGTGTGTATGAAACTGGATATAAAATAGCACATACACTACTCCCCACCCTACTCGTACAGTCCAAAGATCAGCAAACTTCTCCATCCACTTCCAATAGGGCACACCCTTCTTAAACTTCTCTTCAATAGGAGCCCTATCATGGATTATATCTTGATAGTAATTTTTGGTTTTCCACATCATATGAAACAAATTGTCGGAGTATTTGGGAGAATGTGGGTCCGACTCTGTATCCGCATATGCATGATGCAAACGGTGCATTATGCCATAGGCTTTGGGGCTTAAAAAGGATGAACCTTGCGTTATGAATGTAAAAACATAAAAAAATTTCTCCCAAAAAATATTCATCGTAAACATCTTATGAGCGGCGTATCGATGTAAAAAGAATGTTTGAGAAAATAAAGAGAGATACCAATGTAAAACGAAGAAAACTAAAATTGCCATTTAAGGGATGAAATTAATTTTTAAAGGAATAGGTATGATGTGGATTCGATCCATTAAAATACATATAAAATTACAACAATTTTTTAAGATAAATGTTCAGTTTTTTCCGGTAAAATGATTGTTTTTTATGAATTAGAAACTGTGTATTTTCACTTTAGACTTCAAACATCTTATTTTCAACAATCTATCCCTTACAAGCCCGCAAAGTATTTTTGTAGGACTGACAGGTTAAAAATCCGAACCCATTGCGAAAAAAAATCTAAATTTTAGACATCGTTTATTCGCATGGTTTTACCCAAAGAAAGTAGCCCTCTTTACCCAAAATAAATATTTTTTGATTTTATAATTTTAGCATGGTTTTTGCAAAATTTAAAATGTAAAACCGATACTAATTTGAAATATCTAACTCTACTCTTTGCATTGTTTGTATTTGCCTCTTGTAAAAAGAATGATGTTGTTGTTATTCCAGGCGGAGGTAACAAACCCGACACTCTAGTTGCTGAAAAAGATAAAGAAAAAGCGTGTACTATAATGAGTGATGGAAGATCTGAAGGTCAAAGTTATCAATACACCTATAACAAAGACAAAAAAGTAATTGGTATGAAAGGTTTTGTAGATTTTGACACCTTCGAATACAAAGGGGATAAAATATCACGTGCGTATCATTCGAAGACTAAAGATATTGATATCCTATTTACTTGGATTGGGGACAATCTTTCTAGAATTACGTTTGATGTAACAAGCAACGGAACAAAAAAATCATACTCCTCAACTATGAGTTCAAATAGTGATGGATCGATAGATACGTTTACTTTGTACTGGCCTACTTTTAAAGACTACCCAAAGGTAAAATTCATATATGATGGCAAAGGAAATGTCTCTGAGATAAAGTTGATCGGAGATGACAATAAAACCTTATTAAAAAATACAGGTTTTGGCGAAAAAAAGTCTCCTTACTATAAAAACAAAATGATTGGTCAAGTACTTTCCTACTTTATGGTATACAACATTCTAGCTGGTGGAGAAAACTTAACATATTTTATAAACAAAAATAATGTAACACAATCTATTATTTATAGTGGTAACGAAAATATCAATTTCAAATACGATTATAAAAATAGCTTTAATGAAAATGGCTATCCGGGTAAATTAAGCCAAACACGATTTACTAATAAAGAATCAAAAATCACAGAGCAGACATTTGTGTATGAATGTGCTAAATAGGTTAATAGCAATTCATAATAACTCTATAGCTTGTCTTCTTCGACCGTAAAATTACTTCGTTAGTTCTTTTTCTATCTCTTCAAGAGTCTTTCCTTTGGTTTCGGGGATATAACGTTTTACGTAAAAGAAATAGGATAAGCAAATCAATCCATGAATTCCAAAGGTAGCAGGAAGCCCCATATTTTCTTTCATGATTGGGAATGCCCAAGTTGTCAAAAAATTAGCTATCCAAAGAGCTATTGTGGATACTGCCATGGCATTGCCCCTAATTCTATTAGGAAATATCTCAGATAATGCAACCCAAGTAACAGGACCAAGAGTAGCAGCATATACAGCTACAAAAGCCAATACACCTATGACCATTACATAACCTGATACATTACCATATAAACAAATAGCCACTACAAAGCATATAATTGCTAAAAGGAGCGACCCAATAATCAATAGTTTTTTCCTTCCAACTTTATCAATAGTAGATATTGCAACAAACGTGAAAAAGAAGAAAAACAAGCCAATCAATACAGATTGTTTGAATGCAGTTTCTTTACCAAAACCAACATTCTCAAAAATAACAGGTGCATATGAAAGTAAAGAATTTTGACCGTCTATTTGAGAAAAAACGGCTACAAAAACCCCCAACCACATGATATGTATTAGCTTCGGACTAAACAAATCCGAAAAACGCTCTTTTACTACAACTTTGAAACTTTCTTGAATCTGAAGCAATTCTGCTTGGGCATATATTTCTCCGCCTACTTTATTGAGAATTTGAATAGCCTCTGAAGACCTAGCTTTACTTATTAACCACCTAGGGCTTTCTGGAACAAAAAACAAACCCAAAAAAAATAGAAGGGATGGGATTGCTTGTGAAGAAAACATCCATCGCCAATTGTTTTCTCCCGAATCTAATAATGCGTAATTTGAAACATAGGCTAGTATTAATCCAAAAGTGATAGCAAGCTGATAAAAAGACACAACCCTACCTCGAATAGTACTGGGTGAAATTTCTGCGAGATACATGGGACAGACCAAAGCTGCTGCTCCGACGGCGGCACCGCTAAGCATCCTAAAAATGATAAAAAAGCCAAAAGAGCCCGCCCAACCTGTTCCAACACCTGTAATAGCAAACAAGACGGCACAAAAGATAAGTACTTTTTTGCGACCAAGACTTTCCGATAAATTCCCAGCAAGCAATGCTCCCCCTGCGGCACCTATATTGATACATCCTACGGCAAAGCCTTGCCACCATTCATTTAACTCATACACTTGGGTAAATGCATCGACTGTACCCGAAATTATCACCAAATCAAATCCAAAGAGTACACCTCCTAAAGCCGCTATTGCACAAATTAGGACAACATACTTATAATTTATATCAACGAGACTGTCATTTTTACTATTTCCAGAAACTTGAGCAACTACAGCCATTTGAATGTATGGGGGGGTTAGTTAAAATTGAAATTATAGCATTTAGTATGTATTAGTTCTCCCATCCTGATTTTTGTAAAGCAGGATCTTGATCTTTACTATATATATGATTACTTTCATCAAATCCAAAAGCTTCACGCTCCATCATAGCCGTATCTGGTACTACATTGATTGGAGTCCTATACGATTCCGTCTTTTCGTTATACGCAAGGGTGTCTAAATTGTTGTAACAAGATATCAAAGACCAACGAGGAGTATCGGACGTATTAGCTGCCGATCGATGTAATAGATTAGCATGAAAATATAGAGCATCACCTGGTTCTATCTCTACATATACAAGCTCCATAGTCTTGAGACAGTTTTCTACCATGACCATATCTGCCCCCATTTGTTCTCCAGAAAACCCGTGATTCACACGGCCTATTTTGTGTGATCCTTTGATTACTTGAAGACAACCATTCGCTTTAGTTGCTTCCGTGATAGCAATCATGACAGATATGAGTTTATTTGGGAACATAAATTGGTTTTTATACCAATATCCATAATCTTGATGCCATTCCCAAGCTCCACCTACATGAGGCTCTTTTTGCATAAGTTTAGAATGATAATGAGCTACACCTTCACCTTCCATCAATTGGCCTACAGAATTCACCATACGCTCTGATCGCGTCAAAAGTCCATAGATATCATCTCCGGGATTGAACCAGAGCGATAAGCGGGTTTTCTTGCCACTTTGATCAGCGAGATCGGCTGCACCTTTGTTTTGATTTATATCATCAATAGCTACTTGATATAGTTTTTCAATTTCCACTTTATTGAACAAGTTCTTCACTATTACGTATCCATCTCTCTGATAGTCTGCGATCTGTTGCTCTGATAATTTGAATCCTGTATTCATTGATTTATCCTATTTACGTGTAAACTTTAATATAATTTTTTCGTTACAAAATTATATTTATTTAATTTGCGATAAAATAACGAATATCCTAATTAAATGGACGATTTAATTATTTTTTCCAAATGGCTAAAAACAATCAAAAAAAAGATCAAGGTTTTGAAGGGCAATTGTTCAATTTGATCCCCCCTAAAGACTTCATTTACAATCTGCATGAAAACAAAACTTCAGGTCTTTTCATACACAGTCTAGGTTATTACCCCAATGCCAAATATCATTACTATCGCCGTACACGAGGTAGCGATATTTACATTTTGATATACTGTGTTTCAGGTAAAGGCTGGTATTCTATAAATAATGAAAAGTTCGATCTAGAGCCAGGAGAAGTACTCATAATACCAAAAAAAACTGCCCATACGTATGGATCATTTCAAGAAAATCCTTGGAGCATTTTCTGGTTTCACTTTGACGGTATATCTGCAAATCATTTATTAACAGACTTCTTTAAAGAAAATGTCAACTTTAAATCTAAAATAGGATACTCTAATAAATGTATTCAACTCTTTCATGAGATTTACAACTTATTATCCCTTGGTTTTGCAAAAGAAAACCTTCAACATGCCAATATCTGTTTTAGCTACTTTTTGTCCAGTGTTTTGTATGAAAAAATCTTCCTCAACAAGAACCTTGATACGCATGACAACATAAACAATGTGCTGGATTGGATGAAAAACAACATTACAGAAAAAATATCTCTTAATGAACTAGCCTCAAAATCTGTATACTCAGCTTCACATTTTTCTATGCTATTCAAAAAGAAAACAGGGTATGCCCCTTTAGACTATTTCAATCTTTTAAAAATGCAAGAAAGTTGCAGACAACTACAAAATAGCCACCTGAGCATCAAAGAAATAGCTTATAAACTAGGCTTTAATGACCAATATTACTTTAGTCGTCTTTTTAAATCTATAATTAACGTAAGTCCGAAAAAATATCGACAAAACTATTTTTTAGAGAAGTCATAAAAGCAAATCGTCTATTATTTTAAAGATTTAGTTTATTACTCTGAGTATACCAATCTAGCTACCTTTGAAAACTAAAATTTCTAATTTCAGAAAATAAGTTTTCATCTAACCCAATCCTACTCTACTATGCTTGAAAATGTAAAAAAAATCCTACTCATACCTATTTTTCTTTTTTTTAGCATTGGTGTTGTCGGTCAGCAGACCCTATCTATCCAATCGCCTAAGCATGTTGGTTCTTTAATAAAAAACGGAACACCATATGATGTAATAAGTGTTTTGATTAATTGGTCTGACAATAAAAACAAGACCATAAATTCAAAACTTACTGATCCTAGATTGGATAGTATTGCTGTATCCGTCAATGGCACAATTGCATATTTTAATCAAGAATTTTTACGAGAAAGAATAGATCTATCCCGAAATAGATTTGTACGATATACATCTCCACAAAGATTTACTTTTGAAGTACCTACGTCTCAAGCTCCCTATACGATCGATGCTTATTTTACAAACAGTACTTCAGTAAAATCAAGCTTAAAAAACATTGCATTCTCAAAAAAAGGAAACGTAAAAACGCAAGTATCTGATAATAATATAAATACTATTTTTTCTATCGAAAACAATCTAGTAAAAAGAGAAATCAAACTAGATAAAAATACAGGTAGATTTAGTACTGAAGGTTTTTATTTAGATAACGCCAATTATGTAGTTCCTACACATTCTAATGAATTTTCGTTTTTATGGAATGACAAAAAAATAACAGGAAAAAGCGGTTGGAATCTTAAAGACTATTCTGCTATAACAGATAGTACAGGCGGTCAGGGTTTTTCAATTAACCTTACAGAGAAAAAAGAGAATCCAGAAATTGCAATTACGGTTTGTTATATGATCTATCCAAAGGTTAATGTAGTAAGAAAATGGATGAGAATCAACAACATAGGCAATTCAGATGTAAAGCTGGAAGGCGTTCTTACAGAGGACTTCCATTCCAACCTTATATTTTATTGGTCATCAGTAAATGTAAACTACGCCCGTCAAAAACGGATAAACGGATATACAGGCAACTGGGATGACCCCATCATGATTGCTCATGATTTGACCAATCAAAAAGGTATGGCTCTTGGAAACGAAGCACCGGGTGTTATAAAAAGGTCATGTTATCACTGCTCGGAAGTAGATACATTGGAACGTAACAATATTGAAATTGGATTGGCTCTTCCTAATCAAACGTATCCCTTTAGAAGGTGGTTGAAACCAAATAGGGTTTATAGAGCCCCAAAAACATTCATCGCATTATACAATAAGACCGATGATCCGTATAAAGTTGTGAACAATGACGTAAATAAATTTATTGTGCGTCACATGAAACCGAAAGTTCTACAAATCAAAGAAAAACCTTTGTTTGTGTACAACACTTGGAAACCCTTTATGCAAGATATGAGTGATTCACTTATTTGGGATTTAGCTAAAGTAGCGGCTAAATGTGGAATTGAAGAATTTATCATTGATGAAGGTTGGGCTGCCAATAAGTATACAGAAGGAAGGACTGGTCTTCACAAAAGTCCTGCTGGTGATTGGCTGGTGGATACATTAGAATTTAGCGGAGGTCTCAAACCCAGCTTCGATTATATCAAAAGCCTGGGAATGAAACCCGGTATGTGGATATCCCTTGGGGCTGTAACAGCAGATGCTGAAATCTTAAAAAAACATCCGGAATGGTTTTCATTATACAAAGATGGGAAACCCATGAATGTTCAAAATATAAATAAGGGTGTTTATACTGCCTCATTTGGTACAGATTGGGTTGATTACATTAGAAATATTATTGATAAATATGTAAAGCAGAATGGACTAGTGTATGGCAAAATGGATTTTGCAGTATGTACGAGTGCCTACATAAACGAGATAAACAAAACGGGCTCATGGGCTACGAACCATCCATTTTATAGAGACCATGAAGAGTCTTATTCTGTTTTGTATGAAAGATTATTGGAGTTTTTTGACGATGTACATGAAGACAATCCCGAGTTATTTATTGATTGCACATATGAAAGTACGGGAAAACATCATTTACAAGACTATGCATTCACGAACGTTGCAGAAGGCAATTGGCTTTCTAACATAAACGAACCATCTCCTACGGGGGCATTACGCATACGGGAACTCGCGTGGTGGAGATCTCCAGCTGTACCAGCAGCTTCTTTGGTTATTGGTAACCTTATACTGGATGACCCAAATTATGAGTTTGGACTTAAATCGCTGATTGGAACATTCCCAATTGTACTGGGAGATTTAAGAAAGTTACAACCCACACAAATTAACCGCCTTAATCAATGGTCACAGTGGATGAGAAAAATGCAAGAGAAGCACGACTATATGACCTATCGTAAAGATTTACCTGGTTTTGGTGAACCAAAGGTTGGTCAATGGGATGGCTTTCAAAGGTTAAATTTTGACACTTTAGAAGGAGGTGTGGTAGGCGTATTCAGACACGGGTCAAAAGAAACCACCAGACTTGTCATTTTAGAAGATCTTATCCCAGATAACAATTATATTGTTCGTCTTGCCCCTGAAGGTAAAATTATACACAAGTCATCTGGAAAATCCTTAATGGAAAAAGGATTTATGACGACAATTACCAAAGAGTATGATGGAAATATTTTCGAAGTAGAACGTATAAAATAGAAACTTAGCCATATTCAAAATTAGCCAAATCAGTATTGATTTGAAACTTTTTTACGTAAACCCAAAATCTGGAATAAATAAAGGATAATCATTACCCTATTTACCCTGTTGTAATACGTAAAAAGATACAATTTGTTTAAAATTATAGCGTTATTGACTCGTATTAGCTAAACAAAGTTCTTGTAGTTATTTTTTTATACCATCTTTTATAATTTAAACATATGACAAAACTACTTTGCAGTTTAACGGCACTTTTATTTTTTATCTCTTGCGAAAAAGATTCAATAGAATCTCCGCAAAATCAAGCATCCAAGAATCTAAAAGAAGCGAGCAGTCGCTTAATAGATGCTAAAAAATGGATTATCGATGAGTATAAACTTAATGGAGAATTGATTTACAAGCAGGGAACTCCTAATAGTAAGGACTTTGAAAACACCTTAGAATATGTGATTTTCAAGGAAGATGGTACAATGGAAAGCTACTATAAAAATGAACCTACAGAATACTTAAAATGGACTCTAGATGAAAAGAACAATAAATTTATTATTTCTGAGCCTCAATATCAAAACGAAGAAGCTGAAGTTTGGAATATTGAGGCCGGTTCTGTGTATAAAAATGAATTTACAATGAGTACTACGTACGAAGAAACGGAATTGGACAGCAGCGGCAAAATAAAGAGAGTAATTTACAAGGTGGAAATAAAATTAAAAACCGCCATTTAATAAATCCAAACAAGAAAAGCCCAATGGTAGGTTGGGCTTTTGAATTCCCTTGGCTTCCCAAATAGACAGAGTTATCCATATTTCTTCACCATTATTAGATATCAATATCTTATTAAAAGTATTCAAAGGTTACCCTTCAACCCAAATTATGGCTATTGCATAGATTATATTTTTTTGAGACTTTTGTCTCGAAATAACAGCAATAAACTTTTTATACGATGAATACCTTACTTAAAAAACTAAACTTCAAAGGTCAAAGTACTATTCTTGTAATAAACTGTCCTAAAAGCCTAATGACAGAAATAGAAGATTTTAAAAGTTATACGAATATCATAACAGAAGTCGACACACAAGACAAAACTCAGTTTTTGATGTGCTTTGTTACTAAATTGATAGAGATTGAGGATTTGGCAAGAAAAATCCCCCAATATATAGTTGAAGATGCAATAATCTGGATGTGTTATCCCAAAGGAAGCTCAAAAAACTTTACATGCGAGTTTAATCGAGATAATGGCTGGGCAGCATTAGGAAGTATGGGGCTAGAGCCTGTACGAATGGTAGCCATTGATGATGATTGGAGTGGATTGAGATTTAGAAATGTTGAAAAAATTAAATCTATTACGAGAAGAGAAAGTTATGCATTAACAAAGGAGGCAAAAATACGCACATCTCAAAAAGGTAAATAATAGCTCCCTAAATTCATCATAAAACACTAGTTTTCAATTATTAAATTAGAAACTTTTACTTTAAGAATAAACCAAAATTAGGTCTCCAGTTTTAACTTGATCTATTTTGCTTTTTCTTTGCAATAAAAAACACCATATGCCTATCAAGATAACACTCTTTTTTCTATTTATAAGTTATCAAATTGTCGCACAATCCGATGAAATCATTGCTACGGATCGCCCCGATCAAACAGAATGCTCAGATTTGGTTCCAGTAGGGTACTTTCAGATGGAGAATGGTTTTTTCCAGGAAAAAGACAAAACAATGAAAACCTCAGAAACTATGTTTCATACTTCCTTGCTTAAATTTGGAGTTACCAAACGCTTCGAACTCAGGCTAATAGTAGAAAACTCTCGCTATGAAATCAAAAACGAAGGTTTTAGAGCCAAAAGCACCGGCTTAAATCCTATTCAAATCGGCACCAAAATTGGTATTCTAAAACAAAAAGGGATCATTCCTATGACCTCACTTATTGCTCATGTGAGTGTCCCTAAATGGGCTTCAGGATCTAAAAAAGAGACCTATTTCGCCCCCAATTTCAGATTCACAATGCAACATGACCTCAACGATGATTGGACTTTCTCTTATAACCTTGGAGCTGAATGGGACGGTATTACAGGCATTCGGTCCAATATTTATACTATTACAACTGGCTATGGATTCACTGACAAATTGACTTCTTATATTGAACTGTACGGATTTTTAACAAAAAACCAAGATCCCGATCATCGATTTGATGCTGGCATTACCTATTTGCTTAAACCTAATATTCTACTTGACATATCGGGTGGAGTAGGTATAACTGACATTTCTCCAGATCATTTTATAGGGTGTGGATTTTCTTTCAGAATACCGAAATGAAACTAGGAAAAATCATTTGCTAATACAACAAAAAAGCCGCATCAATTGATGCGGCTTTTTATGCACTATTAATTTTATAAACTAGTTACCTTCTTTCAATTGGCCTCTTAATGCACGTGGGATAGTCACACTAGCTACAGGGTTGGCTTCAGAATCTAAGATAGTTAAACCCGGTAGATCAATGGCTTTTACTTTGATTGCTTTACCCAATCCAAGTTCTGTAACATCCAAATTTACAAGCTCAGGGATAGATTTTGCTGGTCCTTTTACACGCAGTTTTCTAAGTGTTTGAACCAATTTACCCCCTTGTTTTGCACCAATAGCAGTTCCAGTCAAACGAATTGGAATAGAAATCGTGATTACTTTCTCAGGTGTAATTTCAAGTAAATCTACATGTATAAGCATGTCATTCACTGGGTGAAATTGCTTATCTTGTAAAATAGCAGAATACTGCTTTCCGTCGATGGTAAGTTTGATTTCATACGCATCAGGAGTGAAAATCAAGGGTCTAAACAAGTAAGCGGGTGCATAAAAAGAAACTTGCTCTTTTCCACCATACAGAATTCCAGGTACCATACCTTGACCACGCAGCTCTTGTGCTTGTTGACGGCCGAGATTCGCTCTGTTATACCCTACAATCTCAGTTGTTTTCATAATTACGAATTGTTTTGATTTTGATAATTTATAAATAAAGAACTAATACTTCCATTATCCTCGATACGACCTATGGCCTTACCAAAGAGTTCTGCCACTGAAACCACCGTAATTTTCGGATTTTCT
>JBOFGX010000071.1:0-1666 GCA_051649345.1 Leadbetterella sp. | reverse complement strand
CAAGGTTATTAAAAAGGAGTAGTTGCTTGTGTTGCCTAAATAACTGCCTCCTGTTTCCTCACCAATAAATGTTGCTATTTTGTTTGATTGAGCTAAAGCAGTAAAGTCTGAGGTTGTTGAAAAACTTGCACCATTTATTAAAATATATATTTTCCCTTTGAATGGATTTTTATGGGGTTGGTATTCGCCAGTAGCCTTGTCGTTGGTAACTAAATAAGTTGTATCATTGATTTTTTTGCGCCTAAGCAATGTTTTGACAAGTAAATATTCAAACCTGTTTGTATTACTGTATTTTTTGTATCGAAAATGAGTTGTTCTAAGGTCAATCTGCTTGTAACCAGTGAACGGACTACTGGTCAGGTGCGAATACAAATTCAAACCGTATTTTTCATTCCCGCCATCGTTGTTTCTCAAATCAATAATCAGGTTTTTAGACTTGGCTGAATTAATTTCTTGAAAACATTTTACCAGTTGAACTTTGAATTTTATCTTTTTTCTGCCAGACTTCCAATCGTCAAATTCTTTAATTCGTAATAATGCAGTAGAATCACTCATTAGGAATTGTAGATTGATATTTCCATTCGATTCGGTTGCTTTTTTTTGAGGATAACGCCTTACGGAAATTAGTTCGATTTCTTTTAAATAAAGGGCTTCCATTCTAATTTCCTTTTCATCTTCCCGACGGTTTCTGAATTTGATCAAGTATTTGTCAGGCTGGCCAATGTATAACGTATAGAATTGATTGAAAACCTTGCCTAAAAGGATAGATTTTCCCGTTTCAATGAAAGCATCGCCGGGAGAAAATTTGTTTGATAATTTTATAAGTGAGTCAATGCTATAGTTATTAATACTCAAAACTTCGTCGCCCGCTTGAATGGAAAGGGAATCGTGACTGTTATTTTGTAAACAATAGGCTTTGTCTTTAACAAACTTTAATTTCATGGGTAAAACCTTTCCATCTTCCCAGATTTTCTCTTGAGTGGCCTCACTTGTTGCTATCCATGTATGCCCACAGCCAATTTTTGAAATTAAAGGAGCCACTATTCTGAGGTATTCTAATTCCGTCATTTCATGATCTAATGAAAGGTAAGCTGCGTCAAAATGTGTATCTATTTCTGCTTTTGTTCTGTACCAATAAACACCCGCATGCGATTCTTCCAAGACACCCCGTAGAATTTTAAAATCTTCTCGCGTGCTATTGATACTATGCTTATAAGCCACCTGTCCAGATGAGAATTCAGTTAGTAGGATAAGTGCCAAGTAAAACAATGATTTTAAGCAGGTCATGATAGTATCTAATAAACATCCGGCAAACGAAAACAAAAGATCGAGTAAGGAGCAAGGTAGAGGTTTTGACTTCCTCAAAGATACTATTTTGCAGTAACAGACTTCTCCCAAATTAGTTTTTTCACAAACTCAAGCTGAGGGTCTTTGTGCTGCATAACGTCTTGTACAGTAAACGGCACTTGATGATCAGGCAGTGTGCCTCGACCTTTGGGATAGTTTTTTTCGTTTACGTTCATTTGGTAATAAACCAGCGGCGTTCCGATGGCGATTTTTGAGTGAGGCAATTCCAAATGAACATAACTGTTGCCATTGCCACCTTCGTATGCCCCGGCAGTTTCCTGCCCTACCAGCACGCCTACGTTGTGGTATTTGGCGGCGG
>JBOFGX010000070.1:0-1807 GCA_051649345.1 Leadbetterella sp. | reverse complement strand
TATGATCCCTAAAAACGTGGTCTATCAAAATTGACGTGGTTTTTCAGTGGCCTCATCTATGATGAAGGTTTTTTTTATAAACTACTTCATGTAGGGTACCTTAGCTCAGATGGTAGAGCAATGGACTGAAAATCCATGTGTCCCTGGTTCGATCCCTGGAGGTACCACAACCAAAGCTCGGATGGTGAAATTGGTAGACACGCTGGACTTAAAATCCAGTGAACAGCAATGTTCGTGCGGGTTCAAGTCCCGCTCTGAGTACAAAGAAAAACGGATCATAACATATTGTTGTGGGAAAATATTAAAAAGGAGATATTTGTAATTCCAATATATTACCTAATGCAAGATTCTTATATCGATATCCTTAAGCTTTTATTACCTGAGATAATAGTAGACTACTTTGAACTCACTTCTTTTAAAAAGAAAGATGAAACGCTTCATCTGTATTTAAAAGAGATTAATTCGATACCTAAAGAATACAGAGAATCAAAATTGAGCTCAAAAGGATTCTTCGAAGAAATAACGGTTCAAGATTTTCCTATCCGTGGACACCAAGTATATCTTCACATCACTCGCAGAAGATGGCTTAATGAAGATACCGGAAAAGTCGTTTTTAGAGATTGGAATTTAGTAGCAGACGGAACTCGTGTAACCCAGGAGTTTGCGTCTTTTTTAAAAGAGATCAATAGATTCCAGTCCAAATGATTGTAATACCATTGCCACTTTCTATGGAGTTTCTGGTAGAAACCTACAATGTCAATACAAAGATTTTCTAAGTGATTTCAAAGTTTGGGATCAAATATCACATGCTAAAAAATGGCTACTTTTTCCACAAAATATTGGAAAACGTTTATCAATAGATGAAACATCTCTTTCAAATGGCGAACTTTATACTGTTTTAACCAACAAATCCGGTAAAGGTAGAAAAGGAACTATAGTAGCTATGATTGCAGGAACTAAAGCAGAAGCAGTTATTAGTGTTATTGAAAAAATTAATCTTAAACAGCGCAATCTAGTAAAGGAAATTACTCTAGATATGGCCGGAAATATGGGATTGATAGCTAAAAAATGTTTTCCTAATGCTACTCGAGTTACAGACCGATTCCATGTTCAAAAGCTGGCTACAGAAGCCCTGCAGGAAATAAGGATTAAATATCGTTGGGAAGCCATTGATCAAGAAAATGATGCTATTGAAAAAGCTAAAAAGTCAAAAGTAAATTTCGAATCCAAAACACTTTCAAATGGAGATACACTTAAACAATTACTAGCCAGGAGCCGCTATTTCTTATACAAACCCAAATCGAAATGGACTCAAAATCAAATAGAACGTGCTACCTTACTATTTGAGTTATATCCTGATATTCAAAAAGGATACAATCTAACTCAAGAGCTTCGTGGCATCTTTGAGAATACAACCGATAAAATCATTGGTTTTGCAAAATTAGCCAGATGGCATGAAAAAGTAGATCAATCAGGATTTAAGTCTTTCGGTACAATCTCTCGCACAATTATCAATCATTATCAAACCATATTAAACTACTTTGATAACAGAAGTACTAATGCTTCTGCAGAATCATTCAATGCCAAAATAAAAGCATTCAGATCAAAATTTAGAGGCGTTAGAAATGTAGAATACTTCCTTTTTAGACTAACTACTATTTATGCTTAATTTTTGCTTCCCCACAGGTTTTTGCTTTGATCCCACAATTGGCTGATGTATAGGCATTGTTAAAGCAAAAAACTCCAATAGTTTGGTCTATTGGAGTTTTTTTTTGTACTCAGAGCGGGACTTGAACCCGCACGAACA
>JBOFGX010000069.1:0-9590 GCA_051649345.1 Leadbetterella sp. | reverse complement strand
AGGGGGTTTTAGATTTGCTTAAAGTAATTTTAAACCAAATATCCCTATTGGCCTAAAAGCCAATCAACAATACTGGTGTAGTACCTACTTTTTAAAGCATTTTTTTCTTTATTATCAGGTAGAACACAAACTCCACCTAATCTTCTACTAAGTTCACGATTTACTGGAATTTCTTGTTTTTCGGTAGGCTTGGTAATATCTAACTCGAGTGCACTTGGTTTTAGCGGTGTAATTGGGCGTAACTCAAGGGGGCATTTTGTTTTTGTTGAATCAATGGTTTGTGCCTTGGAGTTTAAACTTAAAAACAACCCAACCCAACTTGCAATAAGTTTTGAAGCAAAAGTGGATTTGTACTTTTGTGGGAGGAGTACTTTATTTAATTGTGAATCATTGAAATAACCACATACATTACCCGTATAGTTTTTAAAATATGCTATAAGTTCATTATCAGACATTCGGGAGAAGTCAATTACTGTCTTTGAGCATGAACTACAGAATCGTCCCTTTTCATTCTTTGTAAGGTCACTCCATTGTTGGGTGCAAGGATCAGTAATTTCAATTCGTATTCCCTGTTTCATTTTTTTAATCTTACAGTCTTATAAATCTAATGTTTTATTTTGGTATTCAAAAGGGTGAAGAGATTTTTATGGGAAAATTGTAACTATTCAATCTGCTAATAATTAATAATTTACAATTAAATTTATTCATTATGGCACTTAGGATTGGTATTTTAGGATTGGATACGCTTCTCTACATTCATTTTCAAGTCTTTTAATCGCTGCTTAACATTATTCTGCAAGTTGTTTTTTATGAGTTTTGGGAACAAACTAAAAGGGAATCGCAAGGAAAAAGAATATAAAAATAGGACTTCTGTAGATTCTCCTATGGCCTTGAATGTCCAAGAGCCTAAAAAAGATTTGAACATATAAGGCCCTTTTGTCATTTTTATGGCTGTTACACGGGGTCTGTTGAATGTCACGTATTCAGTCACCATACCAATGCCGTTTTTAGCCTCGCAATAGGATTTTACACCTACTCCGGCTCTATCTGCCCCATCTATCAAGTCTGCTTTTTTCAAGAACGTATCCCATTGTAGGCGTTTGGTATAGTCTTGAGTAAAATCAAAAACTACTTCGGGTTTTTCATGAATGGGTATGGTTTCTGTAAATTTTAGGGCTTCCATTATTTAGAGTTTTTTCTAATTGAGCGTAACAAATATCGCTGAAATACCTTCAATATCAATCGTACAGGAATGTTGAATAAAAAATAGAATCGTTTATTAATACTATATGTTGTAGTAAGTTGTAGAGTTGTTGATTGGCCAATTGTTTCCAGAAAATAAGCACCTGTAGGGATTTGAAATACCCCTTCTGAAATGTCAAAAAAGTAACAGACTCTAAAGCCTTTTTCAGGATTAAAAGAAAAGGAATATTCTTTTAGTGGTTTCCAAACCAAAATTTCTTGTATAAATTTTTTGCCACTGCTAAAGTATGCGATTCGTTTTCCACCTTGTCCTTCCGAAATTATATCGGCTTTTAATGGTTTGGGAATATCAAGAAGTCTGAAAATTGTAGGGTCAGAGAACTGCTCGATTTTCACATTGGTGATATTTTCCCAGATGGCTTCCGCTTTTCCATTAATGACAATGGATGAGCCAATTGTTTTTTCTATATGATTGTTTTTAGGTTTCAAATTTTTTTTTGATTAGCTCTTTAGACAAATGTATAGAAAAGTTTCGAAACTTATTTGAGGAAGATTATAGTCCCCCTTCAATTCACAATTCTGAAATCATATTTCAGTGTATAACACATAAAGTGACTATTATTTTTCAACTGGCATTTTCACTTTTAAATACTCAGGAAGGGTTTTGATGGCATCTTTTAATTTTTCCCGAACTATCTCTTTCTTTTCTTTGCCCTCCAAATGATAGTTGTAATTTTTGTATAAATAATAAATAACTATTCTATTGTAATCATCTAATGTTTTATTAGATATCATTTCCAACATTTTGGTTTCAATTTGTTCTGAATTAGCCGTTTCAGAAAGGGCTCTTCCTAAACGTCCTATATGCCCATAATAGTGATTATTACTAGGATTTTCTATTCTTAAACTTATACCTAAGATTAAATCCAAAACATTGATATCTAGTATTTCCAATTCTCGAATGTATGTTTTCCTATTTGCCCAAGCGTAATTACCATCAGATACCCTTTCAAATCTATCGTTCATTATATCTAAATGAGACCTTAGAAATATCTCCCAATTAATCGTCTCAGCAGATAATTTGGCAATGTTTAATGCATGCACTCTAGGACTATTGTCTTGGCTACAACTTCCAATTACCCTTCGATTTCTTTTAAGTTCAAGTTCGGTTTTTTTTGAATAATAACGTCCAACATATTCCTCAAATTCATCATTGGTATTTCCATTTTTGTTATTTAATACCTCAAGTATAGCTTCATTAAAAAGTGAATCGAATTTGCTATTCACATTTTTGAGACTATCTATTTTAAGAATTCTTAAAGAATCCCATATTTGCAATTTCCTGTAGAAAAGTTCAATTTTTTCATGTTTGTTAATTTTTTGATATTCAGGGTTGCCCGTTGATATATTGACGAAATTCAAAAAAGATTCTACCTTAGAGCTATTTTCAGTCATAATTTCTGACTCATCATCATTTTTTTCATAAAATATTTGAGTTGTCGTGTCAACCATACAATCTGAGTATTGAATCATCTTTGCGTAAGTATCAGGAAGTGGGTTTTGCGAAAAATCTTCAATAAAATAAAACGCTTCAATCGATTCGTCTGAGTATGTACTTTTTTTGTCATATTGATAAATCCATTTACCCTTTAAAGGTTGATGATAGCTTTCTAGGTTATTTTCAAAGCTCAATTCATGTCCGTCATCATCATTCAATGAGACACTACTGAATTCTATTTCATCTTTTCCTTCATAGTTTTTGTACTTGGCTTTAATGACGAGTAGATCTTTATCTATTTTAGCTTTTATATACTTTTTTTCAAAATCACTAAAAGAGATGTTTGCATCAATATCTCTCTTTGCCTCTATTACTTCTTTCTTTTGGAGAGATATGAAATGAGCTTTTGACTGAAATTTTGAAAAATAGGGTCTATTCAATTCACATACTTTAAATTTCAAGTTTAAAGAATCTACAATAAATTTTAATTTTTGAATGGTGGAGTCAGAATAAATCAAACCATTTTGCGATCGATAAAATTCATTATTTTGAGACAAACAGTTTGTCCACAAGAATAAAAAAAATAGAATTGTTGTTGTTTTCATAATTTTAACTTTCTCTACTTAACTCAAATAAACTCTACCAATAATATTCTCAAGCAGTTTTTATTTTAGTATTGCTGTAAATTAATAGTGTACAAATTTTCACATTAAATGGTATTAAATCCTACTTTTTATAGTTAAAAATGGTTAAATAAAAGTGTAGATTTCCATAAGATTATATTGTAAAAAATACGTAGTTGTAAGTTTTATACGATAGAAAATTATAATTCGTCTTTTCTGAATTTTTATGTTTAAAATCATAATCAAAAGCCAAGGAAACGTTAAATTCGTAAATGGGAATTTCTAGTACTTCTTCCTAAGAAATTCATTCATAGGATCCGTAAAATATCTTGAAACTAGACTTCCAAGCCATGTTGAGATGAGAATAGTAGATATATAAAGTAACCATATATATTCTCCAGATAAACTCAAATTTCCAAAAGCCTTAACAAAAACTAAAACCACAAACATATGCGTCAAATATATTTCATAACTATAACGCCCCATTACTCGTAAGAAGTGGGTAGATTTTATAGGCTTTTTATTCTGTAGATGCCGGTTTTGCATCCAGATCAAGAGTAATCCTACTCCTAAGGATAGTATTGTGATGTTGAGACCTGTTTTGTACAGCCCTAGTAGAGAGGTCCATTTTCTGAATAAAAATACTAAAGAGAAACTAAGCCAGCCAAAAATAGAAATCGTATTTAATTCAGTTTTTGAAAATTGGATTCGTTTTGTAATAATGGCGGCAATACAACCGATTGAAATTGTATCTAAATACGCAAAGTAGTTTCTATCTCCCAATTCGTTATCTATATATAAATGCGTTCTGACGATAGGGGAAAGAACCAAAAAAACAGATAGAGTTGCTACAATTTGCCATTCTTTCCTGCAAACGAAACAAACAATTGGGAAAAAGATGTAGAAAAACTCTTCAATAGATAAAGACCAAAGCACGTCCCATGATGCAGGTAAATATCCTATAGCTATCTCTAGGTAGTTAATATGGAAAGTAAGTGCTGCAAATATCGTTCTCCCAAGGGATGTTTTTTGTGTATCAATTTCAAATCCATCTATATGCGTTAAATGTAAAATAGATAGTAGTCCTATTAAGGCTAGTAAAAGAGGTATTATTCTCGCAAATCGCATCCAATAGAAACTTTTCGGGTTGATTTCTGGAAGGGTATTCCATCTCTTCATGATCGAATTACAAATCAAAAAACCAGAAATGACAAAGAAGATACAAACGCCATAATAACCACTCCAGAAGAAAATTTTGTAGATGGGTTTGGGCAAAATACTACCTAAGTAAGTCCCCGAAAACGGAATCCGAATATTTAGGTGAAGTAAAATAACAGCCAATATTGAGATACCTCTGAGAGAATCGATGGCACAGTTTCGTTCGGAAGGGATCTCATTGACTTTCATATTTTTTAATTGATTTATCTAATTTTAAAAAGGGATCTTTATAAGTTTCATTTATTAAGGCTACTTAAAAAATGAGATATCTTAAATCCGTATAGGCAAATCCCTTATTCGCTTTCCAGTCGCAGTAAATAGGGCATTGGCCAAGGCGGGGGCAATTGGAGGAACGCTGGGTTCTCCTGCACCGCCCATTTTTTCGGTACTGGATACAATATATACGTCAATTTGCGGAGCTTCGTTTATTCTCAATATGGGATAGTCGTGAAAATTGGATTGCTGAACCTGTCCTTTTTTGAGAGTAATCTCTTCATTTATGGCTGCCGAAAGTCCAAAGATTATCCCACCTTGCATTTGGGCGATGACTCCGTTAGGATTTACCGCTAATCCGCAATCAATGGCACATACTACCCGAAGTACTTTTAATTCTTGATCTTCTAGGGATATTTCTATGACTTGTGCCACATAGCTACCCATGGCCTCATGAACGGCGACTCCCCTAAATCTGCCTTTTTGAAGAGGTTTCTGCCAATTGGCTTTTTCTGCGGCGAGGTTTAAAGCCGCCAGATGTCGAGGGCTGTGCTTTAGTAAACGACGTCTATAATCAACAGGATCACTTTTTGCAGAGACAGCTAGTTCATCTATCAAAGTTTCTACTACAAAAGCTGTATGTGTATTTCCGACCGATCGCCAAGGTAAAACAGGAATACCTACTTGGGTTGTATGTAGCTCAAATGCGGTATTTGATATACTGCTTGTATAAGGTCCAGCCGTTGTGACAGAGCTCCAATCGATTCCTTTTTGGACAATGTATTTTTCTAAGGGAGTATTTGCAAACAAGGATTGTCCAACAATGGTATGCTTCCAAGCTGTCGGTAGGCCGTTTTTGTCTATGCCTATATTCACTCGATGGAAATACATGGGTCGGTAATATCCTCCTTGGATGTCATCTTCTCTTGTCCAAATGAGTTTTATGAATTTACCGCTATTTTTTGCTATTTGAACGGCCTCCATGACCCAATCCATGCTAAATGAGCCCCGTCTTCCAAAACTACCACCTAGATAGGGGGTATTAAACTCTACTTGTTCGGGTTTTAAGCCTAAAAACACTGCCACTTCCGCTTGGTGGAGGAGGGGAGATTGTGTCCCTGCCCAAACTTGACAGCTATCTTTTGAAATTTTAACAGTACAATTCAAAGGCTCCATGGGTGCATGTGCCAAATAAGGAAATGTATATTCGGCTTCTATTTTGGTTTTGGCACTCTTTAATGCAGAACTCGCATCTCCTTTTTGTTCAATAACTACCCCTTTAGTCTTTCCAAGTTTCCGATATTGATCCAATAAAAATACGGTATCAACATTAGCATTTTCTCCTAAATCCCATTTTACAGTCAAAGCATCTCTTCCTTTTTCGCAGCCCAGAAAGTATCAGCTATAACGGCAATACCGGTAGGAATTTGTACAACTTCACGAACTCCCTTTATCAATAGTGTTTTGCTAGGATCGTAAGACCTTACTTTAGCACTAAAGACAGGGGGATGAGCAACCAAGGTAGTAAATACCTCTGGAAATTGAATATCGATTCCATATATAGAAGACCCGTTTATTTTTTCAGGATTGTCCAGTCTATTTTTGGATTTACCTATAATTTTCCAGTCTTTGGGTTCTTTAAGTTTAACGGTTGGTATCGATAAATGAGAAGCTTCGGTAGCTAGTTCTCCATAACTGATTTGTTTATCTCCATAGAGCACAAAACCATTTTCTGTTTTACAATCGATTGGGCTAATATTCCACCTGTTTGCAGCTGCTTGTACCAATAAAGCTCGAGCTGTAGCACCTGCCACACGGTATTTGTCAAATTCCGACTTAGTGGTTTCTGATCCTCCAGTTGAAGCAAAAATAGGTGATTCTAAAAAGTCTTTTGAGGTCCCCGAAGGGCTATGTTCTACTTTGATTTTGCTCCAATCACAATCCAATTCTTCAGCAATAAGCATAGGCAGAGTTGTCCAAATGCCTTGTCCCATTTCTACCTTAGATAGGGTAATGGTAATACTATTCTCTTCTGATATCCTCAGAAATGGGTTTAATTGGATGGGAGTATTTAGATTTGATTTTTGTCCCGAAACAGAAGATGTAAACGAAACCAGAAGTCCTCCAGTTGCAAGGGTACTGATTTTAAGAAAGGTTCTTCTGCTGGTTTTTGAACGCATTTTTATAGAATAATCCAATTGCTCTAATTACTCAAAGTTGTATAAAAACTTCGATTTTGTATATATTCTACTATACTTTTTTTATCAGGATTTTGATTTTTGCCTATAAAATGCATCATCCAATAATGTGGAACGTCATCTGGATACATATTGCTTATGGGTATTGCGTATGGCACATTTTGAAAGGTAAAATTTGCAGTCCATTTATTCGTATCAATTTGATGAATTTCCAACAAATCCAGGGCCAAGTCAAACTCTTTTTTAAATGATTTTTTATCAATCAACTTAAGCAAATTCTTTTCAGAATGGCTAAAAAAGTATCCTAAATTATTCGAACATATGAGTTCTGTTAATATGGCTCTTACAGCTTTATCCCTTTGATTCAATTTTAATAATGCATCCACTTTTAGCTTAAGAAGATAGGCTTGATTCTTGCTTATACTGGTACTGCTACCCTCATATCCCCAGTAGCGGTACAGGGTATCCGCTTTGTAAAGCCAATTTAATGCTTCGATGTAATTAGAGTCCAAATCATACAACCCTGCAAGAGAAAGAGCTGATTTATGCTTGTAATTGGTATGGGGTTCCATGATGTTAACTGTTTGTACATTGTCTTTCAAATCCGAATCAAGGATTTTCAAGTACCATTCTTTTGCTTTTTGATAGTCTTTTTTTTGCCAGTAAATAGTAGGAATATTGAAAAATGCATTTCCGTATAAATCGGATTCTATCCCTATTTTATTAGTTACCATGTTTTGCCATATTGCAAGACTAGAATCTAAATTCCCATTCGTATAAAAATCCATTCCTTTATTAAATAGTTTTAAACTTTTGGATTCTTTTTGTCGTTGTCCGATTGCATCAACACATAGCAGTATAAACAAAATGATTATTAATTTATTCACAGTGATCGCTTTATTCATTCAATTTCCTATTTATAGCATTTATGATCTTTAATTTATCGATGATGAGTAACATAACAAAAATGCTTACAGACAAAACAAGAATCGTAACAGCAATAACCGCAAAGTACTTGATTGTCCATTCCAAAGCAATTTTCAATCTATGTATAAAGCTAATGTTTTTTTCTGTAGCTCCTTCATAGATAGAGAGTTTAACGGTACAAAATTCATTTTCTGTATCAAAATTGCCAAGTTCTACACCCAATTCTTGAGCTTTTTCCTCAATCTCTAAAATTTTGTCGTTGAGTGCAACAAAGTCGGCAATTTGCCCGCCTTTGGATTTTAGATCGTTGAGTGATTGCAGTGTCTTTTCGATAGACGCTTTTTTAGCGTTTAGTTGTCGGTATTCATTGGTTTTATCCACTTTTGTGATTTCAGTGGCTTTCAAAACACCTATCTTTTTGAGTTCAACGTACAGGCTGTCGAATAGGTTGGGGTTTACACCTATGAGTAAGTGTATTTGCCTGTTGCCTTTTTGTCCGAGACTTTGCTCGTATTGAATGACGGCATTAAACGATTTTGATTTCGCTTTTATACGTTTTTCGTCCGATTCAAATTCTGCGGTCTTGGTTTTGATAGATGCAGTCTTCTCATATTTTTGGTTCGAAGCCATATTCGAAGCCACTTGGACGTCGCCTTTCATGGATATTTTCTCTGAGGCGTAGTTCTTACGTAGATTATCAATACTGCTAAAAAAGTTATCGCTGTAATCGTTTCCTGTATGGGTATCTGTGACCATATATCCATACATAAGTCTAAAGACAAATAGGAAAAGGAATAGTCCTCCAAACCATTTGCTTGCTTTCCAGAATCTTGTTTTGAATGATGTTGCCATTGTTAGATTGATTTTTTAGTTTGATTAATAATTAAAATAGGATGTTACAATCTTGTTTTTCTTACTATCTACAAGATAAATCGGGCTGTTTTTCTCACCTGTATCGATTTCTTCAAAAACGAAGCACTCGTTATTAATGACTTTCCCTTTTACTTTTGTTAGTTTATATTCCGACTGGCTGTATTCTAGAAATTCGGATGTATCAATCGTGATTTGCTGCTCAGAGGTATAGAATTGGATTTGTTTTCCTACATATGTAACCGAAACTGTATCCGATGTTTCAATGATTTTTATAGCATCTTTTTCTGAAGGGAATACCCCTTGGTACGTACCATTTTGGTATCCAAATAGACGTGTACAAAGTTTAATAGCCAAGTTGTGTGAAGGAAAAACAAAGGGCTCGAAGCCAACAAATACGCAACCCGAAGAAGTGCTTATCATTCTTGTTTCTGGATCAACGGAGTGAAAACAAGGGCCACCTATTTTAAGTAAAGATGCTGTTCCATTTGTATATCGAATGGTACCTATTAGGAAACTAATGATGGGTACGCAAATCCAAGAAGAAAAAAGAATATACCATCTGAGATTACTCTTTTTTAAGATTAGATACATTAAAATACTAATCCATGCAAGTAATCCAAAAGGAGAAAAGAAAAAAATCCAAATTGTAAACCATGATATTGTTAAACCAAAGATCTTCCAGAAAAACAATTTATCCTTTTCTTTTATAGTCATTTTAAGATTCGAACCGCTACCGATTTAGAGTCTATAAATGTAGTATTTCAGTAATTTTTTGAGCAATCTCGTTTGTTAAAATAAGTTAAAGTATCGAAATATAACAGGGCCACAGGAATTT
The DNA here is from genome assembly GCA_051649345.1 of Leadbetterella sp. GTDB lineage: Bacteria > Bacteroidota > Bacteroidia > Cytophagales > Spirosomataceae > Leadbetterella. Next base: position 2 of record JBOFGX010000069.1, on the reverse strand, counting down.
TG
>JBOFGX010000068.1:0-5074 GCA_051649345.1 Leadbetterella sp. | reverse complement strand
AGTTTGTGCTTGTGTGCATCCTCATAAGCCATTTTTTCGGCCGCTTGCATCATACTTTCCTGAAAGTATTTTTTGGCTGGAGCCATATTGCCTTTGAGGATATGATTTACAGTGTCTACTTCTTTTTGGTAATCGCTTTCGGATTGAAATCCTACACAGGGTCCTTTGCAATTGCCTATATGATATTCGAGGCAAACTTTATACATGCCGCTTTCTACATTCTTTTTGCTCAAATTTAGCTTGCATGTGCGTAATGTATAGATGTTTGTAAACATATCTAATAAAGCATACATGGCTTTGGAGTTCACAAAAGGCCCATACATTTTGCCCAGTTTTTTGTCTTCCACTCTTCTTGTTGTGATGACTCTTGGGAATCTTTCGTGTGTGACACAAACATAAGGATAGGTTTTGTCATCTCGGAGCAGAATGTTGTACTTGGGTTGAAACTCCTTAATCAGTGTGTTTTCTAGCAAGAGTGCATCAAACTCTGTAGGTACGACGGTATATTCTAATTTACGTATATTTTGTACCAATCTCTGGGTTTTTCGGTCAGCTCTATCATAATTATAGAAATAGGAACTTATTCTATTTTTTAGATTTTTAGCTTTTCCAATATAAATAATAGTGTTTTCGTCGTCAAAATATTTATAAATTCCCGGTTCGTTGGGAAGTAGAGGAAGCGTAGATTTATAGTCGAACTTTATCATAAATTACCTCGGGATTTCGCTCGTTTAAGTTTCCATATAAGATTGAAAGGCAGGAGGTCAGGTATAAGAGAAGATCGTGATCCGTCAATCACAGGGTCATAATTGGCGTAACTTTTTATATAATTGTATATATAGTTTATTTTCGAAATTTTTAAATCTTGATATAAGAAAACTATTCTTCTTGATTTTTTATTTAAGAATGAAATTTTGATGTTGCCTTCTGGATTGCTCCAGAAATCGATAATTAAATTATTTTCAATATTTATATAATTATTTAATTCTTTTATTGTTTTATTATTTATAAGGTTTGGCTCTATATCGTTTATTGTTTTTAATCCTACAGCCATGATCGAAACTAGATTGTATTTTTTTGCTTTTAATAGGATTTCTTTCCAGTCTAATTCATCTTGATACTTTTTAATAAAGTATCGCAAATCAATGATATGTTTTAGCTTTAGCCAAGATTCTTTTTGCCCATTGTGCACCACCAGCATCCACAGAAGCATTTCTATTTGATGTGAATTCAGCGTACTTAAGTAATCTTTTTCTTTGAAAAGCTCCTCCATCGGAAAATTGATTCCTGTATAATCCGAAACAAAGTCCCAATGCAAGTCTATATCTATTAATTCTTTTTTGAATGGAGCCTCTACATTGTAGCCATTGTTTTTAAATGATTTAGCTAGCTCTTCTCGTGTGAATCGGGGTACGTTTTCTTTTTGTGGAATATAGGCATAACCTAGATCCATCAGGAACGGAAAAACCTTTTCCACTTGATCTTTAGGTACTATGATATCTAGATCGGTCGATTCTCGTATATTTTTATCATCAAACAACCATTTCTTAAACAAAAAACCTTTGTAAGGGATTATATCAAGTCCTTCTTTTTGCCCTTCAAGTAATAGCTTTTTGATTTCTAAATTATGATATAAGCTCAGAACCGCATGCTCTTTTTGAATAAGATTGTATTTTTGAATTAGGTTAGCTGGAAATACAATTTTAGGATTTTGATTCAAGTAATCTACAACATATGTAGAAATAGAATGGTAGCTAACTAGTGAATCTAATTTTTGCCAGTCTAAGTTTTTGGGTGTTTCTGAAAGTGAATGGACTTCATAGTCTCGAATGATTTCAAGTATGAATGATATTTCGGGACTCATTTTTTTACCAAAAATAGTGCAATCAAGCCTGTGCCAACCATACCCAACCCCAATGACTCTCTTGCCAATTCAATGTTAAGGGTTTTCATTCCCATGGTATTAAACATGAGTCCTTCCCATGCAGGTGGAAACTGATTGACCGCCCAAAGAAAATAAATAAAAGCAGTCCATAAGAAAGTATCTCTTGAGATTTTAGCTTTTATGTTTAAATAGATCATGGCTACGGGAAGCAAGTATATAGGTATCCAAATATAGGGATCTGGGTCATTGTATTGCACCGCAGCACTTAAACTATAAATTACTATAAGGATAATTTGAAAGACTTTCATGAGGATATTTTTCACAAATTAAATCAATTATTTCAGTTTTTTAAATTTTCATGAATTCGTCTTTGAATCTGTAGCGAAAATCACTAGTTTTGTAGCGGCAAATTACCAGCTCCTGCTGAATCCCCTAGGACCGGAAGGTAGCAAGGGTAGGCGGTTGTAGCGGTGAATTTGCCATTTTTTTTTAAATGTCATCAAATTATTCAGCATGAAATTTTTTATAGATACAGCTAGCCTCAAAGAAATTAAAGAAGCTCAAGATTTAGGTGTTTTAGATGGTGTTACTACCAATCCTTCGCTTATGGCGAAAGAAGGTATAGGTGGAGCCGATGTGAACAAGCATTACAAAGCAATCTGCGATATCGTAGACGGTGATGTAAGTGCAGAAGTGATTTCTACTGATTTTGAAGGTATGATTCGTGAAGGAGAGGAACTTGTAAAAATCAGTGATCAGATTGTCGTGAAAGTACCGATGATCAAAGACGGAATCAAAGCTATAAAGTATTTTTCAAATAAAGGAATCCGCACCAATTGTACGCTTGTTTTCTCCGCAGGACAAGCTTTGTTGGCGGCCAAAGCAGGGGCAACCTATGTATCACCATTCTTAGGAAGATTGGATGATATCAGTACTGATGGTATGGTTTTAATCGAAGATATCCGTACTATATATGACAATTATGGGTATACAACAGAGATTCTTGCTGCTTCTATTCGTCATCCTATGCATATTCTTCATTGTGCTAAAGTGGGTGCAGATGTGATGACAGGTCCTTTGAGTGCTATTCTTGCACTTCTTAACCACCCTTTGACAGATTTGGGTTTAGCTAAATTCCTAGCAGACCACGCCAAAGTCAACGCATAATATGTCCTCGCCCGTAATTGAGGTTCGGAATGCATTTATCTACCAAAAAGATAAATGCGTGCTTCAAAATGTGAATTTCAATATCCAAAATGGCGAGTTTGTATACCTCATTGGAAAAACAGGGAGCGGAAAAAGCTCCCTTCTTAAAACTTTATACGCCGAATTATTTCTAGAACGCGGTAAGGGTACTGTGGCAGATTATCAGCTAGAAAATCTACCACGTAGTCGTGTACCATTCTTACGACGAAAGCTTGGTATTGTTTTTCAGGATTTTCAATTGCTATCGGATCGATCCATTGGAGCCAATCTTGAGTTTTTTCTTGAAGCCATGGGCTGGTCAGAAAAATCTAAAATCAAACATCGAATACATGAAGTCTTAATTCTTGTTGGATTACCTGACGTTATCCAAAAAATGCCTCACCAGATTTCGGGCGGTGAGCAGCAGAGAATTGCAATTGCTAGGGCTTTACTCAATCAACCTGAAATCATCCTCGCTGATGAGCCAACAGGTAATCTTGATCCAGAGATGTCCGTGGAAATACTGAAATTGTTTTTTAAGATAAATGAAATTTCTAATACGGCGGTTTTGATGGCAACGCATCAGCTCGATCTAATAGAAAGATTCCCCAAGCGAACTTTATATTGTAGCGAAGGTAGAGTCTTGGATCTTAGCGAGCAATAGCAAATCCAATTTTCCCATAAACCATTTCGGGCTTAGCCGCTATGATTGGGTCAATGATTACGTAGTCGGCATCAATCCCCAATACTTTTCGATTCCACATGAGTTGAGCTCCTGCCTTTTCAAAACCCAAGGCAAACCGAATGCATTTGAAGTCCCCACCTCGATCCTTGTATCTATAGTTTAGCCCAAGTTCCGCATTAAAACTAATCGAGCGAGCAGAGTATGTCAGAAGCGTCTCGGTTTGGGTTGAGCCTTCTTCGTCTTGAAATTCTTCAACGAATTTTGATTTTTGCCATCTAGGTCCAACATGAAACTTAATCTCTGGATAGAATTTTTTAAAACTAATGTTGGGGAAAAATACGATACCCGGGCGAAGATAAAATACATTGTGATTCGCATAAAAATCACCATCTGCCAAGTAGGTAGAAAATTCCCTTTGTCTTTTGTAATTAGCTCCCATCTCCGCTCCAACAAAAATTCTAGACTCTTTGGAGCTAAACAAGTAGGGATTGAAGTAAAGACCGAAATCAAATCCGTGATGTGTATTATTGATGTAAGGATTCTCTATTTTTTGTTTATAGTCCCCCGTAGGATTGCTAAAATTATATCCAAAGCTGAACACATATTTTTCCATAGGCTCAAGTGTACCCCCCTTTTGAGCAAGTACATTCCCACAAACCAATAGAAGTAGTAGTGTTCGTATCATGTATTATTTGGGCTCCAAAATCACAAATGGGACTATCATCTCCTCCATGCTAACTCCCCCGTGTTGAAAAGTGCCTCTGTAATGATTTACAAAATGGTTATAATTATTGGGATATGCAAAAAAGGCGTCGTTTAATGTGAAAAAATAGGAGGTAGAAACATTGGATGAAGGCAACTTAAATAACTCAGGTTTTCGAACCTCCAATACATCATTGGGCTTGTCATCAAGGTTGAGGTTCCGGCCTTGCTTGTATCGCAGATTGGTGTTTACGTTTCGGTCTCCTATGATTCGTTTTGGATTCTTGATTTTTACCATACCATGATCTGTTGTGATGACGAGTTTGCATTTTTTTTGGGCAACCATCTTCAATAAATCTAGTAAAGAAGAGTGCTGTAGCCAAGATTTAGTAATGGATCTATAAGCGGATTCGTCAGGTGCTAGCTCTTTAATTACAGCCATGTCTGTTCGTGCATGGGATAGCATGTCTATAAAGTTATACACCAGTATGTTTAGATCATTTTTCATAAGATTCGAAAAATTATCAAAAAGTTGCTTGGCTTGTGAATTGTTAAGAATTTTATGATAGGAGAATGTATGTGATAAATTCAGTTTTTTAAGTTGTCTCCTGAGAAAT
>JBOFGX010000067.1:0-3503 GCA_051649345.1 Leadbetterella sp. | reverse complement strand
TACCCTACATGCCAAAGGATTTATAAGTATAGGATGCCAGCCTTGTACGCGAGCGATTTTACCCGATGAAAATCCACGTGCCGGTCGTTGGTATTGGGAGGAGTCACAAAAAGAATGTGGCTTACATAAATAATTTAATAATAGAATCAGATTTTTTTAATAGTATAGAATGAATATCAATAAACAGTTTCCACGTAAATTAGAAGACGAAGCTATTTATATTTTGAGAGAAGTGGCGGCTCAGTTTGAGCGTCCTGCTATCTTGTTTTCAGGCGGAAAAGACTCCATCACGGTAGTTAGACTGGCTCAAAAAGCGTTTGCTCCGGGCAAAATACCTTTTCCATTAGTACATGTAGATACAGGACACAATTTCCCTGAAACTGTACAATACAGAGATTGGTTGGTTGAGAAACTGGGTGTGGAGCTTGTCGTACGCTATGTAGAAGATGCCATCAAAGCAGGTAAAGTAAAAGAAGAAACGGGTAAGTATGCTAGCCGTAACGCCTTACAAACGGTTACGCTATTGGATACGATCGAAGAATTTAAATTTGACGCTTGTATTGGTGGAGCCCGTCGTGATGAAGAAAAAGCACGTGCCAAAGAAAGAATTTTCTCGGTAAGAAATGACTTTGGCGAGTGGGATGCCAAAAAACAAAGACCCGAACTTTTTGATATGCTAAACGGTAGAATTGAGATTGGTGAAAACGTTCGTGTATTTCCTATTTCAAACTGGACAGAGCTAGATGTTTGGAATTATATTAAAGAAGAAGAACTCAAAATACCTTCAATCTATTACGCTCATGAGCGTGATGTATTTGATAGGGATGGTATGCTCTGGTCAGATTCGCCTTTTATTAATAAATCAGAGGATGAAGTTCCATACAAAAAGATCGTACGCTTCCGTACAGTAGGAGATATGACCTGTACAGCAGCAGTGGATTCTACGGCGGATAATATAGATACCATCATCGACGAAATCCTAGAAGCTGAAATCTCAGAAAGAGGTGCTCGTATCGACGACAAGCGTTCAGAAGCAGCCATGGAAAAACGGAAGCAGCAAGGGTATTTTTAATTTCGAATGGTTGAATTTCGAATTGCGAATGGTTGAATTGCGAATTTCGAATGGTTGAATTGCGAATTTCGAATGGTTGAATTTCAAGTTTTGAATTTCGAATGGTTGAATTTCGAATAATTAATTTATTAATTGAGAATTTCGAGTTTTAAAATAAAGAATCAATGAATGATTTAAAAGATAGAACCAAGAAGTTTGCTTTAAGGATCATAAATCTTGTAAATAGTTTGCCAAATTCGAATGTTTCAAGTGTGATAGCAAAACAATTAGCTAGAAGCGGAACTTCAGTTGCTGCAAATTATAGAGCAGCATGTAGGGCCAAATCACCAAAAGATTTTATTTATAAATTAGATATTGTTGAAGAAGAGACCGATGAGACTTTATTTTGGATCGAAATGATTGTGGAAGCCGAACTTAAACCAAAAGAATTAGTAAAAGACCTAATGATTGAAGCAGAAGAGTTATTATCGATTTGGGTTAGTTCCAAAAAGACAGCTAAAAAGAACTTAGTAAAAAATTAAATATAAAAAATAGCCTACTTTTAAATCTAGAGTTCCCATTGGGGAATTCGAAATTCGAAATTCGGCATTAAATTATTCCAAAATGGATATTTTAAGAATAGCGACCGCTGGATCGGTTGATGATGGTAAAAGTACATTGATAGGTAGACTTCTTTTTGAAACCGAATCTATCACCAAAGATAAAATAGAGGCATTAAGAACGGCTAGCCAACGCAAAGGACTTGATTTTGTAGATTTATCACTTCTTACTGACGGACTCATTGCAGAGCGTGAACAAGGGATTACGATCGATGTCGCTCATATTTATTTCAATACACCCAATCGTAAGTACATTATTGCCGATACGCCCGGGCATTTTGAGTATACTCGCAACATGGTTACTGGAGCTTCGAATGCATCGGTTTCTATCATTCTTATTGATGCCCGAAACGGGGTAGGTGAGCAAACAAAACGCCACTTTTTTATATCCTCATTGCTACAAATCAAAAACATTGTAGTGGCTGTCAATAAAATGGATTTGGTAGATTACAGCGAAGATCGATTTGAGCAAATCAAGGCGGATTTTAAAGAGCTTGTCGGTACCATCGCGAATGATGACGTAAACATTACTTTTTTACCCATATCCTCTCTTTATGGGGAAAATATAACCCGTAAATCAGAAAAAACGGCTTGGTATACAGGCGAAAGCTTATTGGATATTTTAGAAAATGTAGCCATTGTGTCCAAAGAAAATGCGAATTTTCGATTGCCAGTACAATTTGTAATACGGCCCAAGACCGACGAATACCATGATTTTAGAGGCTATGCCGGTAAGATTGCATCGGGTACAGTGAAAGTAGGTGATACGCTTACTTCTTTGCCCAGTATGCAGTCGAGCACCGTAACGGCGGTTTTAAAAAACAATGAAGATCAAGGCGAAGCTTCTCAAGGAGAATCCGTAGTTATTACACTTAAAACGGATATAGATGTAAGTAGAGGCAATATGCTAGTAAAACAAGAAGTATTGCCCAATATGCAAAAAGATCTTTTGGCTCAAGTATGTTGGATGGAAAATCAGCCTTTGGTAGCGGGGAAAACGTACCTTTTGCAGCATGGTATCCATACCGTAAAAGCCAAAATCAGTCAAATCGTAACAGCCTTAGATATCAAAACCCTAGAAGACACGCTAGGAGCGACCGAAATTCAAATAAATCAAATAGGAAAAGTTTCATTTAAAACCTCCTCGCCTATATTTGCGGACAGTTTTAATGTGAATCCCAACAACGGTGCCTTTATTTTTGTAGACGAGTTTAGCAAAAGTACGGTAGGGGTTGGGTTTGTAGAATGATTTAATTAATTATGAGGAATTTAGTTTATTTTTTATTCGTTTTAATGTATTCATTTTCTTGTAAAAAATCCGAAAATGAATCTCAAACAAATGACACTGAAAAAACGGAAGTAATTTCTACTAATCCCCAATCTGAAGGTGCTATTAAATCCACTCCTTCGAATTGGGATGAAATCCCCGATTTAAGGGATATTGGAACGTTCCCATTTATGAAATCATCGGCCGAACTTCCCATGAATTACGAAAAAGACGGTGTTTCTGAGGTTTTTGAATACAAAACCTTGGGAAACTTCACAGGAGATTCTATCTATACTACAGAAGGGAAACTAGCTATTTTGCATTTTTCAGAAATGGGGGGAAAGGATTTCAGTCAAAAATGGTTTGATAAACTGGTGCATGGGTATTTTACGAGTATTGGAGCCAAAAAACTGTATTCTGGATCATTTCCAGAGAATGAAAGCCAAAGAAAACAAATGGAGAAAAATATGTGGAATGGAAAGCATGCTACATTTGGGCTTTTAAGTGAGTCAGACTCTCCAATTACGGTATACGCTTTCAAGAGCAATAGCAAAAAATACATTTT
>JBOFGX010000066.1:0-32576 GCA_051649345.1 Leadbetterella sp. | reverse complement strand
GTCGTATATTTTGGTTTGCTTTTACCACCGCATGAACTATAAGTGAAGGAATACGATTCCTATAAGCTATATCTACTGCACCTCCTAATAATCCTACGACATCCCCCGAAGCATGATTGTGATTGCTTGACAAAAGGATATTTTGGGGTAAAATATCGGTTTCCAGATGGATTTTTGCTTTAATATCATTCATATAGGCAGAATCCATGATGCAAATATCAATAACTAAAATGGCTAGTTTAGTAGAATTTTGTTCAAGAACTAAGGCTTTTGCATAGAGGGGATCATGAATGAACCGTGCATAGTGAGACAACATATCCACCCCAATTATAGTACCAAGACTAGGTGTTATATCTTCTTGTGCAGAGCCGCTTAACAAGTTTTGTTTTTTTGTCATAATTAGGAAAAAACCAGTCTATGCGTAAATGTGAACTAAACCACTATCCATTATAAATACAATATTAAAAAAATTGCGAATACCACTGTAGTACTCACAATTTGGAATGTAATACTGAATGACAAAAATTACTTTTTGATTAGTTTTATATTGTATGGATATAAAAAAGGTAAAACAAAAAATGTTAATTACTGTGAAGAAAGTAATAATTATTTACCGTTTATCTACTGTTTATTAATAGATAAAATAGCATCTAAACTAATTTTAAATACTAAAGAAGCCTTGTTCCTGCTCCAATTTGAATGGGTATTATTGTAAGTTCTAATCCAAAATTAGCGGTGTATTCATTGGCAATTTCCTGTATCATTACCTCGTCTATATCACCTCTTATAAGGTTAATAGTACACCCACCAAAGCCCCCTCCCATCATTCTTGAACCTACAAAAACAGGGTTATGCTGTACTTTTTCTACCAAAAAATCTATTTCTTTACAGCTTACTTCATACTCGTTTTGAAGACCATAATGGGTTGCATACATCAATGAGCCCAATACTTCAAAATCTCCTGCATCTAAAGCTTTGCATGCACTTAATAGGCGTTGAGATTCTTCAACAACATATTTGCATCGAGTATACACCAATTGATCTTTGTGATAGACAATTTCCGTAAGCATATCCATCGTTACATCCCGTAAAGAAACTACTTCAGGATGTTTTTCTCGTATCCACGATACGCCCTGCTCGCATTGTGCCCGACGTTCGTTGTAGGCAGTTGAAGCTAAATTATGTTTTACATTGCTATTTAATAACACCAAAGAGTATCCTTTCAAATCCAGATTGGTGTATTGATAACTAAGATCTCGGCAATCCAAACGTATAGCATGGTTTTCTTTCCCAAACATGCTGGCAAACATATCCATGATACCGCATTTTACCCCTGCGAAGGTATGCTCGGCCATTTGAGCCATTTTCACCATTTGAAATTTATCCAAAGACAATTCAAACAACTCATTCAAAGCAAAAATAGCTGCACATTCTACAGCTGCAGACGAAGATAATCCAGCACCCAAAGGCACATTTCCATCCAAAACCAGATTGAATCCACCTATTGAATGGTTCGCAGCTTGAATTTGATCTACAATACCCAAAACATAGTTGTACCATTTACCTGCTTCTGGTTTTAAGTGGGCAAGATTGGTAATAAACAATTCATCAAATTCGCAGGAATAAAGATGAATTTCGGAATCTGAACGTTTGGTTATACCTACGTAAATCGCCTTATCAATGGCTGCAGGCAATACAAATCCCTCGTTGTAATCGGTATGTTCCCCAATAATGTTGATTCTACCCGGTGAGGTAATAACTACGGGTTCTTGGCGAAATTTCTCCTTAAATACGTTTATTATTTTATCCTTCATCAAAAAAATTTATTCAAAACTCAACAACCTTGTCCATAATACGCATCTTTACCGTGCTTACGTTCATAATGCTTCCAACGCAAAGTATCTTTGATACGAGGAGTATCAGGATTGATCTGTAAGGTCAGCTGAGCCATTTTGGCTATTTCTTCTAAAACAGCCGCATTATACACTGATTTTTCGGCATTTTTACCCCACGTAAAAGGCCCATGATTTTGAAGAAGTACCATTTCTACTTCCGTATGAGAAATTTTCTTTTCTTCGAAACAATCAAAAATTTGGTTCCCAGTTTCAAACTCATAATCGCCCTGTATCATCTCGTCTGACAAGACAGCTGCACATGGTATATCTTGGTGGGTATGATCAGCATGCGTAGTCCCAAAAATAGGAATATCCTTGCCTGCTTGAGACCAAGCCACAGCATAGGTACTATGGGTATGCGTTATACCTCCTATGTCAGTCCAGTTTTTATAAAGCTGAGCATGCGTTTTGGTATCTGACGAAGGTCGAAAACTACCGTCCACAATTTTGGCATCAAAGTCTACGATTACAATATCTTCTGGTTTCAGAATGCCATAGGAAACACCACTGGGCTTGATAGCGAAAACAGCTTTATCCCTGTCTACAGCACTTACGTTTCCAAAGGTAAATAACACCAAATTTAACTTTGGCAACATCATGTTTGCCTCAAAGCACTCTTCTCGTAACGTTTTATAGATATCCATTATTTAAATATTTTGTAGGCAGCATCGTTTAATCGAAGATCATTTTTAAGTTTTCTGATATCTGTATTTTTATCGATTACTACCAGTTCTATATCAAACATATCCGCAAAATCCTCCAGATGTTCTATTGATAGATTTTGACTATATACTGTATGGTGTGCTCCGCCTGCCAATATCCATGATTGCAAACCTACTTCCATCGAAGGCTCAGGCTTCCAAAGGACACGTGCTGTAGGCAGTTTCGGGAATTTTTCCGTCACTTTCACAGCATTTACGGCATTTACTATCAACCTAAATCTATTTCCAAGATCTACCAAAGATACATTGAGAGCAGGGCCTTCCGCTCCATTGAATACCAATCGTACAGGGTCTTCTTTTCCACCAATTCCCAATGGCCAAATCTCACATCGAACCTTATCATCCGCAATCGTCGGACAAATCTCTAGCATATGTGAGCCTAAAACCATTGGATTCGATGGATCAAAATGATAGGTGTAATCTTCCATGAAAGAATTACCTCCTTTCATACCGGTAGCCATAAACTTCATAATGTGTACCATGGCGGAGGTTTTCCAGTCACCTTCTCCTCCATATCCATATCCTGCAGCCATCATTCTTTGAGAACCTATTCCAGGAAGCTGACGCATACCGTGTAGGTCTTCAAACGTATTGGTATAGGCAGAATATCCGCCGTCTTCTAAGAATGCTTTAATTCCAAGTTCTATACGAGCCGCTTCTACCAAAGATCCTCTCTGAGAGCCCGATGAAACCAAGCCAGAAGCCATAGCATACGTATCTTCATACTCTTTGATCAAGGAATTGATTTGAGCATCTGAAATCTGGTTGATTACTTTCACCAAATCCCCAACCCCGTAGGACTTTACCTCAAACCCAAATGTGGTTTGAGCAGCTACTTTATCGCCTTCTGTTACGGCAACAAACCGCATATTATCTCCAAAACGCACCACCTTCATGGTTTTCATTTTGTGTTTTGCAGCTGCAACTCTCGCCCAAACATTGATTTTTTGATGCACACTTTCACTTGCCCAATGACCTACTACCACCTTGCGGTTGATTCGTAAACGAGACATCATAAATCCAAACTCCCTGTCACCGTGTGCAGATTGATTGAGATTCATAAAGTCCATATCAATGCTATCAAAAGGTATATCTCTATTGAATTGTGTATGCAGGTGCAAAATGGGCTTTTGTAGGGCTTGAAGCCCATTAATCCACATTTTAGCGGGAGAAAACGTATGCATCCACGTAATGATGCCTACACATTTAGGATCAAAATGAGCCGCAATACAGGTTTGATAGATTTCTTCCGTACTTTTTACGGTTGGTTTATAGACTATTTTTACAGGAATAATCGACGAATTATTTAGCTCCGATGCTATAATTTTCGAGTTTTCAGCTACTTGTCTTAGCGTTTCTTCTCCATAAAGATCTTGGCTTCCCGTAACAAACCAAACTTCGAATGATTCCAGTGATTTAAGCATTGTTTTCTATAAAATTACCAAATGAAAGATATATACTATACAGTTTTTTAAAGGTTTCAACATAAGCAGGTCTCGGCTCATAAAAAGCATCAAAACCAGACCCCATGGCTTTTTGAGCATCTGCTAGCGTAGGATAAACACCAGCTACAACCGCCGCATTCATGGCTGCACCCAGTGCACAAGTCTGATCCGAACTGGCTACTTTTATTGGCATGTTCAAAACGTCACACAATGTTTGCATGACATAAGGTGATTTTTTTGCAACCCCTCCAATCGCAATCACTTGCTTAATAGGAATGCCTTCTGCTACAAATCTATCTACGATGGCTTTAGAACCAAAGGCCGTTGCTTCTACAATAGATTTAAACAATTTAGTTGCATCAGTACCAAGGTTCAGACCCATAAATCCTGCTTTTAGTATATGATTGGCATCAGGCGTACGACGACCATTTATCCAATCGGTAGCAATTGGGTCTTTGTCGGTGACAGGCAATTTGGCTGCCTCATTACTCAAATACGGAATCAGAACCTCTGAGAACTGACTCGCTATCCCTTCTCCCAATAGATCGGCTACTGGACCTGTTAACATTTTTTGAAACCAAGCATAATAATCACCAAAGGCCGATTGCCCTGCTTCCATACCCAACATTCCTGGCACTATGGAGCCATCAACCTGACCACAAATACCTTTTATCAACAAATCGCCCACTTCTTCGTTGGGAGCAATGAGCATATCACAGGTGGACGTTCCCATTACACGTACAAAATCATAGGGCTGGATTTCTGCCCCTACTGCACCCATATGGCAATCAAAAGCACCAACACCAATTTCTACGTCTTTGGGTAATCCCCATCGCTTCGCCCAATCATCAGAAATCTTCCCCATAGACATATCTGAGGTATAACTATGCCTAAAAAGCCTATCTCGCAAACCACCCAAAAGGGGGTCTAAAGTCGTCAAAAACTCCTCTGAAGGTAAGCCTTCAAATTCTTCATGCCACATGGCTTTGTGTCCTGCCGCACAACGTGATCTTTTCAAGATCAACGGATTTACATTCCCCGTCAACAAAGCCGATATCCAATCGCAATGCTCTACCCAAGAAAACGCATTTTCGCGAACGTCTTTGGATACGCGTAAAGTCCTAAGGATTTTTGCCCAGAACCATTCAGTAGAATAAATTCCTCCTTCAAATTTTGTATAATCTATCTTCCAAGATTTAGCTAATGTATTTATTTGGTCCGCTTCCAAGTTTGAGGTATGGTCTTTCCAAAGAATAAACATCGCATGCGGATTCTCGGCAAACTCAGGCATTAAACTCAAAGGAATCCCTTCTTTATTAACGGCAACTGGGGTTGAACCCGTCGTATCAATAGAAATAGCTACTATATTGTTTTTTACGTCTTCGTCCAGATCAGCCAAAGCTTCAGAAACCACTATTTGAAGGCTTTCTACATAATCCAAGGGATGCTGTCTAAACTGTGAAATTAAAGGATCGCAATACAACCCTTGTTTCCATCTAGAATAGTATTGGACAGCTGTCCCCATATTGGCTCCCGTTGTGGTATCCACGACCAAGGCTCTCACAGAATCAGTTCCAAAATCAACACCAATTGTAAATTTCTTCATTTTAAGTAATTGAGAAGGTAAAATATTGCCTTAAAAATGCATACAACGTTTATTATAAGCATATTAATCTAAAATAGGAACTAGATAAAATACTAAAAAAAAGTCTTTAATCTATTTTTTATAGTAAACATTACAAATGTATGTTTACCAAAATAGAAAGCAAAATAAATTACTACTTGTTAAGAAATAAAGTAGTAATAATAGTAAGAAAGTATTGAATTGATAAGACGGGTCATGGTTTTATAACTATAGTCAATATAATCCGATGACTTATACTACTACACCATAGACATTAAAGAAGTAAGAAATAGCTTTTAAAAAAGAAATCTACATTTGAAATACAATGATTCCTACAAAATTTTTACTTTTCTACTATAAACTTCTGAGATAAATTCTCATTATCCACCAATAGTTCCACTGTGTATTCTTCTCCTTTTGTCAACAAAGTAGTTGGTATATACTTTATTTGAGTACCAAGTAGCTCAAACTTTTGGTCAAGTAATGCTACTATTGTTTTGCCTTTGGAGTCTTTAAGAGAAAGCTTCACATAAGCAGGCTTGTTTAACCTAAATAAAACACGTTTAATATTGGTTTTTAAGCTATCTGTACCAAATTCTGTGGCTGATTGTGAAGGTGTTTCCAGACCCATTTCTTCAGCTCTTTTCTTGGCTTTAGCTTCATCTTCTAACAATGCTTGCTGCAAACAACCTTCGATTTTCGCCGTAAACGTACCCGAACTTTTTACTTCAAATCCTGGCATAAGAATAATATTATTCCCAGCTGTAAATGTGATGTTTTTTGTAGATGGAATCAAGCTAATGGATTCCACTCGTTTTTTGCCCTGAAAAGAACCGTTATCCAATGTGACTCTATCGAGTTTTAAAGTATCCGAAGCACAATTGATATTTACACCCCTACATGTACAATTGTTATCAAACTTATCATACTCTGTAAAAGGATCCCCGTCATCACATGTTGTATTGGCATTATCACACAAAAGAGCATCAAATGCTATTTTACTAAATCCAAAACACGAACCTCCGTGATTGGAGGTAGCTGAAATCAATACGTATCTTACTTTTAAATCATTGAAATTAGGACCTAAAAAACCTTGATAATCTGCTGTTCCTGGAGCTTGTGGCCAAGTATAAGATCCTCCAAGCTGAAACCAATTGGTACCATTTAAAGAGTAATCTACCACCACATTATTAAACCCTTTGTTGGTTTGACCCGCAACATTATAGTTCCAAACTCGCGAAGAGCTCAATTTATACACATTACCTAAATCATAACGTATCCAATGTTGACTGCTTGATCGAGAGGGATTGGGATTAGTAGAAGCCGTACATGATTCCCATGAAGATTCTGTTGTGGTGGTCATTGTATTAGTAGATCCACAGGCATCATATTTTACATATCGAGCACCCAAATCATTGCAGTTGGCTCCAGTACAAGGCGTACCTACGCACTCACAAGCGTTATTAAACTGGTCATTGTTGGTATTGGGGTTCCCATCATCACATAATGTTCCTTGTGGTACACATGAAACCTCACACTTATAATCAAATAAATAAGTAGTAGGAATTCGCTTCCACTGTCTTTGCTCATGAAATGGCGTCTTCCAAAAAATATTGAAGTGATCACTCCACGAACCATCTTTATGTCTAAACTCAAAATAATAATATTTCCCTTTTTGTAAAGTTAATGGACCTATTTTCTGAAATGATGAATTATTAAATTCCGTACTTCCAACACCATAAAAAACTAAGGCTTGATGTGTTTGCTTATATTCAATGGAGTCATTCTTACTCAAATAAAACATGGTTTGATTATCTCCAGTCAACAAAAATTCATAATTTCCAGACTGAGGAACAGTGAGGTATCCTTGTACTAACGTTCCATAATTCTCTTTGCCAACAGCTATTGGCCCAAAAGCCCCATTCAAACTTTCTTTTCTATCTGGGAGCAGAGGAAATTTAGGAGCATTTATAAGGTCATTTTCTACATAGGAGCCATTGATATTATCAAAATAATATGCATCAACCTTTCCTTGGATTCCTACACAAGGGTGTGTGGGAGGTTTTACACCTACACAATTGCAAAACCCATCCTGTTTATCATTAGTGGTACTAGCATCATTATCGTTACATGAAGTTCCTCTTGCTGGGCACGTTTGCCCACATGTATAATCATATAAATTCGTGTAATCTATTACCATCCATGTAGTATCAGTATCGGGTGAATTAGGTTTTCTCCAAAATAAATTCATTTTATCGGCTCCTCCACCTTCGAAACTTAGCATTTCAAAATAATAATATTGGCCCGCAACCAATTGGGTAAGTGGAGAGGTTTGAGATGGATATTTTTTGTGATCATTGGCAGCAGTATAACCAGGGAAATGACCTCTTCTCTTTTTATTAATTGGATTATTATCAGATGAAAGGTAGAATATACCCGCATCATCACCAGTAACATTAAAATAATAATTGGCAGTAGAATTGACCTTTATATATCCTCGAATCATAGAGGCAAAATTATTATCAAAATTGGATGGCGTAACGGTTGTGCCTAACTTACGTGAACCAGTAGGTCTCGATGGAAAATTCTCTAACGCCCAAAGGTCATTAGAATCTGGTTGAGATGTAAATCCATTCCAATAACTCCAAGTAATTTCACCTGGATTTCCTATACAATTTGACTGAGCATGTACTTTTTCTATTGAAAAAAATGATACAAAAACAAGGAAAATAATAACCCAAATTCGATTAATAATGGTAAAATTTTTATTTTTCATTTCTAAATTCGTAATCAGTATTTAAAATTTATCAGAAAGTCAAACAACCCTGTGGTCTATCATTTGTCGATATTGAGGTACCACTAAAGTTCATCAATCCCAAAGGATAATTATTGGTAGAATAGGTGTAAAAATTTCCTAAATTGGGCAATGCATAGCATAAATCAGACGGACTTACTCCATACCAAAGTGCTAATTCAGCATATAATTCATCTGTACCCACAGCAGGAATGAAGTTTCCACGATTTGAAATACTTCTCAACTGCGTATTTGTATTATTGGATGTTGTAGGTAAGGTCGCATCCATCTTCGGAAATGCTCCGAAAATCTTATTTCCATTCACTGCTCCTCCCATAACCATTGAATTCCCTCCCCAACCATGATCCGAACCTTGTCCATTGGATGTAGCTGTACGTGCAAAATCTGAAATCGTAAATGTTGTTACTTTATCAGCTATTCCTAATTCTACAGTCACATCATAAAAAGCCTTTAGTGCTCGTGAAACCATGGGTAATCTATTATTCAATCCAGTAACTAGATTATCATGCATATCCCAACCACCAAAATCTACAAAAAATATTTGGCGTTTCACTCCCATAAAAGTCCTTACGCTCATAATTTTAGCCACTGCCAATAAATCTCTGGATATTTCAGAATCTGGGAAAGATGTGGTTATGGTTGGAACCTTAGTAAGGGCATCTTTAAAAACTTCAAATGAAGACATGACACTCTTTGTAGTAGTAGCATACGTTTTCTTCATCAGATTGGTGTAATAATCTGTAGACATATCCCGAATAGCCTCATCTCGTAAATGTGTAAGCAATCCAGAATTACTATACCACGAAGGTAAGCCTACAAAACCCACATTGTTAGAACTTACATCTTGACCTACAGCATATTCAGAAATTTCTTTCCCCCTTTGGAAGGAGTTCTTACCAGCCAAAGAAATATTCATAGATACCTGTTGATTGGAATTTGATGAATATAATAAATCAGCAACTCGTCCTCCAAAGCCAAGCGATTCGCGAGATTGGGGAAGAGAAGTTTGCCACTGTTGCCATTGATCCGAATGAGAATATAATCCTAATGGGATTTTTTTAAGACCACTATTATATTGTTGATAATTCGTTATCGGTTCCACAAGCGTACCAATGTTGGCCATAAAAGCTAGCTTGCCTTGATTAAAGAGCGTTTGTACCTCAGGCATGGCTGTATGAACTCCAAAAGAGTTATAGGCAGACGAAATTCCACGATGAGCAACCAAAGCAGGATTATTAAGTGCCCAAACATCATTAACATTGGCAATTGCTAAATCACTTCTCAGGGTTTTGTATTCGTTGAATCCATTATCACCTCCAGTAGTTGTCCCCCTAGGAATAAGTGTATTATATGAATCTAGTCCACCATTAAATGATATACAAACTAAAGCCTTATAATCATTGAAGTTGTTTGCATCGTACGAATTACTATTTAATAATCCGTTCATCATTTTGAGGTTGGCAAGTGTATTTATAAGGGTAGTAGCCCCCATTGCTCCACAACCTGCCGTCCTAAGAAATTCTCTTCTTTTCATTTATTTCAAATTTTTCGGATATTACTTAGTAATTAAATAATCTGGAGATGACATAATTAAATATATCAATATCCTTACTCTATCTGTCGCTAAATTAGTATTAATAACACCACTAGCATTTACACTTGGAGGCATTGCCATAATAGCATTTTTAATAAAATTGACACTATTTGGAGAAAGTCTACCATTTGCCAATATCATATTATATTTATCAATAAGTTCAATCAACCTATTATTTGCTGTCAGTGGCAAATCATTGGTATAATTAAATCCTGGATCTTGATCGGGTTTATACGTTTCGTTGTTGAAAAGGTTCCAGTACTCTGTTGGTCCATCATTTACAATCCAATAATGTAGCGAGTTCTGATAACCTGTAAACGACTGAGAATTTAATAGTTGAAATTCAGGAGCATATTTAGAAGAATTTTTAACGGGGCCATCTGGTGCATAATCGGGTAAAAAGAAATTAAATACAGAAGGGGCATAAAGAGGTGTTTGACCCAAATTTTGATAAACATTATACATTACATTTCTATATGTGTTACCTGTGTTTGTAAGTGGAACAGCCTTTACTAATTGCATATATCTGACAAATGGCTCTCTTAGCATACCAAATGAGTTTTTATCCAATTCATCATTGCAACATTCTCTAGCTTCTGTATCCATCAAAATTGCACGTATTACAGATTTCATATCTCCACGCACTCCACTTCCATTATTTGCAAATACGGTGGCTACTCTTTGAATATAAGCTGGGGAAGGGTTAGATTTTACTAATCGTTGAATCAGCCTTCTTGCAATAAAGGGACCTACATTCTGGTGATTAAATAAATGATCCAATGCTTGTGTAATATCTAATTCATATTGCAAGGTATCCGTTCTTGCTGGTAAATTGAGTCCTAAAAATGATTTTGCAGCAGCATCATGCCCATCAATAACTCTGTTACTCCTACTTCTATCCTTCGGAAAAAATTTCATTCTCTGAGTATATTTCCAAATTCCTTGAGGATTTTGCCCTAAAACATTGGCATTCCCCCATGATAGACCTGTAAATACACGAGCCAAACCTGCGATATCTGTATTTGTATAGGTAGGTATCGACAGATTATTTGCATCTTTTTGCTCTGTGCCGTCCATATTGAGCCTGTACAACCCTATTGTAAAAAGCTGCATGATTTCACGAGCATAGTTTTCATCTGGAAATGTTTGTCTACCTTGATAGTTATCTGCGGGCTTATTATTCATATAAGTAAGATATACCGCCATGGTTGGGTGGTACGTTACATCAGTAAGAAGTGTTCTAAAGTTTCCTAAAGAATTTCTCAAAAGCATATCATAATAGCTTGCAAGAGCATATGGATTGCCATCGAATGTAGAAATACGAGATGTAACAAAAATTTCGCTTAATGCTAACGCCACTTTCCACCTCAATACGTCTTGTGCAACCATACTTCCTTGGAAATAAGATATATCAAAATGCCAATTACCCACCCCAACATTATCAAGTGTATTGCCCGAAGAAGTTCTATTCAAAGAATCTACCATAGATTGGTGAATACCTCTAAGATAGGTTTCGATCCCAAACTGATTGCTCATGTTCAACTGTGTATTAAGCCAAGATTCAAAACCTACTTGGGTAAGGTTGGTAATCTGAGAAAGATTATGCCCTAATGACGCTTGACCCAAAAATCTGGAAGCCGAATTGTGATTGGGTAATAAACCTGCTGCACTTAATGTACGTACACCATTTGTGGAAGATGAACTTGCGGTCACGGTCGCTCCTCGAACATTACCCATACCAATAACAACTTGATTTCTCTGGGTTTGAGAGTAGGAACTACAAAAAGCAAAAAATGATAAAAAAAACGTAAAGTTAAATTTCATCTCTAATAGAATTATGAGTGAACAATTTGGTAAGAACTTAACTAACAAAAATTCTGCCAATAAGACTTAAATTTTGTAAAAGATATTAGAATTAAATTTTTAGAAAAACTTATGTAAAACGAGTAGTGAAATTGCACCTAAACAATAATAATTAATCTTAACTATTTCAATGATTAATTATTAAAGCTTAACTTAATTTCGCTAATCGCTCAAAAGTACTAATAAACCTTTAAATGCTCACATTAAATTATCATTAAGAAATATTCGAAATTAGCAGATTTTCGGATCATTATTTAACTTGTATTTCTCGACTGACAGACTTTCTTATTTTTTTACCTTTTTTTTGTGCAGGAAACCATCTCGTATTTTTCTTAATTGTTTCGGCAATTTCTTGACTTTCATTATCATCGAGGTCACCGCCATTTACTACCGCTTTTGAGGCTTTTCCCGATGTCTCTATGACAACTTCTACATGAATAGGCTTGTCGAAATTAATACTACTAACCGCTCCCGTTTGACGAGCAGCAGATACCAACATTTCATCAAAACTTTTCCAGCCCATCGTTGGCTTTGGTTCTATTATCTTTGAACTGATATCTGTCTCTAGTTTAATATCCTTTTTTCTTGCTAAAGCAATGGAACCCTCAGTATGTTCATCTTCTAGTTTTATGGTTTTATGAGTATAATCGGCAACGACTACCTTCTTTTCTTTATATCCTGGAGAACGGATGGTCAGGGTATCACCAATTTCGGTATCCAGAATCTCAAAGCTTCCATCAATACTACTTTCCCCTCTTTGTCTTTTTTTGTTAATTAGAACAGTAGCACCTATTACTGGATGATTATAAGAATCCATAATTTCCCCTTCAAACCTTGCACCTGTTTCACTTAAACGCTTATTGATACTTTTATTTGGATGTACATTTGAGCTAGGAGATTGAACTATTATCTGAGACTCTTCAAGTTTAACGAGATCCGACGTTTCTTGATAGGCATTAGTCCGTTCCTTTGCCTTGTCTTCTATTACTTCGCTTTCAGAATCAACATTTTGCTTTCTTGATTTTTCGACTTTGGCAATGGTCGATTTAGGAGTCGATTCAATACTATTTTCATTTTTAGCCAAGGGAATATTAGAAGGGCTTTCTTGAGTTGTATTCACTTTTGGTTTTGTATTAATCGTTAAACCTGGGGTATCTGGCTTAGCTACGTTTAAATAATACATACCTACGCCTAAAAGTATGAATACAGATGCCGCAACTCCTATTGACCGTAAGGTCCAAAACCTATTTTCTTGTTTCTTCTGAATTCTAGTATTCAATTTTTGTTGTAGCTCTAACATAACTCTAGTCTCAGACACCTCATCCGTTCGCATAGCCTCAAAACCTTCAAGCGACTCTAAAGCAAAAGCATCAGAAAGTAATTTTCTTTCTACTTTATGCTTATTATCACTTTCTCCAGAAAGATACTTTTTTATATCCTCAGCAAGCAATGGGTTTTCTTTTTTCGACTTATCCATTCTTTTTTTCTAGACAAATTTTTAGATTCCTTTTACCATTCTGTATGTAACTTTTTACTTTATTTAACTCAAAACCAGTGATATCTGTTATCTCTTGATAACATTTTTCTTGTAAATAAAACAACCGTATGCTTGTTTTTTGCTCTAAGGGTAGTTTTTCGATACATCTATCCAAATGCATTTCATTTTTATCTATTTCGAATGGTACATCTTCAAATGGATGTTGGTTATCTGTGTTTTCCATAAAAACATATGCATTATTTTTCCCAAGATTTGATTTATCCGCTCGTAGTATCATAAAGCAATAGTTTCTGACAACGGTATGAATCCACGTTCTGAAGTTTTCGACATCGTGCGTACGTAGTTTCACGACCAAGTGTTCAAAAATCTGCATAACAGCGTCTTGGCTTTCTTCTTGGTTTTTGAGGTATTTGTAGGATATCGCAAAAATCATTTCCATATAACGCTCATACAATTGACCCAATGTTTTTAAGTCGCCCGTGACTTTATAGGAGGCTAAAAGTTCAACATCTGTATAATTTAATTCGGGGCTCTTTTTTTTAAAAAACATAAATAGAGAAAATTATACACATAACATTATCACCATTTTATAAAATATTTTAAAAATGTTTATGGAATCTAAGAAGTTTTTGATTCTAGTTATTGAAACAAATAAACAATTAAAATTATGAAAACGAAAACTTTCATTCTTCTTACACTTGCCTTTATTTATTTTTCGTTCACCACAAATAGAGTTATTAAAGGCAAGGTGGTCTCAGACGCAGATAATTCGCCTTTACCAGGAGTATCCATTTACATAAAAAATAGTAAATCGAATACGACCACGGATATTCATGGGAATTTCAAGCTTGAAGTTCCTACAAATACCAAACATTTGATAGCTAGTTCTATAGGGTATGTTTCTCAAGAAATTACTATTTCAAGTTCAGATTCCGTTTTTATACGGTTAAAGGAGGATCAAAAAACGCTTGATGAAAGTGTTGTGATTAGATATGGAACCGTTCGTAAAAAAGAGATGACAGGTTCGGTTTCGGCTATATCTTCAAAAAAAATACATTCTGCAGAGCAAGCAATAAATGGTCGGGTTCCAGGAGTTTCGATTCAAAACTCAAATTCACGCAAACTAGAAAATGATAAATCGAGACTTTCAGATGTAGAAACTTCGAATGAAGAATACGCCAAGGTACATCAAAACGTATTTCAAAATGTAAGTAAAGAGCCTCTTTCAACATTTTCTATTGATGTGGACAAAGCCGGGTATAGCAATGTAAGGCGTATGCTCAATGACGGTTACCTACCTCCCAAAGATGCCGTTCGTATTGAAGAAATGATCAATTACTTTGATTACAATTATCCACAACCTACTGGAAATGATCCTGTAAGTATAAATACCGAGTATTCAGATTCTCCTTGGAACGAAGGGCTAAAATTGTTTAAAATTGGTATTCAAGCAAAAAAAATCCCCGTAGAGAATTTGCCCGCTTCCAATCTCGTGTTTTTAATTGATGTATCAGGATCTATGTCAGATGAAAACAAGCTTCCTTTAGTAAAACGTGGGTTTGAATTATTGGTAGATCAACTAAGACCCAAAGACAAAGTGGCTATAGTTGTGTACGCAGGTGCAGCAGGTATGGTCTTATCTCCTACTGCGGGTAATGAAAAAGAAATGATCAAAAAAGCACTTAATAGTCTATCTTCTGGAGGATCTACAGCTGGCGGAGAAGGTATAACATTAGCCTATAAGTTAGCTTTGGAAAACTTCGTAAAAGGCGGCAACAATCGCGTTATTATGGCTTCAGATGGAGATTTCAATGTTGGTGTTTCGAATGAAAACGATTTAAAAACCCTTATTGAAGAAAAAAGAGAAAGTGGGGTATTTTTAAGCATTTTGGGCTTTGGGCTCGGTAATTACAAAGACAACAAAATGGAACTTCTAGCTGATAAAGGAAACGGTAATTATGCATATATTGATAACATTCAAGAAGCAGAAAAGGTATTTGTGAAGGAGTTTGGGGGTACATTATTCACGATCGCAAAAGACATGAAACTTCAATTGGAGTTTAATCCTGCTAAAGTAAGTGCATATAGGCTGATAGGATATGAAAACAGAATATTGGCGGCTGAAGATTTCAATAATGACCGTAAAGATGCAGGAGAAATAGGATCTGGTCATACAGTAACAGCCGTTTACGAAATAATCCCTACTAATGTAAACAGTACTTATCTTTCAACTGTTGATAAGCTTAAATACCAAAAACCGAGTCAAGAAAAAGTAGATCAAAACGATTCAGACGAAGTACTCACCATAAAATTGCGGTATAAATCCCCCGATGGAGATAAAAGTTTGCTAATGACGAAACCCGTAAAAGACGAATCCATATCCTTCGAAAACACGACAGAAAATTTTAAACTAGCTACCGCAGTTACCGAGTTTGGATTATTATTAAGGCAATCGGAATTCGCCGGAAAAGCAAACTATGATCAAGCCATAGATATAGCTAAAAAAGCCAAAGGGGAAGATGAAGAAGGGTATAGGGCAGAACTAATCAAACTCATAAAAACAGCCAAGCTTCTAAGTAGAAAAAGTGAATAACGGTCAGATGAGGTAAGGTAAACTCGAAAATGCCCCATGATTTTGGGGTATTTTTTTTGTAAGATTTTAAAAAATAAAAATCATTTTTGAACTCTACAATGTTATGATTAAAATTACTATTTGGATGTTCGTTTCGAAAAAGGTATCATTTATTATTGTCCTCTGCTTTATGCTTCAAAAATCTTATTGCCAAATACCCTCGGAAACAAAAATTTCTAGTTATATTGGGATAGTACACCCATTATATACTGTTCAAAAAGCTGAAGTCACTCCTAATTTCAGGGATTATTATCAAATGGGGATTACAACAGCTGTAATAATAAAAAAGGCTAAACGTTATGCCTATAACCTTGAAATAGTTGGTTTTATACGACACGAAAAAGGTATTACGAAAATGAATAATCTTATGCTGCACCCTGGCGTTAGCTTTATCTTTAAAAAAGATTGGATAGTCACACCTCGATTGGGTTTTGAAACTAGTGGGAGATTTGGACCTACTCTTATTATTACAAAAACTATGGCTAAACCAAAAGGACACCCAATTAATTTCAACTTAGTCAATTTGG
The DNA here is from genome assembly GCA_051649345.1 of Leadbetterella sp. GTDB lineage: Bacteria > Bacteroidota > Bacteroidia > Cytophagales > Spirosomataceae > Leadbetterella. The sequence goes on along the minus strand of JBOFGX010000066.1, from coordinate 15,961 downwards.
TACGATTTGGTAATGATACTGGGGCTTCTTTTACCCAAGCAATTAATCTTACATTTGGATTCTAATACATAAAATTAAGCTTCGTTTATGATTTATTCCAATTAAAAAATGAATAAAATTTACGTGTTTTTTTACTTTTTGTGCTCAAGCGTGTTTGCTCAAAAACCCGTGACCATTAGTGGTATAATAAAAGAAAAAGATACACAAGAAAGACTGATGGGAGTGAATATTAGCTTTGGCAATAAAAATACGACAACAAATACATTTGGTTTTTTTTCGCTTACAATCCAGCCCCAAGATTCCATAACATTAAAGATTTCATATGTAGGATACAATACTCTAGTCATACCTATTTTCAAAAAAATAGACCAGAAGCTAGAATTTGAACTTACCCCAAGCAATGAGCTAGAAGAGGTTATCATCACTACCAAACTAGAAAGAGCAAAAGTCACACAAACACCACTCATGAGTAAGGTGGATATTCCAATCTCTCAGATCAAAAAACTTCCTACTTTGATGGGCGAAAAGGATATCCTAAAAGCTTTACAACTTATGCCTGGAGTGCAAAAGGCTTCTGAAGGGCAGTCAGGTTTATACGTCAGAGGAGGTGGCCCAGATCAAAATTTAATCATCGTGGATGATGCTGTTATTTATAATGCGAGCCATTTATTTGGTTTTTTTTCAACTTTTAATGGGGATGCCGTAAAAAGTGTTGAATTAACAAAAGGAGGCTTTCCTGCTCGCTATGGAGGACGATTGTCTTCTGTGATTGATATAAACATGAAAGATGGCAATAGAAAAGGATTTCACGGTGAAGGAGGTGTAGGATTGATTTCCTCTAGACTGGTTTTAGAAGGTCCAATCTCAAGCAAAACTTCCTTTATTGTTTCAGGAAGAAGAACCTACCAAGATCTATTGGCCAAACCGTTTTTGAATCATCGCAACAAAACAGAATCAACCAAAGTAACTGGAGGATATTATTTCTACGACCTTAATGCGAAAATCAGCCATGATATCAATTCTAAAAACACATTATATATAAGTACATATAAAGGTCGGGATGATTTCAACATCAATTTCGAGACACCAAGCCGTCTGTTCGAAAATAGTATCGATTGGGGGAACAATACCCTAACATTGCGTTGGAACCATATTTATAACCAAAAATTATTCTCAAATACTTCATTTATAGTCAGTGATTATAAATTCAAAATAAATGGAGAAGAAGGGAGTACGGACAGTAGCTTGAATGTAGATAATTTGAAAATCTCTTACTTTTCCGGAATACGAGATTTTTCTCTAAAACATGATTTAGATTGGTATCCCACTGCCAAGCATACGATTAAATCAGGTATTTTAATAACTAGGCACAAGTTTACCCCAGAGGCCACCGTCATTACCTCCGATCTTTTTAATCAATCAGGACAAAAAAAATACAATGCTTTAGAAACGGGAATTTATATGGAAGATAATTGGCAACCAAACACCCGAATCAAAGTGAATATAGGTATAAGGGCGAGTATTTATCAAGCAGATAGTACATTTTACTTTTTTCCAGAACCCAGAATTACGGCCTCATTCGCCCTTGCTCCAAAGTGGGCTATTAAGGGCTCATTTGCCGTTATGAATCAATACGTCCATTTACTTTCCAATACAGGCTTAGGCTTACCTACAGACCTTTGGGTGCCTTCTACTAGTCACGTAAAGCCACAAAGATCGCAGCAGTGGGCCACTGGAATAGCTCATGATATAAATACAGGTCTTATTTTTATGGTAGAAGGCTATTACAAAACCATGAACAATCTCGTAAACTACAAAGAAGGAGCTAGCTTTTTGGATCTTAATACGTTAGATCCAGACCCCAACTCTTCATGGGAGGATAAAGTAACTTTTGGACAAGGATACAGCTATGGATTAGAGTTGTTGTTGCAAAAAAAGCTAGGTAGAGTCAGCGGTTGGATAGGATATACATGGTCCAAAACAGAATGGCAGTTTGATAAACTAAATTTTGGAGAATCCTTTTATCCTAAATATGACCGCAGACATGATGCCTCAATTGTATGTGTATATGAACTTAATAAACGAATAACTATTTCTGGAACCTGGGTATATGGAACGGGAAACGCTATGACTGTGCCCATATCAGAATATACCACACAAAATAGCAATATTCGTAGGAATAGTGGCGTTCAAGAGCAAGATGCTGCAGGTTGGCGTGATTTCATTGTAAATGAGTATTCAGGTAAAAATGGTTTTAGAACAGAACCTTACCATAGACTGGATGTAGGAGTACAGCTTAGTAAGAAGAAAAGAAGGCATACGAGAATTTGGGATTTTAGTATTTATAATGCCTACAACCGAAAAAATCCATTTTTTTATACTGTAGGTCCCGAAAACAACATTTCTATATTTGGAAATAGGGGCTCTATTCCATCCAATAATACCTCAAAAATCGTGATGAAAAGGTATTCTTTGTTTCCCATTATTCCGTCAGCAACCTATAATTTTAAATTTTGATGAAAAAGGTACTACTATTAGTCTTTTCTTTAATTCTGTGGGGATGCGAGACTATCGTAGATAATGTCGACATAAGCAAATTCGAGAATATACGAGAAAAACTAGTGGTCAATTCTTTTATTTCGCCTTTTGACCGTGAAATATATGTAAAAGTCACAAAATCTATTCCTATTAATTCAGAAAGACAAATTATTTATAAAAATGTATATGATCCCAATCTCAAAGATTCTGTTCTTGTTTATGTGACGCCTAACAATGTTACAGATGCTATCGTTACACTTTCAAGCGACAATAAACAGGTTACATTAAAGTATAATCCTACGAATCAATACTATACAATCAGCCAAAGAGATATTCAAGTGTCATCGGGTAAAACGTACAAGCTTACCGTTAAGTCTGGCAATTTACAAGCAGAGGCTGAAACGACAGTTCCGAAGTATCGAGCTGTAATGGAGGATCTAAAAGTTAATCAGTATGAAACAAAACTTGCAAATGGTGAATATGAAAATGTTGGGTACAACGCTAAATTTTATTGGATAGATAAAGGATTTGAGCCTAATTTTTATAAGATATGGGGTGAAATGACATTTACATTACAAATAATTAAATCAAAGAATGGCAAAGAGGATACCTTGAAGGTTCCTGAGTATTCTTATTTCAATTGGATAGGTGATAGCTTCAATAGAAAAGGCAATTATTACTCTGATAAAGGTTTCGATGGAGACGTATTTTTAAGTCCTATCGGTGAAATTAACTTCGATGTTAATCCAGATAAATACAATGCCCGACAAATAACTATTGCCTCAGTAAACAAACTTTTGGTTCAGCTTTCTACTATATCCAAGGAGTTTTATGATTACCAAACATCTTTATCGGATCATTTTGAAGCATCCAACAATCCATTTTCTGAGCCTATTCCTGTCTATTCAAACGTAAAAGGTGGTCTTGGATGTTTTGCTAGTTTTAACAAGTATGAAGTAGTATTAGATTTGAGGTTCGTTCCAAAAAGATAAGCCATAGAGTAAAACATATCGTTTGCCTACTTTGATTTTCCAAATAGTATAAGGAGCTTGAAACTATAATTTTATAAAATATTTTACCATTCTTTTTACATGATTTGTATATTTATTATCAAATTAAACAATACATATCTCCCAATTTAAACCACCTCAAAATTAAATGCCCATAAAACGTGTATTTAAATACCTTAGAATCCTCACTTTGGTGTTTTTTTCTTTTATATTGATCTATTTATTATCTGCGTATTTATTACCTAAAATCGCCGTAAACAATAATAGTAATGAGAAAGACGAAGTCTCTATCTTCATAAAAACCAATGGTGTACATACAGATATAGTTGTACCGGTTAGAAACAATCAAAAAGATTGGAGTAAGCTCGTCAAATTTGAAAATACAAGCTCAAAAGATACATTATATACCTATCTTGGTCTGGGATGGGGAGATAAAGGTTTTTATCTAGAAACTCCAACTTGGGCAGATCTGAAAACCTCTGTCGCTTTCAAAGCAGCAACAGGCTTAAGTACTACGGCCATTCATGCTACTTATTTTAAGGCGATAAAAGAGAACGTAGATTGCAAAAAAATCGATATCAGTAAAAATCAATACGCTCAATTGATAGAGTATATTGAAAATAGTTTTCAAAAAGATACTGATGGTAATGCAATCTATATTAATACAGATGCTAATTATGGCAAAACCGACGCTTTTTATGAGGCGAATGGAAGCTACAGTTTGTTTCATACTTGTAATACATGGGCAAACAATGGCTTGAAGTCTTGTGGACAAAAGTGTGCTTTTTGGACTCCAACAGATACAGGAATATTCTTACATTATAAATAAAAATTGATACAAAAATGACACAAAAAACCTCTGGAGCATTTATAGCTGCTTCTTGGATAGCATTAGGAACAGGTATGCTTGGATATTTAATCGGACTTTGGAGAGCTAGTATGCCCCTAAACGAAAAAGGATACTACTTCACCATTCTTATGTTTGGACTCTTTGCTGTAGTGTCTCTCCAAAAAAGTGTGAGAGATAGAATTGAGGGAATTCCCGTCACAGATCTTTATTATGGTATATGCTGGTTTGGTACCATTCTATCAATATGTTTACTTGCTGTAGGGCTTTGGAATGCCACCTTATTACCAAGTGAAAAAGGTTTTTACGCGTTTGCGTTTCTTTTGGGTTTATTTGGAGCTATTGCCGTTCAAAAAAATACAAGGGATAATCTATCAGCAAACAAACCTGAATAAAGAGTATCCCTTTTCTTTGAAAGATACGGGTATTTGTAATGAAAATTTCTGTTGAAATTGTAGCTCAAAGCTACCCATTGAAACATTACCTATGTTGAAGGATACATTTGTTTTACTTTTAAGACATTTTGCGGATAATACCCGCATAATTGATGATTTATGGTTTGAAATAGAGACAAAATATTCCCATAAAAGAAGACATTATCACACATTAGAACATCTTTCTGGTGTATTGTCACAACTGGAAGAAGTGAAGGATAAAATTCACGATTGGGAGACAGTCCTATTTACCCTCTTTTATCATGATGTAGTCTACAATGTTTTAAAATCTGACAACGAAGAAAAAAGTGCACAATTTGCTGAAGAACGGTTATCAAAATTAGGCGTTTCTATTCATAAAATACATCAATGTAAACTACAAATTGTAGCCACAAAATCCCATCAAGAGTCAAGCTGCCAAGATACCAACTATTTTACGGACGCAGATCTTTCAGTTCTAGGACAATCATGGGACCTATATTCCATGTATATCAAAAATATTAGAAAGGAATACGCCATCTATCCCGACTTTATGTATAATCCTGGCCGCAAAAAAGTGTTGAATTACTTTTTAGCTATGGATAGAATTTTCAAGACCCATCATTTTTATGATAAATTTGAAATTGCTGCAAGGCAAAATTTAATTCGAGAAATAAACTTACTTTAAATAAAAAACAAATAAAGTTCTAACATCTAAAAGAACCATATCCGTGTAATTGGCTTATATAAATATAAACTTTTATATCATTTTTTCATTAGTTTGCACATACAAATGTTTTGACAAATATCACTTCCTTAAATTAGAAAATAGAGACTTAGCATCAAGCTCCAAACCCGATAGATAACGAGCCTTTTCGTGTTCGGTTCTGCCCTTTTGAACAAACTTGGAATACCTTTCATCTGACTTAAACGGGTTCAAAAATCGAGCATTCAATTTGGAAATCAATATCGGTACCCATTTCCAGCCCGAGGACGGGACTTGCATAGAATCCAAGGCATTTTGAGTCAAAAAGAAATTCATAAATGCGAGATTTGCAGTATATAAAGCCCATTTGTTGAACCTCCCACCTATGGAACTCATGTGCCAAGGTAGATTGATCAATGACTGAGCCAATGCCAAAGAATCTTTATCACCAGAAGGTTGATTGAGCGTCCAGATATAGAGCAATCGAATTGCTTCCTCCTCGGTATCGGGTAAAAGTTCCATCGGAATTCCTTGTAAATGGCCTAAATATTTCCATAAGTGGAACAATCCCTCTACTTCTTCTTGAGATGGCTGAAGATTCAACATGCGTAGTCCATCCAAGAAAACCAATGAAAATCCCAGGTTGGTGGCCATCATATCTAGAGAATTGATCGGCAAACCCCATTCTTCGGTTTTCCAAGTACCTGATTTTAGGATTTGATACCGAGCATGAGAATGTATAAATCGGGTTTTCAATATGGCTTGAAATCCATTCTCCCCTACCTTCAAAGCGTCTGTTTCGGTGACATCTACCCAGAATGTAAGGGTTTCGGCTATTCGTTTTACCGCAATATTTTTCAACTCAGCTGTATACACCAAAGGTTTGTTGATAGCGGCAGACTCATATCCTCCTAACAAACAATAGTTTCTAAGGACCATTAAGCCCATATTTCCACTTCTTTGGGAGAAAAGTATCCCATTGTTAAGCTTTTTATGGTCTAACCAATCGGGTTCTTTTGAACAATCCGAAAGCAATTGATATAAGTCTGAAAATCCTTCGTTTTGAGAAGGTTTCTTCCAAAAGTCCTGGATATAGGCCATCGCATTTCGAAAACCATAACTTATAAACTCAGTTTCAACAATACTATCTGCTACAGTATCGGACTGTACGTAGTACTTAGAAAAACTACTGATTTCTTTTTCCGTAGGAACGGAGGACAGCATACTCAACATACGCTTTCCGTTTGGCAATTGCCAATATTTCGAGAATCCCTCTGAAGGAAAAGAAAACCTACCTAGTTTCTCCAAAAATATCTGTATTAATGTAAGAAATGACGTACGCCAGTCATGACCATGGCCACACCGTTGGTATTACAATAATCTATCGATAGCTGATCTTTGATAGACCCACCTGGCTGTACTACTGCTTGAATACCTACTTTATGAGCAATCTCTACACAGTCTGGAAACGGGAAGAAAGCTTCCGAAGCCATCACGGCACCGTTCAGATCAAACCCAAACTCGGCCGCCTTATCGATAGCCTGTTTGAGAGCATCTACCCTACTGGTTTGTCCTACACCACAAGCCAACATTTGACCATCTTTTGCAAGAACTACATTGTTGGATTTAAGGTGTTTGCATACCTTTAATGCAAACTCCAAAGCCCTCACTTGCTCATCTGTAGGAGTCATTTGTGTAACCACTTTGAAGTCAGCCTTTTTCTCAGTTGAAAGATCTTTGTCTTGCTCTAAAACACCGTTTAAAAGCGTTCTGTATTGTTTTTTGGACAATTCTACAGATTTACGAATCAATAATCGTCTATCTTTTTTCTGTTTCAAAACCGTCAAAGCGTCTTCATTGATCGCTGGTGCTATCAAAATTTCAAAAAACAACTTATTGAGCTCTTCCGCAGTGGCAAGGTCTACGGTATCGTTCGTGATAATCACTCCTCCAAACGCAGATACAGGATCGCAAGCCAAGGCCTGATTATACGCTTGCACTGCTGTCGGTGCAGAAGCGACTCCACAGGCATTATTGTGCTTAACGATGACGAAAGTTGTGGTATCAAACTCGTCGATAAGACGCACGCATGCATCCACATCCATGAGATTATTGTACGACAATTCTTTACCGTGTAGCTGCTCAAACATAGCATCCAAATCTCCATAGAAACTGGCTGCTTGATGCGGATTTTCACCGTATCGCAAGGGGGTTTGCTTTTGTGATCTGAAGTTACCACCTTCGGTCATACCTGCAAAATAGGCATGAATCGCCGAATCATAGTGCGAACTCGTAGCAAAGGCAAGTTTGGCATATTCTCTACGCTCTTCGATTGAGCTTTCACCGTTTTTAGCATTTAATAGTTGGAAAAGACTACCGTACTGATCTCTGTTGGAAACGATGATAACATCTTCGTAATTTTTGGCAGCTCCACGAATAAGTGAAATTCCACCGATATCGATTTTTTCAATAATATCATCATCTGATGCTCCCGAAGCTAAGGTTTCTTCAAAAGGATATAAGTCTACAATGACTAGATCAATGGGGGGAATTTCAAATTTTGCAGCCGTGGCCACATCGTCTGCATTTTCTCTTCTGTGCAAAATACCCCCAAAAATCTTGGGATGAAGTGTTTTTACACGACCTCCAAAAATGGAAGGGTAGGCCGTAAGGTCTTCAACCGCCGTTACGGGTACGCCCAAATTTTCTATAAATGTTTGAGTACCTCCTGTAGAATAGATTTTTACGTTGAGATCGTGCAGTTTTTTTACGATTACGTCTAAACCATCTTTATAAAAAACAGAGATTAAGGCCGATTGAATTTTGCGAGTTGCCATCGAAAAAATTTGTTTGAACTTGGGGTTAAATGAAAGCACAAAATTAATGGTTTGTGAATCATAATTTTAATAAGATATTCAATATCCTACAAAGGATGTTTGAAAAGTGATAATTTTCATATACTTACAGAATCCAAACCATTTCTGTCGCTTAGTGCAATCGCTTGTATTACAATAGTAAAGTCAAACGTATGTAATATATTTACCTTACATTTGTGCAATATTTTATGCATTTAACTTGTTAAACAGTCCCGAAAACAAATCATTTTCTATAATCGCTTGGGGAGCAATTGCCTTATTTTTTGTTTTGGGGTGCCTGTACATTGCATTCCCTGGTTTACAAACCGATGAGATCTTATATGCCAATGTTGCCCTTGGCGAAATCAACAATAGAACCTACGTTGCTAGAAAACTATTTGGGGTTACATTCTTCTTAATCAATTACATAGGAGCTTTAAAAGCTTGGTTGTACTATCCTATCTTCAAAATTTTTGGATTTAATGTATACAGTATTCGTATTCCTATGATACTGCTTACCTGCTTCAGCCTATGGTATATCTACAAATCGCAGCTGATAAGTACAAAAAATTCCTTTTTAGCTCTTTGTGTTGTATTGATCCTCTGTGTAGAACCTACACTTATTGCCATGGTTAGGACGGATGTGGGACCTATTGCTATCGAGTATTTTCTAAAATCCATCGCTATTTGGATCTTGTTTTTATATGTAAAAGAGCAAAAAATCAAATACTACCTATTCCTGATTGTCATACTGTCTCTTGGCGTATTTAACAAGCTCAACTTTATGTGGTTTTGCAATGCCTTGGTAGGAGCTTCCGTAGCTTTGATTTACTTTATTCCTCGAGCATCCCGATGGAAATTCATGATCTATATGGGCATACTGTTTGTTTTTGAATGGGGAGTATTTTTTGTTATTTCGAAACTAAACCCAGGAGTAATTGATGCCAAAATGAATATCGATTGGACGTATATCCAAAACCGTATTCAGCTCTTTTATTATTTCTGTAAAGGCATCATGGATGGAACGGGTTTTTATAGAATCCAATACTTTTTAGAAGCAGATACGCTAGGAAATAATGGCTTTCAAGTAGGAATCAGCAAAATGGGCTTTTATCTATTTGAAATAAGTCTTTTATTTATTGTTATTTATACAGGAATCTGTATCAAAAACCTTGTAAAAAGGAATTTTTCAGACCTAAACCTGTATTTTCTATTTTATTTATTGATAGTTTTAGGAATAGGTGCTCAAGTTTTTTTAGTAAAAAATGCTACCAATCTTTGGCATTACTACAGCATGTTTCCTTTCTATACATTTTGTGTTATATATGCTGTTTTCGGGATATTTTTATCCTACAAGCCTTCGATTTCTTATTTATTCATGGGTTTTTGGCTACTATTCAATGTTTCGAATTACAGTTCATATATAGGAGCTTTTTCGTCAAAGACTCCAAATCCCAACTGGTCGAATTCAATCGGTGATCTTGCCAACTACGTGAAACCTCTGAAAGGGGAATTTGTGCTATTGGACTGGGGCATGAATACGCAACTCCTTTGCCTTACCAAACAGGACAAATACGTGGATGGATTTTTGACCAAAAAATTTGAGATTTTATATCAACAACCCAATGCCGCCGATGTATTTTACGATGATCATGTACAAGGAAAATCCTTAGAGAACCTATATTTTGTTTCGGTGACCAGCAGATTTTCTGAACCAAAATTCAAAGAAGTATTTGAAAACATGATAAAAAATAAGAATTTTACAAAAATTACGGTCAAAAATTTCAATGAGCGAGACGGAAGTCCGATTTTTGCGATTTATAAATTAAAACTCAAGCCATGAGCGACGTTTCAAAACCATCCATGCTGTCTATTTTAATCCCTGTGTACAATGAAGAACGCACAGTGCACCTTATATTAGACAAAATTCAGGAGGTAGAACTTATCGCTGGCTTCCAAAAGGAAATCGTTATCGTAAACGATTGCTCGAAGGACAATACGGAGGAGAAAATTCTAAATTACATCAAAGCCAATCCACAAATCCAGATCAGTTATTATAAGCACGAAGTAAACAAAGGAAAAGGAGCAGCTATCCATACAGGAATCCAGTATGCAAAAGGTAGCCACATAATTGTGCAAGATGCTGACCTTGAATACGATCCGCACGAATTTAATATATTGCTAAAACCTATTATAGATGGGTTTGCGGATGTCGTTTATGGATCCCGATTTATAGGCGGAAAACCGCACAGAATTCTGTTTTTCTTTCACTCGATTGGAAATAAATTCTTGACGTTCCTATCCAATGCCTCCACCAATCTCAATCTTACAGATATGGAGACTTGCTACAAATTGTTTGATGCCAAGATATTACAATCCCTGACTTTAAAAGAACAACGATTTGGTTTTGAACCCGAAGTAACGGCCAAAATTTCACGTATTCCCAATATACGTATCTACGAAGTAGGTGTTTCTTACTATGGTCGTACATACGCTGAAGGCAAGAAAATCAACTGGAAAGACGGATTCAGAGCCTTGTGGTGTATCCTCAAATATGGATTTTTTAGACTGTAATATCAATGCGGCAAACGATTCATAAATCTACCATACACCCAAGTACCCAGTATAGCACTTCCTAAAGTCACTATTACTACTACAAAGCCACTTCCAATTTGAGCAAAAAGTGGCCCTGGACAAGCTCCAGTGATTGCCCATCCAAAACCGAAAAGAAGGCCACCATAAATTTGACCTTTATAAAATGGTTTCTGTGGGAATACAATCGTATCTCCTTGAATGGTTTTTATGTTAAATTTTTTGAGTATCCAGATCGAAATCATTCCCACAAATACAGCCGTACCTATCACACCATACATATGAAAACTCTGAAAACGAAACATCTCTTGGATCCGAAACCAAGAAATAATTTCTGCTTTCACAAAGGTTATCCCAAAGAAAAACCCTACAATCAAGTATCTAATATTAGGAGAAAAATATCCCTTACTTCTTGAATTTTCCGTACCAGGGCTAAAATCTTGCTCTGAAACTTTACTGTATTCCATAAAAGTATTATTTAAAAAGTTGAAAAATAAATGGAAATCCAAGGTGTGTCATGAGGATTCCACCCAACATAAAACTAACAGTAGCCACTAATGAACCAAACTGTAAATTAGACAATCCTGTGATGGCGTGCCCTGAAGTACAGCCATTGGCATATCGAGTACCGAAGCCAACCAAAAATCCACCAAGCACAAAGAAAATAAGACCTTTTAGATCCAATAGGTGCTCCAACGAAAAAATATCTGTGGGCATCAGACCCGAAAATGTTGTTACGCCTAGCTCCTTCAAATCTGAAATTGTAGAAGGAGCAATAATGATTTCGTTGGGATCATTAAGAAAAAGATGTGAAAACAAGCCTCCCAATACTATACCTATTACAAAAAATAGATTCCATACTTCTTTTTTCCAATCATAGCTAAAAAACGGTATTCTAGCAGGAAAACAAGCCGCACATATATGCCTAAGGGAAGACGAAATGCCGAAAGGTTTATTTCCAATCAGTAGCAATATAGGCACAGTAAGACCAACGAGTATCCCTGCAACTGACCAATGCCAAGGACCTTTTAAAATTTCTATCATAGGATTTTAAAATTATTATTTCTCAGAACAAAAGTAAAAAATTGAATCTGACTAACGCCAATTTATAGACTTAAAATCAAAAAGCTACTCCTCTCCTTCTGAATAATTATCTTGCCAAAGATACATGGCGTTTTTATCTGCATCCCAGTTGGGATAAATTTTGAAATGCTGCTCTTTCACCATCATAAACAGGGTCTGTCTAAGTTCTTGTAAATTCTGATTTTCGCGTGCCGATATAAAACTTATTTGTGTATAGTTTTTTTGTAGATATGACTTCTTAAGTTTTTCAAGATTGATATCAAAATCTTCTTCGGTAGCCAAATGTTTATCAAGACCTTCCGAAGACTCAGGTTTAAAACTATCTATTTTATTAAAAACAAGTAGAAAGGGCTTATCAATAATACCAATATCTGCCAAAGTTTGGTTTACTACCTCTATTTGCTCCTCAAACGAATTATGGGAGATATCTACTACGTGAATTAATATATCTGCCTCCCGAATCTCGTCCAGTGTAGATTTAAATGACTCGATCAACATCGTGGGGAGTTTACGAATAAATCCTACAGTATCTGTAAGTAAAAAAGGAATATTGGCAAGAACCACCTTCCTCACAGTAGAGTCTATGGTAGCAAACAACTTATTTTCGGCAAAAACATCCGCTTTAGCCAAGCGTTGCATAAGTGTAGACTTCCCCACATTGGTATAACCGACCAAAGCTACTCGCACAAGTCTATCCCGCTCTTTCCTTCTGGTAGCCGACTGCTTGTCGATTTTATCTAGCTTATCTTTCAGAAAGCTAATTCTGTCTTGAACGATTCGTTTGTCGGTCTCTAGTTCTTTTTCACCTGGACCTCTCATGCCTATTCCTCCTTTTTGTTTACTCAAGTGAGTCCACATTCGTGTAAGTCTTGGGAGTAAGTACTTGTATTGGGCGAGCTCAACCTGTCTTTTGGCTTGATCTGTTTTGGCCCTTAAAGAGAAAATTGTTAAGATTAATAAACTACGATCTAATACTTTTTTGTTCTCAAACTCTCTTTCAAGATTTCGTACCTGAGATGGAGTAAGCTCATCATCGAAAATGATGGTGTCTACTTCATTTGCAAGTACCCATGTCTTTATCTCCTCAAGCTTACCTTTTCCTACAAATGTCTTTTGATCTGGGAAATTCAATCGCTGTACAAAAGTCTTCAAGGTTTTCACACCTGAAGTAGTAGCTAGAAATGCCAGCTCATCTAAATACTCTCTAGTTTTCTCAGAATCTTGTTTTTGTGTAATTAGACCTACCAAAACCGCCGTTTCTTGAGCTTTATGAGTAGATTGTAGGGGGGAATTGATCAATAAATTCGATTTTTAAATTTATACAAAGATAAAATGTGAAAAGGGGCAATAAAGACGGTTTGCAAAAAAAGTTTTTTTATCTAATGTAATTGAAATCAATACTTTCCTAAAATAATACAAAAAATAAAAATAAAAATTGAATTTTGGCATGGAAATGGTAATATTTTTATTGAAAGATTTTACAAGCAAGGGTTTTCTTCTTACTTTTATTAAAAATATGTATTTACTTTGGAATATAATTCAAGATAGTATATATTTGTTGTTCAGAATATGAAAATATAAAGTACTCCTAGAGTATTGTAAATATTAAAGATTTAATCCTTCGTAAGGTTCGTTCAGAACTAGCACACGGATTATTAGGAAAGCACGTAAGTCGGAATCCCTGTCACTATCATTGAGGCGGGGATTTTTTATTTTATGTAGGTTTACGAAATTTAATAGTGCTTCAATTACTTTTGTGATCCCTTACTTTTTCAAATAGAATACATGGCGTTTCAGAAACAGATAGATATACAAAATCGCAAAGCAAAGTTTGAATTTGCACTTCTTGATGTATATACAGCGGGCATAGTACTCACGGGTACGGAAATAAAATCTGTTCGAGAGGGCAAAGTCAATTTATCCGACTCATACGGATTGATTGATAATGGGGAGATTATACTTAAAAACCTCCATATATCCATTTATGAAAACGGCACATACAACAATCACCAACCCTTGCGTGACCGAAAGCTTCTATTAACAAAAAAAGAAATAAAGAAAATCAACGGTAAGCTAGTAGATAAAGGATTGACTTTTATTCCTACTCGATTTTTTATTAATGAAAAAGGACTGGCAAAAGTAGAAATCGCAATCGCCAAAGGTAAAAAACTCTATGATAAAAGAGAGTCTATCAAAGAAAAAGACGTTCAACGTGATATAGATCGGAGAGGCTGATTATTTTACCGCCTGGTGAACATACACGTTACTTGTGCTTCCGTTGTCGGGGGTATTTTGAGGGTATGAGGTCATGGCAAAAATTTTCCATTTACCGTCTTCCTTTACCATAGTTCTACATTCTGTAGTAAATCGAGTTGACTTCCCATCTTCCAAAAGATTAGACCCATTGTGCGAAATAAAAGCATGATCACCATTCAGGGAGATTTCTACATTATCAAGTTTGAAATTTGACTTCTCGTAATCAACTGGATTCGGATTTTCTTTCATCCATCCTTTTACAAACTGGGCTAAATCATCCCAACCATTGGCTCTCAAAGTTACATCAGGCTCTACGCATACCCAAAACAGTTTCGGAGAATGAACATAGTTTTTCGCCCAAACATCAAAATTTTTGCTGTAAAAATCTTTACTCTCTTGCTTAACAGCTTCAAAAATAGCTTTTTTTTCTGATTCTTCGTCAATGGAAGATACGGGTTGAGAAGCCTTAGAATTGCAAGAATACAATCCCAAAGAAGAAACAACTAAAACAGAAAGGAAGAGCATGTTTTTAAAAGACATATATTTTTTAGTTTGTCCTTAATTAACTCAAAAAATGAAATTAAGTTTAGCCTGCCCAGCTTTCTCTGTCCAAACTACGATATTGAATAGCCTCCGCAAGGTGTTCAATTTTAATTTCTTCTGATCCCGCCAAATCGGCTATCGTCCGACTTACTTTAAGGATTCTATCATAAGCACGGGCAGAAAGACCTAATTTCTCCATAGCCTTTTTCAAAAGTGTTCTCCCTGCATCTCCAATTTCACAGATTTTCTTGACCATTTCAGCAGGCATCATAGCATTGCTGTAAATATTCTCGTAGGATTTAAATCGCTCTATTTGAATATCCCTCGCTTTCACGACACGTTCTCTAATTTCTGTCGACGTTTCGTTTTTTCGAGTAGAAGAAATTTGATCAAAACTCACGGGTGTAACCTCCACATGGAGATCTATTCTATCCAATAAAGGACCCGAAATCTTATTTAAATACTTTTCTACGGAGCCAGGAGGACAAGAGCATGTTTTTTCGGGATGGTTGTAATATCCACAGGGGCACGGATTCATGCTCGCAATGAGCATAAAGCTACTTGGAAACTCTACCGCCATTTTAGATCGAGAAATGGCTACGCGACGCTCTTCCAAAGGCTGCCGCATGACTTCCAATACAGTGCGTTTGAACTCCGGAAGTTCGTCTAAAAACAATACTCCATTATGTGCTAATGATATTTCACCGGGCTGTGGATAGCTCCCCCCTCCTACCAAAGCCGCATCGGATATCGTATGATGTGGATTCCGAAAAGGCCGCTTAGAAATAAGGGAAGAATGCGAATCCAATTTACCTGCCACAGAATGGATTTTGGTTGTTTCTAAAGCCTCTACTAGAGTCAAAGGAGGTAAAATTGAGGGCAAACGCTTGGCAAGCATCGTTTTACCAGCTCCAGGTGGACCAATCATAATAGCATTATGTCCTCCAGCTGCGGCTATTTCCAGAGCTCTTTTTATATTTTCTTGACCTTGTACATGCGAAAAATCAGCATCAAACTCATTGATGGCATTAAAAAATAGCTCTCGGGTATCTGTAACAAGTGGTTGAATCTCTTTTTCACCCGTCAGAAATTCAATGGCCTCTTGGAGTGATTCTACA